>DASXAP010000287.1:0-54922 GCA_036406655.1 Xanthobacteraceae bacterium | reverse complement strand
ACGCTGGTCCATGATGGATTGCTCCCGCCAAGGCATCGAGCCCCCTCCTCCGACCGAATCGGGTGGGGCAAGAGTGTCCTCGATGTCCCCGAACGGGGGCGAAAAGTGTCCTCGATGTCCCCGGTCTGTACATCGGGGGAGGGGTGGGGAGGAGGTGCGGCACCGGCTCATTTTGCGCCCCCTCCCTGTCCCTCCCCCGGCATTAGCGCGTTTACGCGCGTCTTCGACGCGCTATGCGGGGGAGGGGACGCTGTCGCGCCACCGCGGCTCAATTTCACCGGGACGTGCCATAGTTCGGTCATCGCCGGGCTCGTCCCGGCGATCCCGATTCAGGATCGCGATGGCCGACACGAGGCTGCACGAGGCCGGCCATGACGCTCAGTATCGATCATCTGTCATCTGTCATCCGTCATCTGTCATCCGTCATCTGTCATCCGTCGTCTGTCGTCCGTCATCTGTCCTCCGTCATCTGCTTGAGCACCTCCTCTTTCAGGCTCGCCCAGATCTCGCGATGCAGGTCCTGGAAGGCGGGCTCGAGCTTGATCTCGGCGATGTCGCGCGGGCGCGGCAGCGCAACCTGCCAGTCGCCGATCACCCGGGAGGCCGGGCCGGCCGACATGATGACCACCCGGTCCGAGAGCGCGATCGCCTCCTCGAGATCGTGGGTCACGAACAGCACGGCCTTGCGGTCGCCGCTCCACAGGTCGAGCAGAAGGTTGCCCATGATCTGCCGCGTCTGCGCGTCGAGCGGGCCGAACGGCTCGTCCATCAGCAGGATCTTCGGATCGCGGATCAGCACCTGCGCCAGGCCGACGCGCTTGCGCTGCCCGCCCGAGAGCATGTGCGGATAGCGGCCGCCGAAGCCGGCGAGGCCGACCCGGGCGAGCCAGCCCTGCGCGCGGTCGCGTGCCTCGACGCGCGCAGTGCCTGCGGTCTCGAGACCGATGGCGACGTTCTCCAGCGCGGTCTTCCAGGGAAACAGCGCCTCGGCCTGAAACAGGTAGCCGGCCTGACGATTGAGGCCATTGAGCGGGGCGCCGAATATCTCGATCCGTCCCGAGGACGGTTGCAGCAGGCCCGCGGCCAGATTGAGCAGGGTGGACTTGCCGCAACCGGTCGGGCCGACGATGGCGACGAACTCGCCGTCGGCGAGCGAGAGGCTGCTGCGATCGATCGCCCGATAGAGGCTGCCGTCAGGAACGCGGAAGCTTACCGCAATTTCAGCCAGCCTGACCGCCGGCGGGCCGACCCTGCGCGCGGTCGGGCCCCCGCCGCCATCAACTCGCTTCGACATCCGCTCGACGACCAAGGGCCGTAGCCCGAATTGGCGTACACGAAATCCGGGGTCCCGGATTTCACGCGCTGCTGCACGGTTTCAATCGGGCGTACTACGGCTTTGCGCCACGCCGGGGCGCATCCTCAGTTCCGGCTGCGGTCCACCAGCGCCCGCTGCTTGATCCACGGCATCATGGCGCGCAGCTTCTCGCCGACCTGCTCGATCGGGTGGGTCGCGCATTTGGCGCGCATCGCCTTGAACGACGTCTGATTGACCCGGTTCTCCAGCATCCAGTCCTTGACGAACCTTCCGGACTGGATATCGGCGAGAATCCGCTTCATCTCGGCGCGCGTGGCCTCGTTCACCACGCGCGGACCGGAGACATATTCGCCGTACTCGGCGGTGTTGGAGACGGAATAGTTCATCGTGGCGATGCCGCCTTCGTAGATCAGATCGACGATCAGCTTCACCTCGTGCACGCATTCGAAATACGCCATCTCGGGCGCGTAGCCGGCCTCGACCAGGGTCTCGTAGCCGGCCTTCATCAGCTCCACCAGCCCGCCGCACAGGACCGACTGCTCGCCGAACAGGTCGGTCTCGCATTCCTCGCGGAAGGTCGTCTCGATGATGCCGGCGCGGCCGCCGCCGATCGCGGCTCCGTAGGAGAGCGTCAGATCATGGGCATTGCCCGACACGTCCCGGTGCACCGCCATCAGCACCGGGACGCCGGCGCCGCGCTGGTACTCGGCGCGCACCGTATGCCCGGGACCTTTCGGCGCGATCATCATGACGTCGAGGTCGGCGCGCGGCTCGATCAGGTTGAAATGGATGTTGAGGCCGTGCGCGAACATCAGCGCCGCCCCGTTCTTCATGCTGCCGTGGAGGTGGTCGCGGTAGATGTCGGCCTGCAGCTCGTCCGGCGTGAGCATCATCATCACGTCGGCCCATTTGGCGGCCTCGGCGACCTCCATCACCTTGAGCTTCTCGGCCTCCGCCTTCTTCACCCCCTGCGAGCCCCGGCGCAGGGCGACCGCGACGTCCTTGACGCCGGAGTCGCGCAGATTGAGCGCATGGGCATGGCCCTGGCTGCCATAGCCGATGATGGCCACCTTCCTGCCCTTGATCAGGTTGATGTCGGCATCGCGATCGTAATAAACGCGCATTTGGAGCCCTTTTTCATGACGTGACGAGCACGCCGGCAGAAACGGCAATCGACGCCGGAAATCAAGCGGCTGCCGGTCACATCCCCTCCGGACCGCGGCCGATCGCCACGATCCCGGTGCGCGAGACCTCGACCAGCCCGAGCGGAATCATGAGCGCGATGAAGCTCTCGATCTTCTCGCTCCCGCCGGTGATCTCGAACACGAAGCTCTCGGTCGAGGCGTCGATCACCCGGGCGCGGAAGGCGTCGGCGAGCCGCAGCGCCTCCATCCGGTGCTCCCCCCGGCCGCGCACCTTGACCATGGCGAGCTCGCGCTCGAGGTGCGGGCCGGCGATGGTCATGTCGATCACCCGGTGCACCGGCACCAGCCGCTCCAGCTGGTTCTTGATCTGCTCGATCACCATCGGCGTGCCGCGAGTGACTATGGTGATGCGCGACAGGTGCTTCTCGTGCTCGGTCTCCGAGACGGTGAGCGACTCGATGTTGTAGCCGCGGCCCGAGAACAGGCCGATGACGCGCGCCAGCACCCCGGGCTCGTTGTCGACGAGCACCGAGAGGGTGTGGGTCTCGACCTGCTCCGACCGCGTCGCCGCGGGGTAGTGACTTGGGGCGGAGGCTGCGGTGCTCACGGCGGTCACACCATGACCTTGCCTTCCTCGGTGACGGCCTCCTCCACGCTCACTCCGGCATCGCCCAGCAGCATCTCGTTGTGGGCACGGCCGGAGGGGATCATGGGGAAGCAGTTCTCGTTCGGATCGACCACGCAATCGAAGATGACGGGTCGCCTGACCTCGATCATCTCGCGGATGGCCGCATCGAGATCACCCGGCCGCTCGCAGCGGATGCCGACGGCGTGATAGGCGTCGGCGAGCTTGACGAAATCGGGCAGCGCCTCGGTATAGGAATGCGCGTAGCGTCCGCCGTGCAGCAGCTCCTGCCACTGGCGGACCATGCCCATGTATTGGTTGTTGATGATGAAGATCTTCACCGGCAGCTCGAACTGCACCGCCGTCGACATCTCCTGCATGGTCATGAGCACCGAGGCCTCGCCGGCGATGTCGATCACCAGCGAATCCGGATGCGCCAGCTGCACGCCGATCGAGGCCGGCAGCCCGTAGCCCATCGTGCCGAGCCCGCCCGACGTCATCCAGCGGTTCGGCTCCTGGAACCGATAGAACTGCGCTGCCCACATCTGGTGCTGGCCCACCTCGGTGGTGATGTAGGTGTCGCGATCCTTGGTCAGCTCGTAGAGCCGCTGGATGGCATATTGCGGCTTGATGACCTGGTTCGAGCTCCGGTAGGCGAGCGACTTGCGTGCGCGCCACTTCTCGATCTGCTGCCACCAGGCATCGAGCGCCTTGCGGTCCGGCTGGACCGAGCCGGCGCGCCACAGCCGCACCATGTCCTCGAGCACGTGGGCGCAGTCGCCGACGATCGGCACGTCGACCTTGACGTTCTTGTTGATCGAGGAAGGATCGATATCGACGTGGATCTTCCGGGAGGCGGGCGAGAAGGCGTCGAGCCGGCCGGTGATGCGGTCGTCGAAACGGGCGCCGATGCAGATCATCAGGTCGCAGTCGTGCATCGCCCAGTTGGCTTCCCAGGTGCCGTGCATGCCGAGCATGCCGAGCCATTGCGGGTCGTCCGCCGGATACGCCCCGAGCCCCATCAGCGTCGAGGTGATCGGAAACCTCGTCAGCCTGACGAGCTCGCGCAGCAGCTGGCTTGCCTCGGGACCGGAATTGATGATGCCGCCGCCGGTATAGAAGAGCGGACGCCTGGCCTGGCGCATGAGCTCGATCGCCGCCTTGATGCGCTCGAGCTCGCCCTTGAGCTTCGGCCGGTAGCCCTGGTGCTGGAAATCCCTCGGTCGCGAGTAGATGCCTCGGGCGAACTGGACATCCTTGGGGATGTCGACCACCACCGGACCGGGCCGGCCGCTGCTCGCGATGTGGAAAGCCTCGTGCAGAACCCGCGGCAGGTCGGCAATGCTCTTGATCAGGTAATTGTGCTTGGTGCACGGCCGGGTGATGCCGATGGTGTCGCATTCCTGGAACGCGTCGTTGCCGATCAGATGGGTGGGCACCTGGCCGGTGATCACGACCAGGGGGACCGAATCGCAGAGCGCGTCGGTGAGGCCGGTGACGGCGTTTGTGGCGCCGGGCCCGGAGGTGACCAGCACGCAGCCGACCTTGCCGGTGGAGCGCGCATAGCCTTCGGCGGCGTGCACCGCCCCCTGCTCATGGCGCACGAGGATATGCTCGACCTGCTTCTGCTGGAACAGCGCATCATAGATCGGCAGCACGGCGCCGCCGGGATACCCGAAGAGATGCTGGACGCCCTGGTCGGCGAGGGCTGCCATCACCATCTCGGCGCCGGTCATTTCCTTCGTCATCGTTCACTCCACTCGGCTCTCCGGGAATCAAAAAGGGCCGCGAGGGCCCCTGTTGCGCACCGCCCCAGGCACGGGTGGGCTAGCCACCCGCGGCGGTGCGCATTCCTACCAGTACCGGCACGCTTGTAATAAAATTAGTCATCCAGCTGTCTATCCGATCATTTCATTGCGAACCCATAGGGCACCCGGACTCGAAAGTCAACAATCAAGCTTTACCTGTTGCAACTGGGCATCGGAGCATACGAAGCGAAAACCAGGTTTTCGGAGCTGTGGCCCGAGCCGAGAAGGGCGAGACGTTCGTGATCACAAAAAATGGCCGACCTGTAGCCCGCATCGTGGCAGTGGACGAGGTCGATCGTGCCGCCGCCGCGACCGCGGCCGCCGCCCTGCGCGCCCTGCAAGCCGAACAGGGCCCGCCAGTGTCGGAAGAGAAGGCGCAGCAAGGCTGGGATGAGATGAAGCGCGAGCTCGAGGCGGAGGACGAGGAACAGGTCGATCAATGGCTCTCGTCATCGACGCCTCGATAGCGGTGGGTTGGATCTCGGCGGGGCAAGCGACCGCACTTACCGATGCTGCTCCGACGCGGTGCTCTTCAAAACGTGATCGGTGGAGCGTTATTGCCGCACCGCATTTGATCGAGCGTTAGAGTCTCTGCTTGTATGCTTATGCTGATCCCGATTTGCGGCGGCAGGCCCTCGAGCAATGCCATTCCTTCGTGAGCGGTCCGGGCGCTGGTCTCCGGTCAAGATCGCGGCCTTCGCGGCGGCGGTGCTGCCGGCTTGCTGGCTCGCCTATCAGGCGCTGACCGACGATCTCGGCCCGCGCCCGTTCACCGAGGCGATCCACCAGGCCGGGGACTGGACCCTGCGGCTGCTGCTGATCACGCTGGCGGTGACCCCGGCGCAGCGCATCCTCAACTACCCGCGACTCGCTCTGGCGCGGCGCACGCTCGGGGTGGCCTGCGCGGCCTATGCCGTGCTGCATCTGTCCCTCTACGTCTGCGACCAGCACTTCGACCTGCTCAAGGTCGGAAGCGAGATCGTGCTGCGGATCTATCTCCTGATCGGCGCGGTGGCCCTGACCGGGCTGATCGCGCTCGCCTCGACCTCGACCGACGCGGCAATCCGCCGGCTGGGCGCGCAACGCTGGAGTGCACTGCATCGTCTCGTCTATGTCATCGCCCCGCTCGGGGTGGTGCATTTCTTCATCCAGTCCAAGCTCGACATCTACGAGACGGTGCTGATGGGGGGCTTCCTCAGCTGGCTTCTCGCCTATCGCGGGCTCTACCGCCTCAATGGGGAGGTGACCCCGGTGCATCTGCTGCTGCTCGCCGTGGCGGCCGCGGCGGTCACCGCGCTGGGCGAAGCAACGCTCTACATGCTCACCAGCGGAGTCGACGGCAGACGCGTTCTCCTCTCGCATCTCGATTTCGACATGGAGATACGCCCGGCTTGGTGGGTGCTCGCAGCCGGATTGGCGGTGAGCGCCGCAGGCTTCTGGCGACGGAAGCCGGTGCGTCAACGGCCGAGCGCCCGACGAATCTCCGCCAGGGCGCTTTCCGGTGCGACCCAGGTCCAATCCGGCAGCTGATGACGGAACCAGGTCGCCTGCCGGCGAGTGTAGCGGCGGGTGTCGCGCTTTGCCTCCTCGGCAGCCTCGGCAAGCGTGAGCTCCCCGCGCAGATGCCGGATCAGCGCCGGCACGCCATGCGCCTTCATCGCCGGCAGGCTCGGGTCGAGGCCGCGACCAGCCAGCTCGCGAACTTCCTCGACGGCGCCCGCCGCCAGCATTGCCGCAAAGCGCGCGTCGATCCGCCGGTAAAGCTCCGCCCGCTCGACCTCGAGGAAGATTTTCAGCGCCCCCCGTGCATCGAGCACAGGACGGATGCCCTCTCGATGCCACTCGCTCAGCGAGCGTCCGGTCGCCAACACGACCTCCAGCGCGCGCGTGACGCGGGCGCGGTCGCCCGGCATCACCCGGCGCACCACATCCGGATCGCGCTCGGCGAGCTCGGCATAGAGCGGTGCGGGCCCTTCGGTCGCAAGCCGCGTCCGCACTGTCGCGCGGATGTGCGCCGGAATCGGCGGAACCGCGGCCAGCCCCTGGGTGAGGACCTTGAAGTAGAGCCCGGTGCCGCCGACGATGATCGGCAGGCGCCCGGCACAGCCGACCTGCGCCAATGCGGCACGCGCGTCGAGGCTCCAGCGGCCGACGGAATAGCTCTCGGCGACGTCGACATGCCCGTACAGGTAGTGCGGCACGCGCCCCTCCTCGGCCGGCGTGGGGCGGGCCGTGATGACGCGCAGATCGCGATAGACCTGCATCGAATCCGCGTTGACGATGCTGCCGCCGAGCTCCTCGGCGAGCGCCAGCGCGAGCGCCGACTTGCCGGCGGCGGTGGGGCCGGCTACGAGGACGGCATCGGGTCTGCTCACGACGGATCGGTTGGGGCTGGCAAAATCGCCGGACGTATCTCTCCCGATTGGTACAGCGCAGCGGCGATTTTGCCCACCTGCTCGGGATCGTGCTACACGCCGTTTCGCGCCGGCCGAGCGCGTCGCGGGACGCCGCTTCCGATCCGCAGGTCGGGCGGATTTGCATCCGGGGGGCTTGCTTGACGCTCATTCGACCCTTCCGCGCGCTGCGGCCGGCAGCCGGGCACGCCGCCGAGATTCTGGCGCCGCCCTATGACGTGCTGTCGAGCGCCGAGGCACGCGAGCGTGCCAAGGGCCGGCCATGGAGCTTCCTGCACATCTCCAAGCCCGAGATCGATCTCGATCCCGCGATCGACCCCCATGATCCCGCGGCCTACGCCAAGGCCGCGGAGAACTTTTCCCGCACCATCGCCGCCGGCGCTCTCATTCGCGATGCGAGCCCTTGCTACTACATCTATCGGCTCGCCGCCGGCACCCGGCAGCAGACCGGGCTCGGAGCACTCGCCTCGCTCGCCGATTACCGCAGCAACCGCATCCGCCGGCACGAATACACGACCCCGGCCAAGGAGGACGACCGGGCACGACAGATTGAGGCGGTCAACGCGCAGACCGGGCCGGTCATGCTGGCCTACCCTGCGGCGCCGGGCATCGATGCGATGCTCGCCAAAGCCGCGCAGCAGCCGCCCGAGCTCGATGTCACGACCGACGAGGCGGTCCGCCATCAGCTGTGGGTTGTCGGCAACCGCGACTCGATCGAGGCGCTGACGCGCGCCTTCGAGGCGTTGCCGGCGCTCTATATCGGTGACGGCCACCATCGCACCGCGGCCGCCGCCCGCGTCGCGCAGGCCCGCGGCGCGGGTGTCGACTCGCACGGCGGCTTCCTCGCCGTGATATTTCCGCATCACGAGATGACGATTCTCGATTACAACCGCGTCCTCCAGGATCTCAACGGCCGCACTCCCGATGGGCTCCTCGCCGAGCTCGGCAGCCGCTTCGCGGTGCTCGCGTCCGATCAGCCGGTGTCCCCCGGCGCCGCCAACGAATTCGGCATGTACCTCGCCGGCCGCTGGTACCGGCTCACGATCCCGCCCGAGCCCGTGCCCGGCAACGATCCGGTCGGGCGATTGCCGATCACGCTGCTCACCCGGCGCATCATCGAGCCTTTGTTCGGAATCGTCGATCCCCGAACCGACAAGCGCATCGACTTCGTCGGGGGCGGGCGCGGACTGGCCGAGCTCGAGCGGCGCGTCGCATCGGGCGAGATGGCAGTCGCGTTCTCGCTCCATCCGACGCAGATGGCCGACCTGATGGCGGTCGCGGACGCAGGCGGGATCATGCCGCCGAAATCAACCTGGTTCGAGCCGAAGCTCGCCGACGGGATGCTCAGCCACGTGCTGGACTAAGCGGAGGACAGAGGACGGACGACGGACAACGAATCGACAACCGCACCGGGACGGAAGAGCTGCATCCGTCCTCCGTCGTCCGTCCTCTGTCGTCTGTCACTGCAGGCTCAGCGCCACAAACTGGGTGTCGCCGTCGGGCTTCGCCAGCAGCAGCATGACGACGCGGCGGCCGTCCTTCTTCAGCCGATCGAGGCGCGCCTGGAGCGCGTCGGGGGTGGCCACGGCCTCGCCCTGCACCTCCACCACCACGTCGCCCGCCGACAAGCGCTTGTCGGCGGCAGGCGAGCCCGCATCGACACCGGTGATGACGACACCGTTGACCGTATCCTTGATCCTGTAGCGCTGGCGCAGCTCATCCGAGAGGATCGCCAGATCCATCCCCAGCGCCTTCTTCACCACCGAGCTCTCGGGCGCGCTCTCCTTTTTCGTATCCACGGCCGCGAGCTTCTCACCGTCCTCGAGGCGGCCGAGGGTGACGGTCTTCGTCTGCTCCTGACCCTTGCGGATGATGACCACCGGGGTCTGCTTGCCGACCGGGGTGTCGGCGACGACCCGCGGCAGGTCGCGCATCTCCTTGATCTCCTTCCCGTCGAACTTGACGATCACGTCACCCGGCTCGATGCCGGCCGGCTTGGCCGGCCCCCTGTCGTCCACGCCGGCGACCAAGGCGCCGCGCGGCGGCTTGATGTTGAGGCTTTCCGCGATCTCGTCGGTGACCTGCTGGATGCGCACGCCGAGCCATCCGCGCCGGGTCTCGCCGAACTGCTTGAGCTGCTCGATCACCGGAAGCGCGGTCTTCGAGGGGACCGCAAAGCCGATGCCGATCGAGCCGCCGGACGGCGAGATGATCGCGGTATTGATCCCGATCACCTCGCCTTCGAGATTGAACAGCGGGCCGCCGGAGTTGCCGCGGTTGATGGCCGCATCGGTCTGAATGTAGTTGTCGTAAGGACCCGACTGGATGTCGCGGTTGCGCGCGGAGACGATCCCCGCCGTCACCGTGCCGCCGAGGCTGAACGGGTTGCCGATTGCGACCACCCATTCGCCGAGCCGCAGCTTCTCGGAGTCGCCGAATTTCACCGCCCGCAGCGGCTTCTCGGGCTTCACGCGCAGCAGGGCGATGTCGGTCTTCTGATCCTTGCCGATGATCTCCGCCTTCAGGCGGGTTCCGTCGTTGAGAATGACGGTGACCTCGTCGGCCTCGGAGATGACGTGATAATTGGTGACGACGACCCCCGCCGGGTCGATGATGAAGCCGGAGCCGAGCGAGTTTACCCGCCGCGGTCCGCGCTCGCGCGGATCCGCCTGCCCGCGCCGATTGAAGAAATCCCTGAACAGCTCGTCGAGCTGCGGATCGTTGGGCAGCTGCGGCATCGGGCTGTTGCGCGTCTCGACCTTCTGCGACGTCGAGATGTTGACCACCGCGTCGATCACCTGCTCGGAGACGTCGGCAATCACCTCCGGCCCGCGCGCGGCGGCCGTAGAGATCGCCGGCAAGACCATTGCTGCCGCCGCAACGATGAGCACGGCCGATCGGCGGAGAGGCCGTGCTGATCTGGCGAGGGTGCCGAACATGGGACCTCAGGCTCCTGGATTCCGGTGAGGGCGAGACACTGCTCCCGTCCGGGTGACGACGCAAGGGTGATCTCGATCGGGGTCACTAGGCCGCCGATTGGGGCAAAACCGGGACCTCGGCACATCCGGTCCGGCGCACACGCTCATCCGCGCACCAGCCAGATCAGGATGAGACCCACCACGGCGGAGACGATTCCGGCCACCCGCAGCGACGTCTCCGGACTCTCGAGCGCGGTGGCCGCCATGCGCTTGGCGAAAGCCGGAAACGCTGCGAAGAGCAGCCCCTCGATGACCAGCACGAGACCGATCGCAACGATGAACTGAGCCATCCTCTGCCGACCGGTTTCGCTGGAAAGTGCCGCTAACGCGCTGCTGGCGGTGCAGGCTCGGTGGTGCTCGGAGCGTGCGGCGCCGTCGCGGGCGCCGCTCCCTCGCGCGGCTTTCCTGCCGGGTCGACGAAGTAGCGGAAGAAATCCGAATCCGGGTTGAGCAGCATACGCGTGTCGTTGGAACGCAGCCCCGCTTCGTAAGCCTGCATGGAGCGGTAGAACGAGAAGAAGTTGGGATCGCGTCCATAGGCTTCGGCGAAGATGCGGTTGCGCTCGGCATCGCCGTCGCCTCGAATCTGCTCGCCCTTGGACTGTGCTTCCGCCAACAGAACGGTCACCTCCCGGTCGGCCTTGGCCCGGATCTCCTGCGACATCTGCGTGCCCTTGGAGCGGAACTGCTGGGCCTGACGCTGTCGCTCGGTGATCATCCGCTGGTAGACCGCCTGGCTGTTCTGATCCGGCAGGTCGGCGCGGCGGATACGCACGTCCACAACCGAGATGCCGAAAGCCTGTGCTTCCCCCTCGAGCTGCTCGCGGACCCGGGCCATCAGCTGCTCGCGCTGATCCTTCACCACCTGAATGAGCGTGGCTTCGCCGAGCACGCGCCGCAGCGCGGAATTGAGCAGAGTCGAGAGGCGCGAGTTGGCGCCTTCAACGCTGCCGACCGACTGATAGAACTTCAGCGGATTGTTGATGCGGTAGCGGGCAAATGCATCGACGACCAGTCGCTTCTGGTCGGAGGCGATGACCTCCTGCGCCGGATTCTCGAGGTCGAGGATGCGCTTGTCGATGTGGATCACGCTGTCGACCAGCGGAACCTTGTAATTCAGCCCCGGCTCGGTGATCACGCGCACCGGATTGCCCAGCCGAACCACCAGCGCCTGCTGGGTCTGGTACACCGTGAACAGGGTGCTGTAGGCGACGATCAAGGCGACGATGACGAGGGCGGCGACTAGCCCGCCGAGGATGTTGAGCCTCATCGGGCGCCTCCCGCCTGCGGCGTCGGCGCGGGCCGGCGCGGCGCCAGCTGGTCGAGCGGCAGGTATGGCACCACCCCGCTGCCGGCACCCTGATCGATGATGATCTTGTCGGTTCCTCCGAGCAGACGTTCCATCGTCTCCAGGTACAGCCGCTGACGCGTCACGTCCGGCGCTTTGCGGTACTCGTCGTAGACCTTCACGAAACGCGCAGCGAGCCCCTTGGCCTCCGCCACCGTCTGCTCGCGATAGGCTTCGGCGCTCTGGTTGATCTGCGCCGCGCGCCCGTTCGCTTCCGGCACCACCTTGTTGGCGTAGGTCTCCGCCTCGTTACGGGCACGCTCCTGATCGGCGCGGGCGGCCTGCACGTCGCGGAAGGAGTCGATCACCTGCGACGGTGGATCGACCTTCTGCAGCTGCACCTGGGTGATCTGGATCCCCGCACCGTACTTGTCGAGCGTCGATTGCATCAGCTCGTGCACCGCGCTCTCGATGCTTTGCCGCGCGCCGGTGAGGACCGGCTCGATCTCCGAGCGGCCGACGATCTCGCGCATGGCGCTTTCGGCCACGGCTTTCACGGTCCCCTCCGGCTGCTGGATGTTGAACAGGTACTCGCTCGCGCCGTCCGGCTTGATCAGCCAGAACACCGCGAAGTCCACGTCGACGATGTTCTCGTCGCCGGTCAGCATCAGGCTTTCCTCGGGAACGTCGCGCATGGTCGTGCCGCGCCGCAGGTCCTCGACGAGCCGCATGCCGATGTCGATGCGATTGACCCGGGTGACCTTGGGCGTCAGCACCGACTCGATCGGGTACGGCAAATGATAGTTCAGGCCCGGCTTCGCATCGCGCACATACTTGCCGAAGCGCAGCACGACGCCGAGCTGGTCGGGAGCGACCTGGAAGAAGCCGGAGAACAGCCAGATCACCACCGCGGCCAGCGCGATCAGGCTCAAGCCCCTGCCGCCGAGACTGCCGCCGGGAAAGACGCTGCGCAGCCGATCCTGGCTGCGGCGCAAGAACTCCTCCAGGTCGGGCGGTGTGGGGCCCGATGGCTGCGGCCCAGAGCCCCACGGGCCCTTGCCGCCTCCGGATCCCCAGGGACCGCCGCCCTGATTGCTCCATGGCATCGGCTGTCTCCTTGCTGCGTCGCCCGCAGGGCGATGCGCCGGCTTGCGATTTGCCCGGGGTTATAAGGGAGGCGTCATTCGGTTACAACGCGAGTTGCACGCATGCGGCGCCGAAACGCATGGGCTTGAAATGGCGACCATGCCGGCAGGGTTCATCCGGCAGCTCGGCGTCGATACACCAGCACCGTGTAGGCGGCATCGTCGCCGGGCCCGGCGGGGTGATACGTCCGCTCCACTTCCTGCCACGCCTGCGGATCGATCCCGGGAAGCTGCGTGTCGCCACTCGCCTGCAGGTGCACGCGGGTGATCACCAGCCGATCGGCAAGAGCAAGCGTCTGCGCATAGATCTCTGCGCCGCCGATGACCGCGATATCGGCGGCCCCGCGGCGCAGCGCATCCCCCCGCGCGGCCGTCATGGCCGCGTGCAGGCTGGCGGCGACGAGCACGCCGGGGGCGGCGAACTCCCGATCGCGGCTCACGACGATGTTGGTACGACCGGCGAGCGGCCTGCCGATGGACAGGTATGTCCTGCGCCCCATGACGACCGGCTTGCCCATGGTCTCGCGCCGGAAATGCTGCATCTCCGATTTCAGCCGCCAGGGCAGCCGACCGGCCGTGCCGATCACCCCGTTCTCCGACACCGCGACGATGATGGCAGTCGCAATCCGCGACGGCGGGCCGCTCACACCGCGACCTCGGCCTTGATGTGCGGGTGCGGATCGTATCCGTGCAGGCTGAAGTCCTGGTAGCGGAAGGCGAACAGGTCCTTCACCGCCGGATTGAGGATCATTCGCGGCAACGGCCGTGGCGGCCGCGAGAGCTGCAGCCGCGCCTGCTGCAGGTGGGTGAGGTAGAGATGCGCATCGCCCAGCGTGTGGACGAAGTCGCCCGCCCCGAGCCCGGTCACCTGCGCCACCATGAGCGTGAGCAGCGCATAGGATGCGATGTTGAAGGGGAGGCCCAGGAACACGTCGGCCGACCGCTGATAGAGCTGGCATGAGAGCCGCCGGTTCGCGACGTAGAACTGGAAAAGGCAATGGCATGGAGGCAGCACCATCTTGTCCAGCTCGGCCGGATTCCAGGCACTGACGATCAGGCGACGCGAATCGGGATCGCGGCGGATTGCCGATAGCACATCACTGATCTGGTCTATCGTCCGGCCATCGGGGGTGGGCCACGACCGCCATTGCCGGCCGTAGATCGGGCCGAGCTCCCCCCGCTCGTCGGCCCACTCGTCCCAGATGCTCACCCCATGGTCGTGGAGGTACTTGATGTTGGTATCGCCGACGAGGAACCAGAGCAGCTCGTGCACGATCGACCTGAGGTGCAGCTTCTTGGTGGTCGTGAGCGGGAAGCCTTGCTCGAGATCGAAGCGCATCTGATGACCGAACACCGACAGCGTGCCGGTTCCGGTGCGATCCTGCTTCTCCGCGCCGTCGGCGACAATGCGCTCCAGCAATTCATGGTATTGGCGCATGGGCGATCCTCGGGCCGGCAAAGCCCGGCCCAGCATGAGCCGAGTCGGCAGGAGGAAGTCTACCGCCCTCACTGCCCAGCCACGAACTTGTCCACGCGAAGCTGAGAACGCAACTCCGGATACGGCCACAGCATCCACCGAGCTCGGCGGAATCCGGGCCTGCGCTCGGTTGCGGACCGAGGGCTTGCTGAGCCCGGATGCGTGTGGCCGCCTGGCCGTTTCCGGCCGTTACCGCGGGAGGCGCGGTGCCTCGATGCGGGTGACCCGGAAACGGCGAGCGGGGACGCCCTATTCCACGAACACCTCGTCGCGCCGGCGGCGCATCTTCGGCAGCGCCGCCACCACCAGCAGAATGATCGCCAGGCTCAGCAGGGCACCCGAGATCGGCCGCGTGAAGAACACCGTCGCGTCGCCGCGAGCGATCAGCATGGCGCGGCGCAGGTTCTCCTCCATCAACGGCCCCAGCACGAAACCGAGCGTCAACGGCGCCGGCTCAAAATCATGCTTGACCAGCCAGAAGCCGATCACCCCGAACAGGGCGGAGATCACCACGTCGGTCGGCGAGTTGTTGATCGAATAGATGCCGATGCAGCAGAACACGATGATCGACGGATAGAGCAGCCGGTAGGGAACGCGCAGCAGCGAGACCCAGACGCCGACCAGCGGCAGATTTATGACTACCAGCATCAGGTTGCCGAGCCACATGGAGGCGATCATCCCCCAGAACAGCTCGGGCTGCTTGGTCATGACCTGCGGGCCGGGCACGATGCCGTGGATGGTCATGGCGCCGACCATGAGCGCCATCACCGCGTTCGGCGGGATGCCGAGCGTAAGCAGTGGAATGAACGAGGTTTGCGCGGCGGCATTGTTGGCGCTTTCCGGGGCGGCCACGCCCTCGATGGCGCCGTTGCCGAAGCGGGAGGGATCCTTGGCCATCTTCTTCTCGAACGTGTAGGCGGCGAACGAGGCGATGACCGCGCCGCCTCCCGGCAGGATGCCGACCATCGAGCCGAGCGCCGTGCCGCGCGCGATCGCACCCGCCGAATCGAGGAGGTCCTTGCGTGTCGGCATCAGGCCGGTGATCTTGGTCTTCACGATGTCCCGGCTTTCGGCCGGCAGCTCGAGATTGCGGATGATCTCCGCAAAGCCGAACAACCCCATCGCGATGTTGGGGAAGCCGATCCCATCGGACAGCTCGGCGATATCGAAGGTCATGCGCCCGGCGCCGGTCTCCAGATCGGAGCCCACCATCGACAGGAGCAGGCCGGTGATCACCATGGCGACGGCCTTGAGCACCGAGCCCTTCGCCAGCACCACCGCGAAGATCAGGCCCAGGCACATCAGCGAGAAATACTCGGCCGGCCCGAACAGCAGCGCGATGCTGGTCAGCGGCGCGCCCAGCGCGGCGACCAGCACCGTGGACACGCAACCGGCGAAGAACGAGCCGATGGCGGCGATCGAAAGTGCGGGACCGGCGCGGCCCTGCCGCGCCATCTGATGCCCGTCGAGGCAAGTGATGACCGAGGTCGCCTCGCCGGGGATGTTGACCAGGACCGATGTGGTGGAGCCGCCGTACTGGGCCCCGTAGTAGATGCCGGCCAGCATGATGAGGGCGCCCACCGGCGGCAGGCCGAATGTGATCGGCAGCAGCATGGCGATCGTCGCCACCGTGCCGATGCCGGGCAGCACCCCCACCAGCGTTCCGACCAGCGCGCCGAGCAGGCAGAACAAGACATTGTAAGGGTTGGCCGCGACGTGAAAACCCATCCAGAGGTTGGAGAGCAGTTCGGTCATAGAGCCACCCGATCAGTAGAAGCGCGGCCAGAGCTGAAACGGCAGATTGAGCAGGATGACGAACAGCAACCAGCAGAAGGCCGTCATGGCCGCTGCGCCGATCACGCTTTCGACCCAGCGCATCTCGGTCGAACCGAGGATCGAGATCATGAATGTCACGAAGGTGGCAATGATCAATCCCAGCGGACGGATCATGGCGGCGAAACTGAGGATCGAGATCACGACCAGCGCCGGGCCGCGGATCTTGTACTTCTCGATCGGCGGCCCCTCGGTGAAGACGCCGCCGACCGCGACCGCGGCACCGAGCGCAGCAAGGACCAGCGAGAACAGCCGCGGCGCGGTGCCGGGACCGAACGCAAAGCCGCGCTGGCCCGGCAGATCTGCTGCAGCGATCAAGGCCAGTGTCGTGAGATCGATCAGCGCTATCCCGCCGTAGAAGTCGCGTGGCCCCGGCACCGGCAGGGCCCCGACCGCGACCGCAATCCCGACCAGGAGCAGCGCGCCCGCCATGAAACGCGGGATCGTGGTATTCGGGGTGTAGAAGGCGTAGATCAGCAGCGCGAGCGCAATGACCGCAACGATCGTCCCGCCCAGCACACCATGGCTGCGACTGAACAAGCTCGGCCGTGCTCCTCCCGGAGACGGCGATACGCCTTCGGACATGTTCCCTCCCTGGACGCCCCGCAGAAATGGCGCACCCCGGGAGCTTGCGTCCCGTAGGTGCGGCGTCATCGGTACCACATCCCGATGGGCGGCGGGAAGCAAGTGCGACAAATTTAAGTCGGCTGGGCTGCCATCCGTCCCCCTGCACCGGCATTTTACATGCCTCTTTTTCTCGGCGGCTTTACCGCCTATATCAGCAGAGCCGGCGCAAGCCGGCTATGGCGATAAACGGCCGTCGCAATAAACCTATCGGACCCGGGGGCAGTACCCGGCGCCTCCACCATTTCGGAGGACAGAGGACAGAAGACAGACGACGGATAGGCAAGCTTCCGTCCTCGGTCCTCGGTCGTCTGTCCTCCGCTTACGGGGGCGAAACAGGATCGACGAGGGCGTAAAGGACGCGCTTTTGCCCGGCATGGTTCCGCCGTTATCGGGCCGACTTCATAGTTGCCAACGACAACTATGCTCCGGTTGCCCGGGCCGCGTAATGCGGTTTGGAAAGCCGATCTGAAGTCCTGACGGGTTAAGCTCCGTCCGGCGGGGTTCGGAGGCACCTGGCAACAGAAGCCTCCACTTCGCAGGTTTCGAGCTGCGGGGCTGGCGTCGGCGGCATGCGCAGCGGTAGCATTCGCTGCTGAGTCGCCTTGGCAAGACCGACAATGGCAGTTGATCACATCCGGTACGACCTGTTGGCGCAGGAGGCATTGCGCGGGCTCGTGCGAACGGTCGTCGGCGATGCTGCCAAGCACGGGCTGCCCGGCGAGCATCACTTCTACATTTCATTCGACACGCGGGCCGAGGGGGTGCGGCTGTCGTCGCGAATGCTCGCGCAATACCCCGAGGAAATGACCGTCGTGCTCCAGCACCAGTTCTGGGACCTCACGGTGACGGATGACGGTTTCGAGGTCGGCCTGTCGTTCGGCGGCGTCCCCGAGCGAGTGGCGGTGCCGTTCTCGGCAATCAGGGGATTCTTCGATCCCTCGGTGCAGTTCGGTCTGCAGTTCGAGGACATCGGTAAAGCTTCCGATGAGCTCTCGGACGACAAGCGGGCCGGCAGCACGGCGCCGCGGCCGGCGGAGCAGAGGCGATCTCCGGCTTCCCTCGTGGTGGCGCCGGCGCCGGCCAATCCCGAGCCGGAAGCCAGTGCGACGCCGCCCGAACAGCCCGCGAGCGGAGGCGAGGTGGTGCGGCTCGACCGCTTTCGCAAGAAATGAAGCAGCAATAGCCATCGCGAATAGAGCACCGAGCGCCTCGCTCCTCAGCGCTCGCTGGCGGAAAGCCATCCGCTGATGAGGGTCCGGATTGACGGGTGCTCCGTCGAATTGTCGGACAATTTTGCAATCCGACGTATCCTTCTCTTAGAGAGCTGTGAAATAGAACCGAGACCGGCCGGTCGGCGGTCGATGCTTCGATGGGACTCGCGCTGCTGTGGACGGCGGAGGTGCGTTCTTACCGACTTGAGGCTTGTCGGCTGCACCATCACGTATCCGCCACGCTCTCGGCGCATTTCGCAAGGAAGCAAAACGACTGTAACCTGCATCACAGACCGTTCTGGTTGGCAGGAATGGGCGACGTCATCAACCTTCGTCAGGCGCGCAAGTCCAGGGATCGGCAGGTCGCTCAGCGCAAGGCGGCCGCCAATCGGGCGCGGCACGGCCGTAGCAAGACCGAGCGCGAGCTGGACAGGAGTCGAGCCGCTGAGGAGCGTCGCCGCCTCGACCGACACCTGATCGAGAAGGGCGACGAGCAATGAAGTCCCCGGTGGTCAAGCGCTCGATTGTGATCGCAGGTCATAAGACCAGTGTCAGCCTCGAGGACGCGTTCTGGAAAGGCCTCAAGGAAATTGCCGCCGTGCGCGACATGACGCTTTCCGACCTGGTCGCAAGAATCGATTCCGAGCGGCGACAGGGCAACTTGTCGTCGTCGATCCGCCTATTCGTCCTCGAGCATTATCGCAAGCTTCATGCCGAGGACCACGCGCGCCAGGTCGAGACCCCGCGGGCAGCCTCGGCATAGCTCGTTGCGGCGCGCCGGGCCCTGCACGTCAGCTCGCTTAGCGTCCGAACAGGAACTCCGATAAGGATCGCGGCCGCGGCGGAACCGGAGGTGGCCGGGAGGCCTGGCCTGCTGGCTGACCCGCCGTTTGGGATGCTCCGTTCTGCGGCCGCAGCGGACGGACAGGCATCGCCGGGCGGATGTCGAGAGGTTGGGCCTGCTCTGCCGCCGGCGACCTCGCTTTCGGCGGGCTCGGGATCGCCGCCGAACGCGGCTGGGACGAGAACGGCCGCGCCGTGCTCGACCCGGCGTGCGGCGCTCGCGAGCCTGTCGACGCGCCAGCCGGCCCCGTGTGCGGCGTCGTGAGCTCGGGGCCTTCAACCGGCGCGCCAGCGACATTGGGCTGAGCCGCCGCAACCGGCGCCGGAGGTTGGCGGCCTTCGAGCACATCGAGCTTGCTCGACTGCTGCTCGACCGCGCGCAGGGCAAGCCAGCTTGCGAGCGCGGCAACATCGACGGTGCGCTTGGGCGCGCTGATCGGACCCTTGAGCGCAATCACCACCTGCGGGGCTGCGCCGGAGCGGAAGCCGGCAGGCGTTCCCTGCAGCGTCAGCCGTGCGTCGAGCGTGCCTTCGCGCAGGTCTACGATCCCGGCCAGGCCCAGGTCGGCACCTTTCGCCTGCACCGTCGTATTCGTCAGGGTGGCTTGCCCCGAATTGATGCTGATCGCCCCGTCCGCGCGCGCGAGCGCGAGCGGCGCTGCGGCGAGCGCGGTTTCCATCCGCTCGCGGACGCGCTCGGGATCGATCGGAAGCCCTTGATCCACGGCGCGGGTGACCGCGCCAAAAGCCGCTGGATCGAGCCGCGCCAGCCGTCCGTTCTCGAGGGTGAAGGTCCCGCCGCCATTGAGCGAGCCGATGACGGCCACCGGGCTCATGCCGGTCCCTTCGGCGGTCAGCTCGAGCGTAAGCCGGCCAGAGACCGGCGCCTCGCCAGGAGCCAGCTCGGCGCTGTTGGCGCCGGCAAGATGGACTCGGCCGCGCGCCGCCGCCTCTTCGGCGCGTCGGAGCAGCACGAGCTCGCCGGTAATGCGACCGCCTGCGAGCACGCCGTCGATCGCTTGCCATGCCAGCTCGCCCTCGGCGAAGCGAAGCACGCCTGTGACGTCGCGCGCCGCCAGCTTCGGGCTCAGCACGACACGCGCCGCCTTGAGCCTGACCTCGCCGGAGAGCTTGAGCGGCACCGGCTCGAACGGCTCGCTTGGCCATCCGGCTTCCCGATCCGGACGTCCGGTCGGCATTCCCATCGCCGTGCCGACGACCGCCGCAAGATCGAGCGCACTCAGCTCGAGGTCGCCCTCGACGGAGATCGGCTGCTGCATGCCGAGCGTCAGCCGCCCGCCTATCGCCGTTCCGGCCACCATGCCCCTCACCTCGGTCAACCGCAGCTTGCCGCTCTCAAGAGCCACGCGGGCGGTTCCCGAGGTGGGTAGCAGCACCACGTCGCTGGAGCCTCCTAGATGGGGAGACCGGATAGGTGCATTGTCGACCTTGACGGCGAGGTTGGCTTTCAAGCTCGCATTTTCACCCGCGCTGTCAGCGAGGCGGACCGATCCGCTGGTGGACAGGTTGAACGCACCCGCCGCGAATTGCGCCTGGACTGCGAGCCCGCCATCGAGCGGCCCTCGCGCGGCGACGGCCAGCCGGCCAGGGCGCTTCTCAAGCGCGACCACACGGTCGACCTGCAGGAGATCGAGCAGCGCGGTAGTGTCGTCGGCTTCGATCCGGCCATCGAGATTGACCTTGGCCGAGCGGAGCGCCGCCAGGTTGTCGATCCTGAAAGCATCCCTCGCGGCATTGACGCTGCCATCGAGGGCGACGCGGAGCCCGCCGGCATTTCCGTAGATCCTGTATGTGGCTGTCGCATCGGTGCTGCCGATGCCCGGATCGATCTTCAGGGCCGCATGCAGCGAGGCCGGAACCATCCGACCGGCACTACGGCGGAGCGGGTCGGCAAGCCGCGGTGCGAGTTTCGTCGCCAATGCGATCATTCCGTCAGCAGCATGGGCGTCGAGGTCCAGGGTGAGCGTGCCGCGCGGAGCTTGCGCCCCGGTATCGATTCGGCCCTGGATCGCCAGCTTGGCGCCGCCGAAATCATCGATCGCGCACCGGTCGATCTCCAGGCCCTTTGCGTCTATTCGCGCTTTCACATCGACTTGCCTGGCTTCGACGCCGGCGATCGTCGCACGCCCGATCTTGACTGCAAGCGCACCTTCGCGCGGCCACGCCAGGCCAGCATCGCCGAGCAAGGCGCCGGAAACCGTGCTGAGGCGGTCGAGGTCGATCTCGGGCACCGTCAGCTCGACCCCGATCCGCGCCGGCCGATCCGCGGCGGCCCATGCATAACTCAAGCGTCCCGCCACGGTCACTCGATCCAGCTCGAAATTGAGCGAATCGATCTTGAAGCCATCATTGCCGACGCTGACGTCACCCGTCAGCCGCATCGCGCCGGCGGCAATTCCCGACGGCGCGTCACTGCGATCGGTCAGCCAAGCCAGCAATGCGCGGGGATCGCCCGCCTCGATCCGGCTCGAGCCGATGAATTGCAGGCCGGCTGTGGTCGGTGCCAACTGCCCCTTCAGATTGACCTGGGTCGCGCCCGGGGCGCGAAACTCCAATGAGCTGACGTCCAGCTTTGCGCCGTCAGCGCGGATCAGCGCGCCCACCCGCTGCAGCGCAGCGCCCCCGAGCGCCAGAGTATCGATCCCGAGGCTCAGAGTGGCGGGGAACGGCAGCTGCACCGTCGCCGTGAAGGATTCTGCGAGCTTCTTGAGAGCGAGAAGCGGCCGGCGGCGTACCGGCTCAGGGAGGGCCAAGAGCCGATCGAGATCAATTTGCGGCGAAGAGAGCGCGGCCAGCAGATCGGGCTTCCTCTCGAAGGTCAGTTTCGCGCTGCCACGAAGCTTGAGCGCTCGCTCGTCGGGCCCGTACTGGAAGTCTATCTGCTCGGCCGCCGCCGTCCTGCTGTCCCCGGAAATGCGGCTGCTCAGCCGCCATGGCTCGGTGATCAACGCATTGCCGCCTGCCGGCGCGCGTCCGACCAGGCGGGCGAGCTGCAACGTCCCTTCGTAGTGAGGCCGGCCCTGATCGATCCAGATGGAGACATCCGCCTCGGCGGTCATTGGACGCTCGAGCGGCTCGATCGGATCGAGTGCGAGGCGGACCCGGACCGGACCGTCCTTGGCAATCCGGCTCGTTGTCACGCGATAAGGGTAGTGCCGGCCGCCAAGGATGAAGGACCCGGCACCTTTGATGGGCCCCGCCAGTGAACGCAGATCGCCGGTGAACTCGAGCTTGTCGAGCACCACGCGACCGCCGCTCCTTGCATCGCTGAGCGTGGCGCGTGCATCCCGCACCGTCAGCCGCTCGATCGCGACGCTCTCCGGGTCGAAGCCGATGCCGGGGACCGGCCAGGTCAGCTGCCCGGACACATCCAGACCGGCGGCGAGCTGCGGCCCTTCGAGCTGCGCGTCGCTGATGCGCCATTCGCCGCGTGCGAGTGCGCCGAGCGAGAATTCCACCCGCAAGGCCCGCGCGCTGATCTTCTCCTGTGCATTGCCGAACTCGATCCCCTGCAGCACCAGAGTGGGCGTGGGCAGCAGTCGGGCATCGATCGCTCCGCTGATGCGGACGTCGAGCCCGGTCAGGCGGCGGGCATGCTGCTCGAACTCGGCGCGATAGCTGCCCCAGTCGATCAGCAGCGGTCCGACCAGCGCCGAGACCAGCGCCAGAATGATCGCGATCGCTATTCCGAGCAACGTCGTCTGCACGCCGTCCTCTTTAGCAGGCTCTAGACGAGGTGCGCCACGGCGGACGCCGCGCGCCGTCTCTCGTAACCGCCTGCCGCCAGCAGCCTGAACGCGACACGGACGATGAACGTCCCCTTCTCGGGACTGCCAAGGTCCACACGGCTGTCCGCAGTGTGCAACCTTTGCGCTCCCCCAGGGCCCCGGAGCGGCTTAGCAGGATTGGGCGGATTTGACGGCAAATCTATGTCCGGGCTCGGGAACCCGCCTTCTGACGGTTAACGCCATCGCCGCCCGGCCTCCGCCGGTCGGCCGCCGGGCAAGCCTTGCGCGCGTCATGCGGCGGCGACAATCTTGCCCGGGTTCATGATGCCATCCGGGTCGAGCGCGCGCTTGATCGCCGCCATGGCGGCAAGCGCCGGCGTCCCAAGCTCGCCCTTGAGGTATTTCATCTTGCCCTGACCCACGCCGTGCTCGCCGGTGCAGGTGCCGTCCATCGCGAGCGCGCGCTCGACCAGCCGCTCGCAGAGCTCGTTGGTCGCCGCGACCTCGGCCGGATCGGCCGGATCGACCAGGAGGCTGAGATGGAAATTGCCGTCGCCGACGTGGCCGAGGATCGGCGCCACCAGCCCGCTCTCGGCAATGTCGCGCTGGGTTCCGGCGACGCACTCGGCGAGCCGCGAGATCGGCACACACACGTCGGTCGCCAGCGCCTGCGCGCCGGGACGCAGCGCCTTGCCCGCCCAATAGGCATCGTGCCGCGCCTGCCATAACCTGGTGCGGTCCTCGGGCCTGGTCGCCCATTCGAAAGGGCCGCCTCCGAGCTCACGCGCGATCTCGCCGAAGCGCTCCGACTGCTCGGCAACTCCAGCCGGCGAGCCGTGAAACTCGACGAACAGCATCGGCACCTCCGGCAACGAAAGCCTGGAGTAGAGGTTCGTCGCCTTCACCTGCAGTGCATCGAGCAGCTCGATTCGCGCCACGGGTATGCCGGACTGGATTGCGCTGATCGCCGCATTGCAGGCGGCATCCACCGACGGGAACGGGCACGCACCGCCCGAGATCGCCTCCGGAATGCCGTACAGCTTGAGCGTCAGCTCGGTGATGACGCCGAGCGTTCCTTCCGAGCCGACGATCAGGCGCGTGAGGTCGTAGCCGGCGGAGGACTTCTTGGCGCGACGCCCCGTGCTCATCAGCTCGCCATTGGCCATGACCACCTTGAGCGCCAGGACGCTGTCTTTCATCGTGCCGTAGCGCACGGCATTGGTGCCCGAGCAGCGCGTCGCCGCCATGCCGCCGAGCGAGGCATCGGCGCCGGGATCGAGCGGGAAGAAGAGGCCCTGATCGCGCAGGTGCTCGTTGAGCTGCTTGCGGGTGATGCCGGGCTCGACAACGCAGTCGAGATCCTGCGAGTTCACCGCGAGCACTCGGTTCATGTCGCGAAAATCGATCGATACGCCACCAAGGGGTGCATTGATGTGGCCCTCGAGCGAGGTGCCGGTGCCGAAAGGTATCACCGGCACGCGGCCCCTGGCGCAGATGCGGACGACCTGCTGCACGTCGCTGCTCGTCTGCGGAAACACGACGGCATCCGGTGGCTGATTGGCGATCCAGGTCGTGGTGTTGCCATGCTGCTCGCGCACCGCCTGCGAAGTGACCAGACGATTGCCGAAGCTCGCCGCCAGCTCAGCAATGACTGCCTGGACGGCCGCGGGATCACGGTCGGTGATCGGAGCTGAGATGCGGTCTGCCAGTGCCATGGCCGCCCAATCTATCGTGCTGCCCCGGAGTGGGCAAACGCGCCCGTGCGCCGATAGCTGCGCCCTCGCCCGCCATCACGCGCCGATCGTGCAGGGGTCGGCAAGGTCGCTCATGCAAGCGCCCGGCCGACAATGCACGGCAGTCGATTTCGGCCAGTCTATGAGAGCGCGTTTGGCTCGGTGCGGCGCCTGAGAGCGTTGCCGACGAGCGAGCCGACGCTCGGCACCTCTTCACGCCGGAACGGAATCGGCCGGCAAAGCTCCATGACGATGATGCCGAGACGGGCCATGCGATAGGATGCATAGAGGGCCTCGGCGGCGCTGCTCGCGAGCCGCTCGGTCACGGCGCCGCCGAGATGCTGCACCAGCGAGGCGCTGGCGATGTCGACGGCGCCGAGCTTGCCTGCTTCCACCAGCAGGCGCCGCAGCAGATGGACGGTGGCGGCCGCGGTCGGCCGGTGGCCATAGGCGGCCGCGACCCCGCGCACCATGCGTACGCCGCAGGCAAGAAAGAAGGCGGCATCGGTCAATGCGGTCGGGCTGATCGCGGTTATGCCGAAGGCGCGGAGCACTGCGGTGCGAATGTGCGCCTCGGCCCGCCGATCGAGCGGCTGCATGACCGTTCGCGACAGCAGCTCCGCCTGCTGCGCGGCAGTATGGTGCAGCTGCACTTGCCGCTGGAATGCCTCGATCGCCGCCTCGGTCTCGCGCTCGCGCGGTACCACCGCCAGCGCCCCGGTGATCGCCGCCCGCGCCTGCGTCGGCGGCAGCCGATGCTCGGCGAATTGCCGGTGAATTGCCTCGACACTCCGGAGCCGCAGCAGCGAGCGCAGCTCGCGCGCGGTCAGGATACCGGCGCCGGCCACTCCCGCGGTCACCGCGGTCGCGGCGAGCATCCCGAGGCCGGCACTGCGGGAAAACAATGCCGCAACCCAGTCGATCGCATCGAGCCCGAGCCACCCCACGCAGAACACAGCCAGGCCGGCAAAACCCAGCCGGGTGACGCGGTCGCGACGCGGCGGCTCCTGGACCGGGAGGCCGATCACCGCCGGCTTGCTCGGCGAGATCGGCGCCACCTCATCGGTCGTGGTCACCCGCGGCGAAAGCGGCTGCCGCCGCACCGACGGATCGGGCGATTCCACTTCGGTGACGCGGGGCCTCGGAGGGATATCGGCTTCTGCCGGTCGGCTCATCGCAGGCGGTCTCCGAGCAGAAATTCAAGCGCGAGGTCGAGATTGATGTGGGGAATGCCCTCGACCGGCGACGGATCGATGGCCGGCGGCTCGAATACCGGCACATTGAGGAACGGCTTGCCCCAGGCATCGGCGCGCGGCGGCCGGATCGGCACATTGCCCACGAAGAATTTCGATTGTCTTTGCGCTCCGACCGGGCGGCCGACCACCACCTGCACCTGCTGCCCCTCGATCTCCTGGCTGTCTTCCGCGGTCGAGATGACCGAGGCGAGGGCGGTCACCTCGAGCTGCGCATTGCTGCTTTTCACGTCGAGGGCGGGGAACGCCGCCATGTTCCGCAGCAGCGCGGCGAGATGATCGCGTTGGATATCGGGGACGTGATCGGCCTTGGTCGCGGCGAAGAGCACCTTGTCGATACGCGAACCGAACAACAGCTTTGCCAGCACACCGCCGTGACCGTAACGGAAGCTGTCGAGGATGGCATCGATCGCCAGCCGGGTGTCGTCGAAAGCGTCGCGTCCCGCCAGCAGCGCACGCAGCACGTCGACCAGCACGACCTGCCGCGAATAGTGCCGAAAGTGGTCCTCATAGAAGCGAGTCACCACCTGGCGCTTGTAGGTCTCGAAGCGCTCCGCCATGAGCGCGCCGAGGGTGAAAGGCGCCGCCATGTCGAGACCGCCGTCCGCCTCCAGCGGCGCGAACCAGAGATACGGCACCTCGCCGAGGCTGCCGGGGCACAAGAAGCGCCCCGGCTGCAGCAGGCTCAGCCCGTGCTCATCGCGTGCCTTGAAGAGGCAGGCGCGGTAAAGGTCGTGTGCCCGCCTGGCCACCTCGTCGCTGGCGTTCTCGTGCGGCCGGTGCTGGCCTGCGAAGGCGAGAAAATCGCGGCCGATCTCGGCGCGGACCCCGCTGCGAAACGCCCGCAGCGTCGCCCGCGACCACTCCGAGTAACTGCAGCTGAGCAGCGGCAGATCGAGCAGCCATTCGCCGGGATAGTCGACGATGCGGAGCGTCAGGCTCGCCGGGCTTCCCGCGAGCTCGCGCAGCAGCTTGCCGACCGCGTTGGCCGGGGTAAATCGCACCTCGATCCCGATCTCGCTCACATCGGTGGTACGCCTCGGCCAGTCCGGGACACGGCCGGCCAGCGTGTCGATATTGTCGGCATAGGGAAACGGCGGCAAGCGGCGCCCCGAGCCGGCCTCGATGGTGGCGGCACGCAGCCGGCCTTCGGCGACCACATCGAGCAGCGGCATGCGGTTGGGATTGTGCACCGAGCTCAGAATGTTGTGGATCAGGCTGGTAATGAACACCGTCTTGCCCGAGCGGCTGAGCCCGGTCACCGCCAGCCACACGGTGGTGCCGCCGGCGAGCTCGCCGAGCTGGGCGGCCAGCCGCTCCGAGGTCCGGACGAACACGGCCGGCAACCAGCCCAGGTTCATCCCCGAAGCCATGTCGGACACGTCCGCATCTCGCCCATGATCTCGAATCTTGCTTGTCCGGCCCGGTCAGCGCCGCCAGTTCAACAGCAACCGCAGGTGGGCTCAAGCTCCGGTTTTCGCAAGAGCGAATTGCAACATGACGGCGCTGTCAACGAGGTGTAAGCTTCCCTCATGCTGGAGCGCCGCCCCCTCGAACCGGTATTCTTCGCCCCATTCGTCTCCTCGGTAATGGGGGTCGAGCCCACCTGGATCGACTACAACGGCCACCTCAACATGGCCTATTACAACGTGCTGTTCGATCGCGCGGTCGACGAGGCCTTCGAGCTGCTCGGCTGCGGGGTCGACTATGTCAGGACGCGCCGGCATTCCTGCTTCACCGCCGAGGTGCACGTGCGCTACCTGCGCGAGCTGCATGCCGGCGATCCGGTGCGGGTGACCTTTCAGCTGCTCGACTTCGACGCCAAGCGCATGCACTATTTCGAGCAGCTGTTCCATGCCGAGCAGGGCTGGGTGTCCGCCACCTCCGAGAACATGTCGCTGCACGTCGACATGACCGCGACGAAGACCGTTCCCTTCCCCGCCGAGATCGCCCACTCCCTCGCGCGAATGCGGGCATCGCATGCGAATCTGCCGCGCCCGGAAGCAGTCGGCCGGCACGTCGCAATGCCGGGAAAGAGACAGGACGAGTCGAGCGCGCGCGGCAAGCGCGCCGGCGCGCCGGCCATGCACTCTCGCGCCCACCGGTAGGCAACCGCGCGCCGGCTTGCCCGCCACGCCTTCACGCGCGTTTGCCCGCCCTGCGATGCCAGCCTCCCCTCGCCATCGGCTTGCGCCGATGCCATCTTTGGCTTGAGATTCGCCGCAAGCAACGGGGGCCGATTCGTCGGCCTGTGATGGAGCCAGGAATGGCCAAGCCGGGAAGCTCCTTGCGTCAGGACGTTCATACGGCACCGGCAGCGCAGCCGGCCGGCATCGGCGCGCGGGCACGCGCCGCGATGGGCGCACCCTACCTCGATGACCTCAACCCGGAGCAGCGCGAAGCGGTCGTCACCCTCGACGGGCCGGTGCTGGTTCTCGCCGGCGCCGGCACCGGAAAGACCCGCGTTCTCACCACCCGGATCGCCCACATCCTCGCTACCCGCCGCGCCTGGCCCAGCGAGATTCTGGCGGTGACCTTCACCAACAAGGCCGCACGCGAGATGAAGGCACGTGTCGGCCTCATGGTGGGCGGCGTCGTCGAGGGCATGCCTTGGCTCGGAACCTTTCATTCGATCGGAGTGAAGATCCTGCGCCGGCATGCCGAGCTGATCGGCCGCAAGCCGGATTTCACCATCCTCGATACCGACGATCAGATCCGGCTGCTCAAGCAGTTGCTCGAGGCCGAGAACATCGACGAGAAGCGTTGGCCGGCGCGGGTGCTCGCCGGCCTGCTCGACGGCTGGAAGAACCGCGGCCTCACGCCGGACCAGGTTCCTGCTGGCGAGGCGGCGAGCTTCGCCGGCAGTAAGGGGCGCAAGCTCTATGCCGCCTATCAGGAGCGGCTCAAGGTGCTCAACGCCGCCGACTTCGGCGACCTGCTGCTCGAATGCATCCGCCTGTTCCGCGAGCAGCCCGAGGTGCTGCGCGAGTATCAGGCCCGCTTCAAGTTCATCCTGGTCGACGAGTATCAAGACACCAACGTGGCGCAGTATCTGTGGCTGCGCCTGCTCGGCCAACACCTGATCACCTCGTCGGCACCGGCCGGGCATCAGGCTCCGACCTCCGGTGACCGCCTTTCCGCGTCCGGCGAGGCCGCCGATGGCGGTGAAACGGAGCTCTCCACCGCGCCATCCCGGCCGGGTCCCGGTCCTCGGCCCGCTCATCAGGCCGGATCGTCACATGTCGGAGTCGGCCGCGATCCTGCCCTGAAGAACATCTGCTGCGTGGGCGATGACGATCAGTCGATCTACGGCTGGCGCGGCGCCGAGGTCGACAATATCCTGCGTTTCGAGCACGACTTCCCGGGGGCGAGGATCATCCGCCTCGAGCGCAATTATCGCTCGACCGGGCACATCCTCGCTGCCGCTTCGCACCTGATCGCGCACAATGCCGGCCGGCTGGGAAAGACGCTGCGCACCGAGGACGAGCCGGGAGAGAAGGTTCGGGTGACCTCCTGCTGGGATTCGGAGGAGGAGGCGCGCGCGATCGGCGAGGAGATCGAGCAGCTGCAGCGCGACGACGGCTCCGGGCGCTCGCATCCGCTCGACGAGATCGCCATCCTGGTGCGCGCGTCGTTCCAGATGCGCGAGTTCGAAGATCGGTTCGTCACGCTCGGCCTCCCCTATCGGGTGATCGGCGGGCCGCGCTTCTACGAGCGCCTGGAGATTCGCGATGCGCTCGCCTATCTGCGCGTCGTCCATTCCAGCGCCGACGACCTCGCCTTGGAGCGCATCATCAATGTGCCGAGACGCGGCCTGGGCGAGGCCACCGTGCAGCTTCTGCACGACCATGCGCGCAAACGTCGCGTCCCCCTCACCGAGGCGGCGCGCGCCGTCATCGACACCGAGGAGATCAAGCCCAAGGCACGTGCGGCGCTGCGCGAGCTCATCGCCGCCATCGACCGATGGCGTGACGAGAAAGACAGGCGTCCGCACACCGAGCTCGCCCAGATCGTCCTCGACGAGGCCGGCTACACCGAGATGTGGCAAAAGGACCGCAGCGCCGACGCCGCCGGCCGGCTGGAGAACCTGAAGGAGCTGATCCGCTCGATGGAGGAATTCGAGAATCTCGCCGGCTTTCTCGAGCACATCTCGCTGGTCATGGACACCGATCGGAACGAAGGCGGCGACGCCGTCTCGATCATGACCCTGCACTCCGCCAAGGGCCTCGAGTTCGACACGGTGTTTCTGCCAGGCTGGGAAGAAGGCCTCTTTCCCAATCAGCGCACTCTCGACGATCAGGGTCGCGCCGGCCTCGAGGAGGAACGGCGCCTGGCGCATGTCGGGCTCACGCGCGCCCGCCGCCGCGTCCGCATCCATTTCGCCAGCAACCGGCGCATGCACGGCATGTGGACCTCCAACGTGCCCTCGCGCTTTCTCGACGAGCTGCCGGAAGACCACGTGGAAATCGCCGAATCGCGCGGCGGGTTCGGCTCGGGCTACGGCAACGCCGGCGCCTCGCGATTCGACGAGATGACGCATTTCGCCTCGGGCTACGCCACCCCGGGCTGGCAGCGTGCTCAGCGAAACAAGGCGCGCGGCAGCGGCTTCGATGACGAAGGACCCGCCAGCACGGACGCCGACGATCGCGTCCATCATGACTACGGCCGCGGTTCCGCTGCGTGGCGAGAGGCAGCACGCCCGGCGCGCGGCTCGACGAGCAGAAGCCGCAGCCACGTACCCCTCACCATCGAAGGCGAGCTTGTCGCCAAATCAACCGGCACGATTTCCGACTTCACGATCGGCGAACGGGTATTTCATCAAAAATTCGGCAACGGCAACATCACCGCCATCGACGGCAACAAGCTCGTCATCCAGTTCGACAAGGCCGGGCAGAAGCGGGTGGTAGACAGCTTCGTGGAGCGGGTGTGATTGTGCAATCTCGCTTCGCGGCAGCTCTCGGTCTCAAGCTTGAGGGCCCGCCTATGCCGCTCGGCCCCGCCCTGCAGCGGCCGCCTCGTAGGCGGCGTTGATCGCCGCAACCGAGCGCTCGATCGCCGACCACAGCCCGGCGATCTCGGCAGCTGCAGCCGAATGCGGCTCGATCTCGCAGGCGCTCCGCCCAGCGGCCAGCGTGAGCGCGAGGCCCGCGCGCTGGCTGATCTGCCCGGACCAGACCGGAATCTGCTGGCGCTCGAGGAAGGCGCGCGCCTGCGCCATCACCGGCGCCTCCTTCTCGTCGCGCTTGGCCGGCGCGGCGTTGAGCACCACGCAGTACGGCTTGATGCGCTCGCGCGCGGTCGCCACCGTCTCGCGCACTGCGTTGAGATCGAAGAACCCGGGCCGGGCCGGGATCACCACCAGGGTCGCCGCCCGGATCGCTTCCTGCACGACCACCCACATCGTCGGCGCCGTGTCGATGAAGACCCATTCGTAGGATTCGATGGCGGCGAAAGCTACCGCCCGATCGATGCCGCGCGCGGCGCTCTGCAGCGGCGGCTCGCCGCTGGCGCGGAGCGAGTGCCACAGCGTCACCGACCCCTGCGGATCGGCATCGATCACCAGACAGCGGCGGCCGGCGGCGTGGGCGCAGGCGGCGAGATGCGCGGTGAGCGTGCTCTTGCCGGCACCACCTTTGCGCGAGGCGAGCGTGATGACGTTCATCGATGCCCTCCTGGTAGATTGAAACTGCCTCGCTGTGGTTAACGGAAAGTTAAACGACAAGAGAGCACCGGCAGCCTTCGGGCGACCGACAGGGCGCTCGCCGGCATCGCCATACCACCTCGATCGGCTCGCAAGCTCGCCTCGCGATCCGTGCCGCGCTCGGATCATGCCGGCGATCCCGCCGCCTGCCGCTACTTGCGCAGCTGGAACAAGACCAGCGCGGCGATCATCACAGCGCCGCCCAGCGCCTGCAGCAGGGTGATCACCTCGGTGAGCAGCAGTGCGCTGCCGATGGTGGCGAGCAGCGGCTCGAGATTCATGAACAACGCAGTGCGAAACGGGCCGATCCGTACGGTCGATGCGAAGACGCCGAGCATGCCGCCGGTTACCGCGATGCTGAGCCCGCACAGGCTCGCCCAGCCGCGCAGGGTTTGCGGGGCTTGCCAATCGAGCATGGCCAGCGACGCCGCCGCCAGAACCACGGTCGAGGCCACCAGCGAATGCCAGGTGATCAGAATCGGATCGGCACCGCCGAGCATGCCGCGCGTGATCAGCAGCATCACCACCCGGCAGCAGGCGGCAGCGAGCGCCGCTGCAATGCCGATGGCGGCCAGCCCCGTGGGATTGGCGCCGAGCATCACGCCGAGGCCGAGAAAGGCGATGAGCGCCGCGGCAGCGCCGCGCCAGGTCAGGCGCTCCAGGCCGGTAGCGGCGGCGGCCAGCCCGGTGAGCAGCGGATAGACGAAATAGGTCAGGATCGCGATCGGCACCTCGACGACGGCGAAGGCGTTGAACAGCAGAAAGATGTTGCCGGCGAACAGTGCACCGAGGCCGCGCGCGATCCAGCGGGCGCGTGCCTCGAGCGGCGCGGGGGGCCGCCCGAGCCGCAGCCACGGCAGCATCAGCAGCACCCCAAGGGCACCGCGCAGGGTCGCGGTGGTCAGCGGGTCGGCGCCGTCCCTGAGCACCATCTTGCTGAGCACGTCGGCGCAGGCGAAGGAGAACGCGCCGAGCAGCGCCGGGCCGATGCGCGCCAGGCGGCTGCCAGCCAGCAGGACAGCGGGATGGGGCACGGCGTCTGGCTGCGGCTGTGGCGGAGGAGACGATGAGACCGGAGCGGATCTCGCCCGCTTCTCTCTACGTCATGCGCGGCTTCTCGTCCCGGTCCGGCTCACTTCTTCTCCAGCAGCAGGGTGCCTTCCTTGCGGATGAGCGGCGTGAGCTTCTCGGCGATCACACCGAGCAGCCACGGCAGCACCACCTCCAGCCGGACATGGTCGTCGGCTACGTCGATGAAGCCGCTTGCGGTCTGGCCGAGGGCGCCGATGTCGAAGGCGAGCCGATCTCCGGTCCAGGTCTCCTCACGGATCGCAAGCACCGCAGAGTAGTTGCTGCGCGCAGCGGCCAAGCCTGACTTGAGCCTGCGAACGGCCTCGTCGCGGCCGAGGCGGTGGGGTATCGAGACGATGAGCGGCTGCGGCACTGGGGATCTCCCGGGGGTAACCGGCTTGCATATAGGGACCGCGGAAGGCGACGCCAGCGCCCGGCGAGAGCGCGGGGCGTCGTTGCGGGGCCGGCTGGACTGTGCACAATCCGGCGGCGGTGTGGTTGCGGCGAGCAGCACCCATGATGAAGCGTGAAAGCTTCGCCATCGCCGACATCTATGTGCCGGCCAAGCGGCGGGCGACGCTCGATGTCGAGAAGGCGCGCGCGATAGCCGAAAGCATGCTGCAGGTCGGGCAGCAGTCGCCGATCCTCGTCAGGCGCGACGGCCAGCGTTTCGTGCTGGTCGAGGGACTGCATCGGCTGGAGGCCTGCAAGCAGCTGGGCGAAACGACGATCTTCGGCTACATCGTCCAGGCGCGGCGGCACTGATCAATTCGGCTTCACGAACTTCAGCACGAATTCGTCGACCGGTCCGGTGCGACGCACGGTCGGGAAATCGCGCGGGTCCTCCGGGTGCCGCAGGAAATCCCCCTCCGCCGCGAGCTTGAACCCGGCCGCCTCGACCTCGCCGCGCAGCAGGCTTTCCTCGATGCGGTGCAGCGTCTTGCCGACCGTGGCCCCCTCGCCTGCCCGTGCCGAATGATCGGCCACGACCAGGTGACCGCCGGGCCTCAGCGCTGCGAAGAGCCTGCGGTTCATTGCAGCGCGATCGACCTGCATATAAGTCGTGTCGTGGTAGAAGAAGAAGAAGGTGATCAGATCGAGGCCGCCCACATCGGCAGGCAGCGGATCGTCGAACGGGCGGACCAGGCTGATGGCGTTCTTCATCGCCGGCGTCTGCAGCCGCGCGTCGAAACGTTCCCTGGCGCGAGCGAGATCGGCGGAGTTCTGGCCGTAGACGACGCCGCCCGGGGCGACGGCGCGCGCCATGAGCTCGGTGCTGTAGCCGGCGCCAGCCCCCATATCGAGCACTTTCATGCCCGCCCGCGCGCCGGTGAATGCCAGGAGCTTCACCGGATCGCGGCGCTGGTCGGTCTGCCGGTCGGCGTCGCTGCGGTCAGGCGCGGCAACGAGGGCGGCGTAGTCCGGCGCCGGCTGCGCCGTGCCGGTCTGCGGCAGCAGGAGCGCGGCGAGGGCTGCGGCGAGCGCGATGCGAAGGGCAGGACGAGGGGCTGGTCGGCGCATGTCGATCCTCCTGGAGCAGATTAGCCGGTCTGCCGGCTCGCGGCGCGGAAATGCGGCAGGATTGTGAATCCTGACGGCGAATACCTCGCGACGGTCCCGCTTCGCCACTCGAGATCCGGTCTTCCCAAATCAGCAGGAAGCCCCTAGATTGCCGCTGTCGTCAACAACAGAAAGGAGGTGATCCAGTGTCTCATTGTCAATCGCCGCGGTCGCCGGCATCCGTGAGCTGGATCTCTGCCTCTCGGGGGGTCCCCGCCGCTTGAACACGGCGTGTTAACGGTTTCAGCCGGACCACGGCTCGACAATGGAAGGGCTGCCCCGCGCGGGCGGCCCTTCTTCGTTGCGGATAGCGAAGGACTGGCGACCGGTGTCTCCGCCGACGAAAATCACCTGCGCTTTTCCGGCGGGGCGGCCAGACGATGACGATCTTCGCCGTCGGCACCGCGACCGATCGCGAATTCACCGACCGGGCCCTCGACGTGGAACTCGATGCCCGTGATCCGGGCGAACAGCTCAATGTTGGTGCTGCCGATCGCACAGGCGCCGAGCCCCATGTCGGTTGCCAGAAGGTAGAACGTCTGCATCAGCACGCCGACATCCTTCAGGACGAGCGCGTAGGCTATCGAGCTGTACTTCCATGAAATGCGCCCGAAGCGCGCCGCGATCGTGATCAGGATCTGCGGCGGGGCGGGCGCGCCCATTGCGAATTCGGCCTCCTTCAGCAGTGCCTCGAGCTCATGCGGGCGAGCACGGATCGGCACCAGCGCGTGGGCGTCGGCGTCGTAATGATAGCAGCCGCGCGCGAGGCCCTCGCATCGATTTACGGCGAGATAGAGCTCGAGCTCGTAGCCGCTTCCTCCGGCGGGATAGGGCCTGGCGGTGTACGCCACCACCGGACCGCCGTCGCTGTCGAGGTCGAGCCTGCTGCGAAATTTCGATTGCACGCGCGCGCTGCCGTCGAGAAAGCGCGCCAGCTCGGCGAGCGTGATCGGTCGCCGGTCGTCGAAGACGCGGGTCGAGTGCCGTGCCCGCAGGAGCTGCGCGGCGGCGCATGACGCGCTTGCATCGGCGGCCGAGAGCCCGCGCAGATCGATTTTCCTTCCCGGCCAGCGCGGCCGCACCGCCGGCAGCGGCGCGATAGCCCCGGCATACGGATAGACTCCGCCCGCCGGGTTGGCGTGCCGGCCTTGCGTGCTGCGGGCGTGGAACAAGAGATCGTGGAAATCCCAGAGCACCAGATCGTCGTCACCTTCGGCCGGCCGCAGGCCGCCGTCGCGAGCGGGGGCGAGCTTGAAGAGGATTCGGCAATCGACCAGAAGCGCGAGGAGCTCGGCCCCCAACAACCCATCCCGGCGGAGCCGGCGGAGCCGGCTGATCGGCTGCGGTGCAGCCAGCAGAGCCACCGCACTCGCAATCTTCGGGTCGCAGATCCTGAACAACGCGCCGGCGAGCGGGGACTCCAGCACCAGGTCGTCGCCGCGCCGGCGCAGATAGGCAAATCGCGACAGGACCACAACGTCCGCATCGCCGAGCCGCGGCATTCGCGGCCAATAGCCCGGCATCTGTGGCTCGATCACCACCTGATCGTCGCCGCCGCGCGCAGGCGCGAGGCGGTACTCCATCAGGCCGTGCCCGGCCAATCGCCGGACCAATCGGTGAAGCTCTGCGTCGATGATGCGGTCGGCCGAGACGAAAGAGCCGAGCGGCAAGCCCTCACGCAGGTCCTGCGCCCGCTCCGCCGCGGGCGCGCTGAGCGTTCCCAATCCCACGCAATCCCCGTCGAACCGGGCAATGCTGTTTCCGTCCGGCTGCGCTTCGATCTGGACGTGCGCCGGAAGCCGCGCAAACAAGGCAGCCGGCGCCGCCCCCTGCCCGCGCCTTCTTACGGGAGCGCGCAAGCCGCGATGTCCTCAGGTCTGCGGGTGAAGCGGATTGAGCTCGTGCTCCGCAAGCGGCCGCTCCCGCAACCCGAGCTTCACGGGGACGTCGTAGAGCCGGCCGGGCGCGAAGCGGCGGTAGAAATGCCGCAATCCCGGAACCACGACTCTCACGACGGGGACCTCGATATCGGGTCGCGTCTGATCGAGAACGAGGAAATCGAATCCCTTTCGTTCCGCGAGCTTCACGCAGGCGCTCACCTGCTCGCGCGTGTCGAGATGGCCGAACTTCGCGCCGAAATCGGGACGGACGGCGCCGGCGGCGCTCGGCGAGAGCCAGCGGTGGTCCTGCAGCCGAAATGGAGGAAAGTCGGCATGGTTCGCATGGTCGGTCGCAAGCTGCGAGCTCCGGGCCCCCATCAGGCCGATCGACAGAAACTGATTGAGCTCGGTCATCGCGCGCAGCGCGGCGATACGGGCGTCGAAATGCGAGCCGGAGCCGAAGTCGATATATTCCTGTGCGTTTTCCGTCCAGTGCGCGATCGTCACAAAGCTCGGAATGCCGAGATCGCTGGTGACGTCGAGCATCCAGACGCGGCGTCCGGTCTCGGCAAGCTGCGCCTGCAGGTCACCGATATAGGGATCCCCGAAATGCTCGAGGTCCACTTTCGGCCGCTGCAGCCGGTTGTACCACCAGATTGCATAGGCATCCCGCTCCACCAGCTCGAGGAATCCCTGGACGATTGCCTCCTCGAGCGTGTTGCCCGCCGCGCAGCCGTTCGAATCGGCGTGAATACGGTAGAGGTCGGGACCTCGGTAGAAGAAGTATACGAGGCTCGTCGGAAGATATCTGAACGTCTGGTCGCGCAGCGACCAGACCGGCGACCAGTCGATCTCCGCCGAGGGGTCGAAGGCTGACGGGGTCGGCGTCATGGGCGCGGGCTGCTGATCGTCGCGCCGCACTTCGTCCTCTGCCGATGCCGCGTCTCGCCGGTGCTGCGCATCGCTGAACAGCAGCACGTCGTTCGGATGGATTGCATCGCCCGCCGGAAAATCCGTGAAGTGCCGTCGCAGCCTGATCTCGTCGCCTTGAAAGATTCCGGAATAGCGCTCGATCGCCTCCATCAGCGCACTGGCTTCGCCCTGCTCGGCGGTGCTGCCCTTGCCGAAGCTGCCGCCGCTCAGCCCCGCCCTGAGCTCATCCACCGTCTGCGGCCGCGAGGAGAAATTGTGGGCGGCGAGGTAATTGGTGTTCAAGGGCAGGTCGGCTTCGATGCGCTCGAGCCGCGACACCACGCCGGTGAGAGGGCTCACGTGCTTGCGGAAGCGCGTCACCGTGCTCCGCGACGAGATCGTCCGATAGCCGCCGCTGGTCATGACCAGCCTGCGGCCGGCGCCGAGCTCGACCGGGCTGGGTGGGCGGCCGGGATCGCGCAGCTCGCTGCGGCCGCAGCTCGGACATTGCGGACGATGAGCCACGTAGTGCCGCGCGATCGTCGAGCCGAGAAGGTCGAGGCTGATGATGTGATCGCGCAGGTCGGTGGCAAAATCGGTGGCGATCGCCTTGGCAATCTCGACCGATGCAAGCTGGATGCCGCTCTGCCCGAGCATGTCGCGGGCGAGCGGCGAGGCGGTGAGGCGCCGGGCCGGTCCGCGGTCGAGCAGCGCCTTCACCTCGCGGTTGCGGGTCATCCGCTCGGCGAGACAGGTCCAGCAGGCACTCTTGCCCGGGCTGAACACCGGCCCCACGAGCGGAAAAATCCCCGAGGGCTGGACGAGCAGCCAGGGGGTGCGGTCTGCCAGATGCTGCCGATTGAGCTCGGCCAGGCTCGCTTCGAGATAATCGCTCACCAGCGTGACCGTGAGGTCGGCGCGGCCCTTCACCAGGCGAACCCCCAGCGCCTTGAGGGCCCCGCCGAGCTCCGCCGCGCCGCGCACATCCAGTGATTGCAGTCGCACGCGACATTTCCGGAGATTGGCCTGCGCGCTGTGCGGCAGCAGGCCGAGGCTTGCCCAATAGGCGGCCGCAGTGTCGATCGGGGCGCGCGGCTTGATGACGACAAAGCGGCGGTCGAGCAGGCGCTTGAGGGCTTCGTGGATCTTGTCGGATGGAAAATCCCGCTCGAGCTCGCGAACCAGCTGGCGGAAGCTCCTTCCACCAGCCGCTATCGCGGAGGCGAGCGCGCAATAGAGCTCGCCGTGCAGAAAGAACTTCCGATCCTCGGAATAGAGGCAGACGACGTCGTGCGGAAGCAGGTACACGGTGAAATTCGGCGCAAACTGCGGGATTTCCTTGCTGTCATGGCTGGCGGAAGGACCCCCGCGATCGCCTGTGACCATGGCGCCGCGCGTGCGCTTGCGGTTATCGCGATCGGTCCGCATCGTCAGTGCAACGCACGCGTTTGCGCAGGCTGTGAGAGCGCCGCCTTCCAGCTGGCGCGCCGGGGTATCTCGAAAAGCCCGGGACCGGGTCGGCCGTCGTGCGAGGCTGCCCCGCATCCGCCTGCGCGAGGCTCGAGACGACACCACGACGGTTGGCCGGGCCCAGGGTGGTCAAACCCGGCCCTGGCCACCCGTCTCTGTGAAGCGTCAATGGAAGAGAAGTGCCTAGCAGACGCGGCAGTATCCCCACGACCAACAGCAGCCGCAGCCGCCACATCCGCACCCGCCGCAGCCGCACCCGCCGCAGGCCCTGGCGCAACCTCTGCAGCCTCTGCAGCCTCGGCAGCCGCCGCAACCGCCGCAGCGGCAGGCTCGCGCAAACCTTTCACCGAGCCGCGGTGTTCCAGCGCCTTCCCGGTCGAAGACGTAAAACGTCCCCAGGCTGACGTCGGAGATCTCCTCCTCGCCGAGCATGATCTGCGGGGCCGGTCCGGTGTTGCGCGCCGGCACATCCGCCGCCGGCGGATTGACCGCTGCCGCGGAGGCTCCGCCTGCCAAGGACAAGGATACGCCGACGGCTCCCAATACCGGTACGGCTTCCTTCCGACGCTTCCGCTTCGAAACGTGCTTCGTTTGCCGCATAGTCGAGTCCTCCATGCCTCAAGGCAAGAGCTCGTCGCCCTAGGACACGACTCGTACGCCTTGCCCGTGCGCCTTGCAAGGCGGTATTCGCACTCTGTCGGCGCACCCTCACGCTGAATTGACACGCACGGCGATCGAGCCGCGCGTCATCGACGGCATCGCTCGGAACGAGTCGCCACGAAAAGCTGTACTTGTCGATAATTCGGAAGACGCGTCGTGCTTGTGCTTTGGCCGCGCGGCGTTATACACGGCGAAGAACCTGGTTCTCGCTCAGTCTCCGCTCGCGCGCGCCAGCTTTGATCGATGCGCCGCGCGAGCATTTCGCAGCGTCCGGTTAGAAGACATGATCAGCTCTCATGGGCGATTCGTCTGGTACGAGCTGGCGACGATCGACACGGAAGCCGCCAAGGCCTTTTATGCCGATGTCGTTGGCTGGGGCACGCAGGACGCATCGGTGCCCGGTGCGAGCTATACGCTGTTCACCGCCGGGGGGGCGCCGGTCAGCGGACTGATACCTCTCCCGGAGCAGGCGATAAAAATGGGCTTGCGGCCGAGCTGGCTGGGATATGTCGGCGTGGACGACGTCGATGCCGCCGCCGAGCGCATCAGGCATCTCGGCGGAGTCGTGCACGTCCCTCCCCAGGATGTCCCGAACATCAGCCGTGTTTCGGTCGCCGTCGACCCGCAGATGGCGACGATTGGACTGCTCAAGTGGCTGCACAGCGCCGAGCAGCAGCCCGCCGATCCGGACGCGCCCGGTCGCGTCGGCTGGCACGAGCTTCTCGCCGTCGACTGGCAGAAGGTGTGGGGCTTCTACTCCGATCTGTTCGGCTGGCAAAAGACAGCCGCCGAAAGCGGTGACAGCTATCAGCCGTTCTCGACCGGAGGGGAGACGCTCGGCGGCATGTTGAGCAAGCCTCCGATGGTGCCGGGCCCGTTCTGGCTCTACTATTTCAATATCGGCGACATAGATCTCGCGGTGAGACGCGTGAAGGCCGGCAGAGGCCGGGTCGTCAACGGGCCGATCGAGGTGCCGGGCAACCGATGGATCGTCCAGTGCACCGACCCGCTGGGCGCCATCTTCGCCCTGTCGGGAAAGCGGAGCCATGACGGTATCGGATATTTCGAGCGCGTCGGTCGCGCTCGACGCGAAGATCCGGCGCCCGCTCCTGGGGAACGGAAAGCGCAGACGAATGATGGCTGATCCGTTCGGCGTCCGCGTGCGGTCGGCCGTGAGCGGCGTCCTGCCGGCGGTGCTCGAGCTTCACATCCAGCCGGGCTTGCCCCGCGCCGGACTCGCCCTCATCGCTTGAGCATCGCGCTGCCGAACAGACCGGTCGGCTTGATCAGCAGGATCAGCAGCATGAGCGCGAACGGCGCCATCGCCGCAAGCGGGGCATAGACGAGCGATCCGAGCGAGACGACCTGCCCCACCAGGAGACTCGAGACGAGAGTTCCCTCGATGCTCCCGAGACCGCCGATGATGACGATCATGAAGGCGAACGCCAGCACTTCGAGACCCATCTGCGGGTCGACCATGATCAGCGGCGCCTGCAATGCGCCGGCCAGCCCTGACAAGGCGCCGGCCAGCACGAAGGTGATGCTGAACAGCCGGTGCACGTTGATGCCGAGCCCCTCGACATGCTCCACGTCCTCGATGCCGGCGCGGATCGCCTTGCCGACGATGGTGCGATTGAGGAACAGCCAGATGCCCAAATAGACCAGCAGGGCGATCACGATCACGATGAGGCGGTAGCCGGGGATCTCGGTGCCGAGAATCTCCACCTGGCCGTCGATCGGGATCGGCACCGGACGGGGGACCAGCCCCCAGATGAGCTTGATGACACCGACCCCGCCGACCAGGATTCCAAACGACGTGATCAGGCTGAAGGTGAGATCGCGCCGATAGATGCGCAGGAAGATCAGCCGCTCAACGATGCAGCCGACAAGCGCCCCGATCCCGACGCCGCCGACGACGCCGAGCCAGGGATTTCCGATCGCGACGCTGATGGAATAGCTCGCATACGCGCCCAGCGAGTAATAGAGCAGCTGGTCGAGGCTGATGACGCGCATGAGCCCGAAGCAAAGCGAAAGCCCGACCGCCATCAGAAAGAAGATGCTGCCCATGCTGAGGCCGAAAATGACGCCTGCGATCAGCAGATGCGCGTCGATCATTTGCGCAGCACCACGGGCTCGGGCGGAACCGACGGCGCGGCGGCAGCCCGCCCGCGTAGCAGGCTGCGCAGCAGCGGCTGCAGCGTGCCCCAGATTCCCTTCTCGCCGGCGAGCATCACGAAGACCAGGAGAAAGCCGATCACCAGCTCCCAGTTGCCGACCGCCTTGCTGACCAGATCCTTCATGCCGGTATAGGCGATGGAGCCGACGATCGGCCCGTACAGCGTGCCCACTCCGCCGAGGATCGTCACCACCACCGGGTCGGCGGCGCGTGCGGGGCTCGTGATCTCCGGGCTGACGAAGCCGAGATAGACGGCATACATGGCTCCGGCGAGCGCGGTAGTGGTGTTGGCAATGACGAAAGCGGTGAGCCGGATCCGGAAATCGCTGTAGCCGAGGAATTTGAGCTTGTCGTCGTTCACCTTGGCGGCGAGACAACACGCTCCGAAGATCGATTCATCGAGGTACTTGTAAAGGAACCAGACCGCCAGCCCGACCAGCCACGCGAAGATGAAGAATTGCTCCGGCCTCGACAGGTCGAGAACGGGGGTCGGCGACAACCGTGTGAGAAACCACAGGCCGTTGTCGCCATGGGTCAGCTCGGCGAGCACCTTCTGGGTGAGATAGTAGATGATCACCGCCAGCGCGAGATTGACGAGCGCGAAGTAGTCGCTGCGCAATCGCACGAACAGCGGCCCGACGAGGAGCGCTGCGGCGATCCCGGCGGCAATGCCGATCAGAATGCCGACATAGGGATTGGTGCCGAAGTAATAGAGGTAGAATGCGGCGGCATAGGCCCCGACCGCGAGATAGGCCGGCTGCCCGAACGATATGAAACCGACCTGCCCCAGGAGGAAGCTGCAGCCGATCGTGTAGATCGAGAAGATGACGATCTCGTTGGCGAACGGCAGCGGGAGGAATATCCGCAGCAATGCGAGCAGCGCGAAGGCCAGCAACGGGCCGCCACACCAACGCACCATCTGCACGGCCGCATCTCCCATCTCGATCTCCTGCCCGGTCCAGGCGGTTTCGGCGACGCACGGCGGCTCCTCCCGGGCGGCTACAGATAGCGTTCGCAAGCCTCCGGCGTGATCCGAGCCCGGTCGGCGAGCTCCGCCACTACGCATCCTTCGTTCAAGGCATAGACCTTGTCGGCAATTGCGCACACCAGCGGCAGATTCTGCTCGACGATCACCAGCGACGTCCGCTTCCGCAAATCCCCGAACACCTCGCGCAGATGTTCAACGACGCCGGGGGCCAGACCCTCGGTCGGCTCGTCGATCAGCAGCAGGACCGGACTGCCCAGCATCGCTCGACCGATCATCAGCATCTGTCGCTCGCCGCCGCTGAGATGTCCCGCCTTGCGGTCCATGAGCTGCTTGAGCCTGGGGAAGTAGCCGGTCACCGGGGCCCAGTCGTAATCGCTCGTCGCATAGCTCCCGAGCTCGAGGTTCTCCCGGACCGTGAGGTCGGAGAAGACCTTCTTGTCCTGCGGCACGTACTTGATGCCCTTCGCGGCAATGGCATAGGCCGGCATCCCGACGAGGCTGACTGCATTGGCCACGATCGAGCCCGAGGCGGGCAGCAGGAAGCCGGCGATGCTCTTGAGCAGCGTCGTCTTGCCGGCGCCGTTGCGGCCGACGCAGGCCGCGACCTGCCCGGCGCCGACCCGCATGCTGATGTCGAAGAGAACCTTCGATTCGCCGTATCCGACGTTGAGCCCGGAAATGGTGAGGATATCGCCGCTCACTGCAGCGCGCTCCCGCCTGCCGCTCCCGCGGTCCCGATCTGCCAATAGCTCCGGCGCACCTCGGGATGCCGGATGCAGTGCTCGCAGTCGCCGTCGGCGATGATCCGGCCTTCATGCATCACCGTGAGGCGCTGCAGGAAATCCCGGACGTGCGAGAGCTTGTGCTCCACGATCAGGATCGTCTGCCGGCCGGCGTGCCGGCGCAGGACCGCCAGCAGCGCCCGAATCTCCGACTCGGCGAGCCCGGCAAGCGGCTCGTCGAGCAGCAGCACCTTGGGGTCGACGAGCACCGCCATCGCGATCTCGAGACGCCGCTTCTCGCCCAGGCCGAGATGCTTGACCGTCCGTGCACGCACGGCCGCGAGGTCGAAGGTTTCCAATGCCGCGACGATTTCCGGCTCGTTGCGCTGGCCCGCGCGGGTGCTGGCGAGAAGCGGGAGCATCGACGCGCCGCGACGCGCCCGGAAGAAGGCAAGCACGAGGTTGTCGATGACGCTCAGATTGTCGAAGGTCGCGGTCAGCTGGAAGGTGCGCATCATGCCCCTTGCGACGCGCTCCTGCGGCGTCGTGTGGGTCACGTCCTCGCCGAAGTAGCGAATGAAGCCGGCGTCGGGCGTGTAATAGCCGGTCAGCAGGTTGAAGAACGTGGTCTTGCCGGCGCCGTTGGAGCCGATGATCCCGGCGATCTCGTTCTCCTGCAGCAGATAGCTGACCTGATCGACCGCGAGCAGCCGGCCGAAGCGCTTGGTGATCCGCTCCGTGCGGAAGACCTCGGCGCGCGCATCCACGCTCATGGCGCTCGTTCCTGCCTTCCCCGCGCCCGATGCCACGGCGGCGAGCCGGGGAGAAACGCCGCGGGCGCCGACCGGCGTGCTTCAGTAGCCGAGCGACTGCAGCGTCGGCATGACAGCCTCGCCGCCCATCGAGCCCATGACCGTGAACAGATCCCAGTCGCCGCGCTGCTCGGCGGGGCCTTTGCCTTTCACCAGGAAAGCAGCGTGCCGGTAGAGGGCGGCATGGTCCTGCCGCCACCTGGCCGGGCCTTTGACGGTGGCGAAGTCGCCGCCCCCGGCGGTGAGCGCAGCGGCTACCTTCTGCGCGTCGAACGACTTGGCTGCCTCGAAGCCGCGGAACATCTCGCCGAAGGCGATATAGGCGATGGTCGCGTAGGCATCGGGCGGCGTGCGGTACTTCGACTGGAACAGCTCGGTGAACTCGCGAGCACTTTTGGCCACCTCCGGATCATCGAAGCCGGCGAGGTCGTAATAGAAATAATGCATGGCGTAGACGCCCTGAAGCGCCTCGGCAGGCAGCCCCTTGGCGACCACGTTGGTGATGAAGGCGTTGAAGATGGTCATCTCCTTGCCGAGGCCCATCTGGTGAACCTGCTTGAGCAGCGCGACCGCATCGGCGCCGAACTGCGCGGCGATGAACACTTCCGGCTTCGCCGCCCGAACCTTCTGCAGAATCGTGGTGAAATCGCTGGTGCCGAGGGACACCTCGTCGTAGCCGACGATCTCGCCGCCGTTCGCCTTCGCCGCCGCGTAGGCGCCGTCGCGCATATCCCAGCCCCAGCTGTCGGCCCGGGCCAGGAAATAGACGCGCTTCTTGCCGAGCGTGTTGACGGCGGAATGCCCGGCCATGTAGCCGACGGTCCACGGGCTGAACGCCGTGGCAAAGGTGGAATCGGCGATCTTGCCCTTCTGGAATCCCTCCTTGGCCATGACACATACCGGGAAGTAGGGCATCGGCTCCCTGGAGACGATCGAATTGATGGCATAGGCCAAAGGTGCCCAGGTCTGCCCGCCGACGCCCTTCACGCCTTCCGACACCATGTAGCGGTAGCGGCGGACGCCGACGTCGAGCTTGGCTTCGTCGTCGTCGACGACACCTTCCACCTTCACCTTGCCCCAGGGCATGGCGAGCCCCCCTCGCCGGTTCACGACCTCGGCCGCGAGCAGCGCCCCCTGCTTCTGGGTTTCCGCGACCGCCGCGAACGTGCCTGTAAGCGGCAGCAGGATTCCGACCTTGATCTTGTCGGGTTCGGCAGCCTGTCCGACGGCGTTGCTCAGCACGCCGCAGAGGGCGGTGATCGCAAGCAAGATCCGTTTCATTGCCGTGTCTCTCCTGTCGTTGCAGCCCGCGGACAACGGACGTGCCGCTGCCCGGCGTGCGCGCTCGCAGTGCCCGCTTCCTCGCCGGCACGCGCTTGGCGTTCCGGACGTGCTCGAAGACAGCTTGCAGGCTTGGCCGGCGCCTGTACTTGACCGACATCAAGCGCCGCTGCCGAAGGCGTTTTCCGACCGCTCGAATCAGAGCGTCCTCATGGACGAGCTTGTCCGGCCACAGCGATGATGAGGATGAGCCCCGGTCAGCAGGATGCGCGGGACGCGCCTCGCCCGATCCGGCTCGCAGCAAAACGACTGCAAGCAGCTAGCGCCAGCGAGTCGTCGTCCGGCGAGGCAGCAGCGGCAGATACACCCCGGCACGAATGCTGGTGTACTTCATGAAGAAATCGCCCACGGTCGAGCACAGTCCGATCGCTGCCATCACCCCCAGACCGACCGCCGCCGAGCGGGCGCCGGCGAGAACGGCAGGAACGATCAGGCCTATGAGCAAGGTTCCGAGATAGAACGCGCCGGCCAGCCGGCCTGCGAGCAGCTCGTGCACCGAGCGCCGCGATGCCGCATTCCCGCCGGCCAGGGCCGCGTAGATGTCGAGCCCGAACAGGAGCGTGACGAGCGCGGTGAGCGCAATCCAGATGTCGAGCACCCGTCCGGCGGCGACGCCGTCCGGCGCGCCCAGGAGGGCCATGGCCACGAGCATGGCGGCAGCGCCACCGCGCAGCGCATAAGCGACATACAGGATCGGATGCAGCGGCGAGCTCCAGAATGGGATGCCTTTGGAGGCGGTGTACACAAACCCCATATAGCCGATCAGCACCAGCATCCCGGCGGCAGCGAGCGGCCAGCCGGCCTGCGCGAGCAGGGAAGCCGCTCCCCACGGCCAGGCCGCAACGAGCAGCGGCGGCAGGTAGAGCGCGGCACCGACGAGAAACAGCGCGAGCCCGACGAAGCCGCGCGCGATCCAGGAGGTGCGCGCGTGCCGCGCCATTCTCCAGAACCGCTCGGGTCGCCCGAGGAACGCGAGATGCGCGATCCCGCCGGCACCGGCGAGGAGAAAGCCGAGCGCGAGCCCCGGCGGATAGGAGAATGCCAGCCCGAACAGCCAGGCGCCCGCCGCCACTCCGACCAGAAAGTGACCGACGACGATGAAGATGCCGCGGCCCTCGCCCCATTCCCGCTGCGGGCGGAAATCCTGGCGCAGGTCGCCGATCAGGCGTTCGTATTTGGCGCTGATCTCGCTCATCGGCGGCTCCTCATGGAGGCAGGTAGTACACTGACGGACCGGTGCCGATCTCGGGGTGCAGCGTGAAGCCGCCGCGCTCCTTGATCAGCATGGAGACTTCGCTCAGCGGATCGTCGAGGTCGCCGAAATAGCGGGCGATGGTCGGACAATTGGCGACACAGGCCGGCGGCTTGCCGGCGCGCACCCGGTCACGGCAGAAATTGCATTTCATCACCACGTTCTGCGGGTGGCGTTCGGTGCGCGCCTGCTCGTAGGGCGTCATCCCCTGCGGAAAGTAGTGTTGCGGCTGGTCGTTGAAGTACCGGTTGGTATACGGACAGGCCATCATGCAGGCGCGGCATCCCACGCACAGCTCGTGATCGATGTCGACGATGCCGTCCTCCTCCCACTTGAAGCTTGCACCGGTCGGGCAGGCGTCGACGCAGGGTGGGTCCTCGCAATGGTTGCACAGCACCGGCAGGAAGAGCTGGCGCACCGTGGGATACCGGCCTTCCTCCTGCTTGAGGACACGTGCGTAATAGACCCCGGGCGGCGTGCCGTGCTCGGCCTTGCAGGCGAGCTGGCAGCCGTAACATCCGATGCAGCGCTTGAGGTCGATCACCATCCCCCATCTCATGACACGCGCTCCGCCGCCGGCCTGACCCGCACCTTGACGCAGAGATCGAGGTTGATGTTGACCGGGCTCGCGTGCTCCCAGTCGACCTCGAGCAGATCGTTGTAGAAGACGCCTTTTCCCTTCGCGATCGGCTGGCCGTCGGTCCAGTGACCGCACATGGCGGCGAAGCCGAGTCCCTCGGGCTGGATGCCCTCGGTCAGCTTCAGCCGGCCCCTGACCTTGCGTCCGCTCTCGCTCTCGACCTCGACGAGCTGCCCGTCGACGAAGCCGCGCTTCCACGCTTCGGCTCGATTCATCGCAATCGCGTAGGAGAACGGATCGAGCCGCGCCGCCTCGTCGAGCCAGGGATTCTCCATGGTGAAGCTGTTGGTGTGGACGATGTCGCGGTAGTAGAAGCCATAGAAGTCGAAGCCCGGCTTGTCGCAGCGGTGCGAGCGGCACGGCAGGAAGTCCGGCAGCGGCTCGTAGTATTCGAGCGGAATGTGCAGGCCGCGGGGCTCGGCGAGCGCGGCGATCTTCTCGCCGATCGGCTTGAGGAATTCCCAGTAGATCGGCACCCGCACGTCGACGAACGGCCGCCAATAGACCTCCTCCGGCTTCTTCTTCCATTTGACGAGGCCGTTCTGCTTGAACCATTCGAGGCCGCGCTCCGGCCCGAAATTGTTCTTGAGCTCGCGGTCGCAGATATCGTCGTAGCTGTAGCGCTCGGCACCGGTGAGGCGGTACGGCGGCTGCAGGTCGAGCCAGGCGTTGTAGGCGGCATTGAGGTCGGCGCGGATGCCGACACGGTCGGCGAGCTCGAGCAGCACGTCGGCGAACTGCCGCTGCTCCCCGTCGGGCGGCACGACCGGCTGGCGGATCGGCCAGCACCATTCGCCCATCCCCGCCGGCAGGCTGAAGATGAACGGGAAGTTGGAGCGCGAGTCGAGCGACTGCAGGTACCCGCAGTCGGGCAGGATGATGTCGACGAAATTGGACGTCTCGGTCAGAAACAGATCGAACGAGACGATGAACTTGTATCTCGCCAGCGACGCCGCCACGGCGTCCTTGTTGGCGATGCTCATCACCAGATTCGCACCGAAGTTGATCATCACCTCGGGTCGATAGGGGATGTCGAGCTTCTCCCAGATCGCCTCTCGATCGGAGGAATCGAGAAACGGAGAAGTCATGCCGAGGACGAGGAGGTCCTGCAGCCCGAGATTCTGCGGCAGGCGCGGCGGCGGCGGGGGATAGGGAAAGTGATATCCCATCCAGCTGCCGACCACCATCAACCCGTCCGGCCCGGCGCTCGGGAGGTAACGAACCTTGCCGGTCTCGGGATGGCCATGGCAGGCCGGGTTGAAGCCGAGGCAGCCGCCCACCACGTCGGCGGCGCCGACGAGCTGGTTCAGCAGATCGACCGCGTAGAAATTGTAGAGCGAGTTGCGGTGGCCCTGCGATCCGCGGAAGGCTATGGCCGCGACCGGTCGATACGGGAGCGCCACGCCCTCGATGACGATCGTGCTGCCGATCCGCGCCTCGGTCGCAAACTCGCTGGCGAGCCGGCGCACGGTCGCGGAGCTGATGCCGGATATCCGCTCCGCCCAGCCTGGCGTGAACTTTCGCAGATGCTCGCGCAGACACTGGAATGCCGGACGGCAGGAGACGCCGGCAACGATGAAGTCGCCCTCGAGGGCTGCATCGGCGGCGGCGACCTCGTCGTACGGCCGCGCCCGCGTGCTCGAATTGTCCCAGACCAGGGGCTTTCCCGATCCGGGATCGCGGACATAGAGCTTGTCGGGCCCGATCAGATACGGCGCATTGGTCTTGGCCTGCAGATAGGCACCGTCATAGATGCCGAGCTCGTTGACGATGACGTGGCACATGCCGAGCGCGAGCGCGGCATCGGTGCCGACCCGCAGCGGCACCCATTCGGTCGCCTTGGCGGCGGCGAAATTGCACAGCGGATCGACGACAACCATCTTCATGCCGCGGGCGCGGGCGTCAGCAGCCTTGCCCATGTTGGAGCACGAGGCGTGCCCGGCCGAATGCCCCTTCGAAGCGCCGAAGAAGATCGCGTAATTGCAATGGTCGAAATCCGGCACCACCGACCACGACGCGTGCATGATCCCGCTGATCAGGTGAGCGCCGTTGCCGCAATGCTGCCCGCCGCCCGACACGGAGAAATTCGGCGTGCCGAAGGCGGTGGCGAAGGCATGGAACGGCACGCGGCTCGCGGTGACGGTGGTCGTGCGCTGCACGACGAGCTTGCGCGGATCGTCCTGCCGCAGCTTGCGCAGCACGTCGGCGATCTCGTCGAGCGCCTCGTCCCAGCTGATCCGCTTCCATCCGGGGTCCTCGTCGAGGCCTTTCCTCGGGTTGGTGCGCCGCAGCGGGTAGCGCAACCGGTTGGGATCGTAATGGGTCATGATCCCGCTCACGCCCTTGCCGCACAGCCGGCCCTTGCCGACCGCACTCTCGGGATTGCCCTCGATCTTCACCACCACGCCATCGAGGCGATGCGCCAGGATCGAGCAGGTGCCGTAGCAAAGCGCGCAGCTCGACGGGAGCCATGCATCGTCGCTGCTCGGCGGCCGCTCGAACTGACGGGGATTGAGCATGTTCATCGGTGAAGTTCCTCGCTCGCGTCATCCGCCCTCGGGCGCGATGAGCAGGATGATGTCGATCTCGACCGGCTCGTCGACGGCATCAAGCGGGTTGCGCAGCTCGTCGACCGGATAGCCGCCGACGAACAGCCGGCAATGCCGGTGCTTTTCTCCGGCCTCGTCGAGCAGATGCGCGAGCAGCGGCACGCCGAGCCGCTCCTGCGCGAGCGCAATCAGCTCGGCGATCGTCGTCCCGGCGGAGACCTGCAACCGGATGGAACGCTTGCTGCCGAGCATGGCGAGCGCCCCGAACAGCTGCAGGTGCACGTGCACCGAGCCGGCGCCTCGGTCGATCGCTCGTGGGACGGCGCGCCGTCGAGCCAGGTCCGCGCCATGCGCCGTCGCTGCCGGATCGACGACCGCGTCCCAGCGGATGCCGGGAGCGTCCGCGCAGGCGGGCGGTGGGCCGGCGCTCGAATTGGACTGCCCCGCTTCCATGCCCCTTCTCGAAGTGCGCGAAGGTCCGAGAAAGAAATCGGCTGCGTGGAAGCCGAACCGTTTTTCGAATATGCGCCTTGATTTCGGTCAAGATCGCCTGGCGTTTTCAGCAAGAACGTCGTCCGCGCATGAGGCGCTCGCCGCCTCGGCATGGCAGCCGGCCTGCAAGCGCGACTTCCCGGCCCGGGCAGCCCTCGGCTCGCGCGCGGAGAACGTCATGTTGACAAAGCGACAGCTCCTGACCGTGTGCACGGGCGCATGGCTCGCAAACAGCAGCATCGTCCGGGCGCAAGACTATCCGGACCGGCCGATCAGGCTAATCGTGCCGTTTCCCGCCGGCGGGCCCACCGACGTGATGGCGCGGCTGGTCGCTCAGCATCTCGCGGCGACGCTCGGCAGCGTCGTCGTGGAGAACAAGGCCGGCGCCGGCGGCGTGATCGGGACCCGATCGGTCGCCACCGCCGAAGCCGATGGCTACACGCTGCTGTTCGCGGGCACCAGCACGCTGGCGATCAATCCCGCGGTCTACCGGGACCTGCGCTACGATCCCGTCACCAGCTTCGTGCCGATAGCGATGGTCTCCACCAGCCCGTTCGTGCTGGTGGTCAATCCGTCCGTCCCCGCCCACAGCGTCGGGGAGCTCGTCAGCTATGCGAGAGCCAATCCCGGTAAGGTGAACTTCGGGTCAGCCGGCATCGGAACCACCCCGCACATGACCGCCGAGCTGTTCAAGTCGCTCACCGGCATCGACATCGTGCACGTGCCGTACAAGGGCGGCGCGGCGGCGATCACGGACGTCGTCGGCGGGCAGACGCAAATGACGTTCGAGCTGACGGCGGTGCTCCTGCCGCTGATCCGCGCCGGCAAGCTGCGCCCGCTGGCGGTGGCGACCGAGGCACGCGAGGCGGACCTTTCGGAGGTGCCCACCATGCGCGAAGCCGGCGTGCCCGGCTGCCTGGCGAGCTCGTGGTTCGGGGTCGTCGGTCCCGCGGGAACGCCGGTGCGCATCGTCGAGAAGCTCAACGCCGAGATCAACCGCGGGCTGCGCTCGGCGGAGATCACCGCGAGCCTGGCGCGGCTCGGCTCGCGGCCGAAGATCGGAACCCCGGGCGAGTTCGCAGCTCTCATCGCCGCGGAAGTGCTGCGCTGGGGCAACGTCGCCAGGTCTCTGCCGATTGCAGTGAACTAGCTTCCGGCCAGGTCGCGCAGCCCGCCGCCGATCAGCGCGAGCGCGACGATGAATATGAGCAGATAGCTCAGCCGATAGAACAGCTCGGCCGGCGTCACCCGTACCAGCCAGATGCCGATGAAGTTGGTGACCACGGCGATCGGCAGCAGCGCCGCCGAGGTCGCCAGCCCCGCCGAGGAGAATTGGCCGAGCGCGAGATAGGGAACGACCTTGGCCACGTTCACCGCGGCGAAGAAGATCGTCATCGTGCCCACGAAGGTGAGCTTGTCCAGCTGCTGCGGCATGACGTGAACCTGGAACGGCGGGCTGCCGGCCTGGCACAGCGTGCTGGTGAATCCGGAAACGCCGCCCCAGAACAGCCCATGCGGCGCGGTCGGGCGCCGGACGGCAGCGCCATGCCGGCCGAGCCAGCGGTGAAGCACGAAACCGAGCGCTATCGTGCCGATGACCAGCCGCACATGCGCGTCGGAGACGTGCGCGGCAAGCACCCAGGCGGCAGCGATCCCGACAATTGCGCCGGGCAGCATCACCTTCAGATTGCGCGCATCCCAATCGTGCCGATAGGCGATCACTGAAATAACGTCCTGCAGCAGCAGGATCGGCAGCAGGATCGCAGCCGCCTGCAGCGGCGGCAGCACGAGCGCGAGGAGCGGCGTGGCCAACAGCCCCACACCGGCGAACCCTCCCTTGGAAATCCCGAGGAAGGTGACCGCCGGAATTGCCGCGAGATAAAAGACCGGATCCCTGATGAAGGTCATCGAGACCATCGCCCCGCCGGCGCTTCGCCTCGCCGCTCTGTCCGCTCGGCTGAAGCCGACGGTTTCGACCTTCGGCGACGCTCCTTTCGGATCGGTTGTTACCGGCGATTGCACCGGCGCGGGTTGACTTCGGTCAATGCGTTTCGCGGAGCTCGCAACATCATCGGGGGCCGCGGAGAAGCGTCATGGACCTCCGGCTGCAGGAACGCCGTGCCGAGAGCGGCAAGACTGCCGTCTACCGCAGCGTGTGCCGCAGCTGTCACGGCGGCTGCGGCGTGCTGCTGCATGTCGTTGACGGCCGCCTGGTGAAGGTCGAGGGCGATCGCGAGTCGCCGCTCAACCACGGGCGCCTCTGCCCGATGGGGACGGTGGCGGTCGACCTCGTCTACCACCCGGACCGGCTCAAGCACCCGCTGCGTCGGGCCGGGCCGCGCGGCGGCCAGCGCTGGCAGCGAATTTCCTGGGACGAGGCCCTCGACGAGATCAGCGAGCGGTTGCTGGCGATTCGCGACAAGCTCGGCCCGGAAGCGATTGCGCTCGGCACCGGCACCGGCCGCCACCACATTCGATGGGTGTCGCGGTTCGGCCACGCGCTCGGCACCCCGAACTGGTGCGAGCCGGGATTCGCGCAGTGCTTCCACCCGCGCGTGAACACCTGCATTCTCACCTTCGGCGACTTCCCGGTCTGCGACTATACCGGCGGCACGCCGCCGCGATGCGTCATGTTCTGGGGGCACAATCCGGTCCATTCCGGCCCCGATGGCGAGACGCGCTTCAACGTGCTCGAAGCATTGGATCACCGGCCCAACGTGATCGTCGTCGATCCGCGCCAGACTGCGCTCGCGAGCCGGGCGGACCTGTGGCTGCAGGTGCGACCCGGCGCCGACGATGCGCTGGCGCTGGCCATCCTGCAGGTCATCATCGCGGAACGCCTGCATGATGACGAATTCGTCCGACGCTGGACGCACGGCTTCGAGGCGCTCGGCGAACGCGTGAAGACATGCACGCCGGAATGGGCGGAGCCGATCACCTGGATAGCGGCGGAGAAGATTCGCGCTGCCGCGCGCCTGTTCGCGCGCACCAGGCCGGCGATGCTGGAATGGGGCTGCGCCATCGAGCACACGCCGAAATGCATCCAGACCGTCCGCGCGGTCTCCATGCTCCCCGCGCTCACCGGCAACGTCGACGTTCCCGGCGGCTGGGTGTTCGGCATGCACGGGCTCGGCCGCTTCCCGAGCCTGATCGAGAACCTCACCCCGGAGGCCAATGCCAGGCGGCTGGGGGCCGACCGGTTCAAGCTCCTCAGCGGCGAGGGTGCCGACCTGCCGGCGGCGCACATCCCCACGCTGCTGCAGGCGATGCGCGAGGGCAAGCCATATCCGGTGAAGGCGTTCCTGATCTTCGGCAACAACACGCTGACCACCTACGCCAACAGCTCGCGCGTCCACGAGGCGCTGATGCAGCTCGATCTCATCGTCTGCGCCGACCTCTTCATGACCCCGACCGCCGAGCTCGCCGACATCGTGCTGCCGGCGGCGGCCTGGCCCGAGCTCGACGAGCTGGTCGGGCTGCCGACGATTGCCGCCAACGTGGTGCTGGCGCAGCAGAAGGCCGTGCAGGTCGGCGAGTGCAAATCGGACGAGGAAATCTTCATCGAGCTCGCCCGCCGCATGAAGCTCTCCGCCTGCACCGAGCCCGTTCACGACGTGCTCGACGGGCAGCTGCGTGCCGGCAAGCAGACCATCAGCTTCGATGAGCTGCGCGAGCGCGGCTTCATCAAGGTGCCGTTCAGGTATCGCAAGCACGAGGAGGAAGGATTCAGGACGCCGACCGGCAAGATCGAGCTCTATTCGACGCGGCTCGAGCAGCTCGGCTACGATCCGCTCCCCTCCTACCAGGAGCCGCCGGAGAGCCCGATCGCCACACCCGAGGTCGCCCGGCAGTATCCGCTGGTGCTGACCACCGGCGCACGCATCCCGTTCTACTTCAATTCCGAGCACCGGCAGATCGCCAGGCTGAGGAAGGCGCATCCCGATCCCATCGCTGAAATTCACCCGGAGACAGCGGCGCGATTCGGAATCGAGAAGGGCGACTGGATGTGGATCGAGACCCGCCGCGGCCGGATGCGGCAGAAGGCGAAGCTGACGACCGGCATCGATCCCCGGGTCATCAACGTCGAGCACGGCTGGTGGTACCCGGAGCAGCCGGGACCCGATCACGGCGTCTGGACATCGAATGCGAATCTGCTGACCGACAATCAGCCGCCCTACGATCCCGCCATGGGCACCTACCAGCTGCGTGCCCTGCTCTGCCGGGTGGAGCGCGCGCCCCAGGCAGGGCCCGTCACTGCCGCCGGCAGGACATCCTGAAGCTCGCCTCTGCTTCGCATCCGGGAGGCCGGCAGGCTCCAGGTGCTGGGCCGCCGCCGGATGCACTCCCGATCGGAGGCACGTGATGCTGCCCTGCGGCGGGACGGGGTGGCACAAGCCAGGCGGAATCGTTACACCGCTGCAGGCAGGCAAGAGATCGGCGGCATCTCGTTGAGCACGGCAAGACCGGCGATCGCCGTCCTGGCGACCATCGACACCAAGGGCGTCGAAGCGAGCTTCGTCGCCGACGTGCTGCGACGCGCCGGCGCGACCCCGTGCGTCGTCGACCTGTCGCTGCGCAGCCATGCTGCGGCTTTTGCGGACGTGACCGGCGCCGAGGTCGCCGCGGCGGCGGGCGCAAGCTGGCAAGCGCTGGGCCAGCACACCCGGCAGGCCGCCGCCGCGGTGATGATCGAAGGCTGCTCCCGGCTGCTGCTCGAGAAACTCAGTCGCGCCGAGCTTGCCGGCGTCATCGGGCTCGGCGGCGCGAACGGCACCAATCTCGCCTGCTCGATCATGCGTTCCCTGCCCTATCTCCTGCCCAAGGTCATGGTGAGCACGGTTGCAGCGACGGCGGCCGTGCAATGGTATGTCGCGGAGAGCGACATCGCGATGTTCCCCGCGATCGGGGATGTCGCGCTCAACCGCATCACCCGCCTGGTGATGGAGAACGCCGCGCTGTCGGCGGCGGCAATGGCGAGGAATTGGCTCGAGCGCCAAGCCGGCAGGCAGGAGCACGCGCCGCTCGTCGCCGTCTCCGCTTTCGGGGGCACCGCGGGCTGCGTGGACCGCGTCAGCAGCGGACTGTACAGCCTGGGCTGCGAGGTCATACTTTTTCATGCTTCCGGGATCGGCGGCCGGTCGCTCGAGCGGCTGGCCGCGGCGGGCGAGCTCGCCGGGGTCGTCGACGTCACCACCCACGAGCTTGCCGACCTCGTCGTCGACGGCGTCTACTCGGCCGGCAGCGGGCGACTG
>DASXAP010000286.1:0-3862 GCA_036406655.1 Xanthobacteraceae bacterium | reverse complement strand
GGCCACGTCGCGCGCGCTCATGATCTCGCGGCGCTGCTCGTAGACGACCTTGCGCTGGTCGTTCATCACGTCGTCGTATTTGAGAAGCTGCTTTCGGATGTCGTAGTTGCGCGCCTCGACCTTCTGCTGCGCCTTGGCCAGTGCCTTGTTGACCCAAGGATGGATGATCGCCTCGCCCTCTTTGAGCCCTAAGCGCTGCAGCATCGAATCCATCCGCTCGGAACCGAAGATCCGCATCAGATCGTCTTCGAGCGAGACAAAGAATTTGGAGGCGCCGGGGTCGCCCTGCCGGCCCGATCGGCCGCGCAGCTGGTTGTCGATGCGCCGGCTCTCGTGCCGCTCGCTGCCGACCACAAAGAGTCCGCCGGCCGCAACCACCTCTTCGTGCGCGGCTTCGATCTCCTTCCTGATCGCGGCCGCACGGATTTCGTGCTCGGCCGCATCCTCGATCGCGGCCAGCTCGGTGCGAATCCGCATTTCGAGGTTGCCGCCCAATTGGATGTCGGTGCCGCGGCCGGCCATGTTGGTGGCGATCGTCACCGCTCCCGGCCGGCCGGCCTGGGCGATGATGTGAGCCTCCTGCTCGTGGTAGCGGGCGTTGAGCACGTTGTGCGGGATCTTCAGCTTCTTGAAGAGCGTAGACAGCGCCTCGGATTTCTCGATGCTGACCGTGCCGCACAGGACCGGCTGGTTCCGCTTGCGGCATTCGAGCACGTGCTCGGCAATCGCCTCGTATTTCTCCCGCGTCGTGCGATAGACCTCGTCGTCGGTGTCGTCGCGGATGCATGGCTCGTTGGTCGGGATCTCGATCGCATCGAGCTTGTAGATGTCGCTGAACTCCTGCGACTCGGTCATCGCCGTCCCGGTCATGCCGGCGAGCTTCGGGTAGAGCCGGAAATAGTTCTGAAAAGTGATCGAGGCCAAGGTCTGGTTCTCGTTCTGGACGGTCACCCCTTCCTTGGCTTCGAGCGCCTGATGCAGCCCCTCGGAATAGCGCCGGCCTTCCATCATGCGGCCGGTGAACTCGTCGATGATGATGATCTTGTCGTCCTTGGCGATGTAGTCGGTGTCGCGTGCGAAAAGCTTGTGCGCGCGCAGCGCCTGATTGACGTGATGAACGAGCGAAATGTTGTGAATGTCGTAGAGCGAGCCCGTCCGCAGGAGCCCCGCCTGCCGCAGCAGCGTCTCGATCCGCTCGACCCCCGATTCGGTCAGGGTTACGGTGCGCTGCTTCTCGTCCTTCTCGAAATCCTCGGCCGCGAGCGGCGGGATCAGCTTGTCGACCTGGATGTAGAGGTCGGAATTGTCCTCGGTCGGGCCGGAGATGATCAGCGGCGTGCGCGCCTCGTCGATCAGGATCGAATCGACCTCGTCGACGATCGCATAATTGAACGGCCGATGGACCATGTCCTCGAGCCGGAACTTCATGTTGTCGCGCAGATAGTCGAAGCCGAGCTCGTTGTTGGTGCCGTAGGTCACGTCGCAGAGGTAAGCCTGCTGCCGCTCGGCATCGTCGAGGCCGTGAACGATGCAGCCGACCGTCAGACCCAGAAACCGGTAGATCTGGCCCATCCAGTCGGCGTCGCGGTGGGCGAGGTAATCGTTGACGGTGACGACATGCACGCCCTTGCCGGCGAGCGCATTGAGGTAGACAGGCAGGGTCGCAACCAGGGTCTTGCCTTCGCCGGTCTTCATCTCGGCGATCATGCCGCGGTGCAGCACCACCCCACCCATCAGCTGCACGTCGAAATGACGCTGGCCGAGCGTGCGCTTGGCTCCTTCTCGCACCGTGGCGAAGGCCTCGATCAGGATATCGTCGAGCTCGGCGCCGTCGGCCAGCTGCTGCTTGAACCGCGCGGTGCGTTCGCGCAGCTCATCGTCCGACATCGCCTCGAGCTGCGGCTCGATCTCGTTGATGGCGGCGACGATATGCCCCAGGCTCTTGACGTAGCGGTCGTTGGCGGAGCCGAACAGCCGCCGGGCTAAGGCGCCGAACATGGGACCCTCTGCGGACGGAGAACGATGGCGGGATGAATTCGCACGGCGACCCTGTGACAGATAGGCGGGTCGGCCGGGGGTGTCAATTCGCCGGCTCCCGGCCCGGCGCCGCCGAACCCGCCGCGACCGCGGCGTTCGACCGCCTGACGGCGGAGATCCGCCACTGCACGATCTGCGCGGCGCAGCTGCCGCTCGGGCCGCGCCCGGTGCTGCGCGGACGCCCTTCGGCGCGGCTCCTCATCATCAGCCAGGCGCCCGGCGCCCGCGTGCACGAAACCGGGCTCTCCTTCGACGACCGCAGCGGCGAGCGGCTGCGGCAATGGCTCGCGGTCGATCGCGAGACGTTCTACGACGAGAACCGGGTGGCGATCATGCCGATGGGGTTCTGCTACCCCGGGCGCGCCGCCAGCGGCGACCGGCCGCCGCGTCCGGAGTGCGCGCCCCGCTGGCACGCCCCGTTTCGCGCGCTCTTGCCTGCGGTCGAGCTGACCCTGGTCGCCGGCGCCTTTGCCATCCGCCATTATCTGCCGGCGGCCGAATCGCTGAACGCGGCGCTGGCATGTTGGCGCAGCTTCCTGCCGGAATTCTTCCCGCTGCCGCATCCGAGCTGGCGCTCGGCGCTGTGGACGCGCGAGCATCCCTGGTTCGAGGACGAGGTATTGCCCGAGCTGCGTCGCCGGGTCGCGCACGCGCTCAGCCCGACGCCTCGATCCGCGCCATGTCCTCGTCGCTGAAGCCGAAATGATGTCCGATCTCGTGGATCAGCACGTGGCGCACCAAGTCGGCCAGATTCTCGCCGGTCTCGCACCAATAGTCGAGGATCGGCCGGCGGTAGAGAAAGACGATGTCGAAATCGGGGCGCGGGTCGCTGACGCTCTTGCGCGGCAGGGCGACGCCGCGATAGAGGCCCAGGATGTCGAACGGGCTTTCGAGGCCCATCGCCTCCTCGGTCTCCTCGTCGGGAAACTCCTCGACGCGGATCGCCACCTGACCGAGATAACGCTTCAGCCGGCGCGGGATCGTGCCGAGCGCCTGGCGGGCCAAAGCCTCGATGTCGGCGAGGCTGGGCGGGGTCATCGGCCTGCCGCCGGGCTTGACCTGCGCGCCGGCACGGCGTCAGCTCCCGCCGCCACGGCGAAACGGGAGGAGAGCATGGTCGAGAGGCTGGTCGGCGCGGCGCGCCACGCGGCGCTCAGCGAGCTGCACGGCTGGGCGGAGGTCGAGGACCGCGACGCGATCCGCAAGAGCTATCATTTCGGCGATTTCTCCGAGGCCTGGGGCTTCATGTCGCGGATTGCGCTGCTCGCCGAGAAGATGGACCACCATCCCGAGCTGTTCAATGTCTACAACCGGGTCGAGGTGGTGCTGTCGACTCACGATGCGGAGGGGCTCAGCGAGCGCGACATCGGGCTCGCCCGCGCGATCGACGAAATCGCGCCCGAACGCGACCGGCGCCCGCCATTGCCCTGAGCGCCGCTAGCGGCGAGCCGAGCGAACGCTCAGCGGCGGCGGAGCGGCCGTCTCGGGGTGCGCGACCCGCAAGCGCGCGGCGAGCTCCGCGCGGTGGAGCCGCGACAGGTGCGCCTCGCGGTAGGCGATGTAGAGCGTCGATCCGACGATGATCAGCGCACCGACCAGGGTGTAGCGATCGGGCAGCTCGGCGAACAGCAGATATCCCATGATGCCGGCGAAGACGAGGCGGCTGTAGTCGATCGGCGCCACCGCGGTCAGCTCGCCCAAGGCAAAAGCGCGCACCTGGCAGAATTGGCCGATGGCGCCGAGAATGCCGATCAGCGCGAGGAGGGCCAGCTCGGCGGCATCGAGCGGACGCCACACCAGCCATGCCGGCGGCGCCGTCAGCAGC
>DASXAP010000285.1:0-2458 GCA_036406655.1 Xanthobacteraceae bacterium | reverse complement strand
TCCGTGGCATGGCTACGAGTTCGACGCCCGCACCGGCGTCCACACCGGCAATCCGAAGCTGCGCTTGCGCCCGATGCAGGTGCGCGTCTCCGCCGACGGCGATGTCATTGTCGCGCTCCCGGAGGCCCGCGAGCGCCCGGCGGCATAGTCCACGCTCGGTCGTCCGCGCGCGCCGCGAGACCCGGCACCCATACTCGTCCACTCTTGATGGACCCCCGCCGCCGCGCGGTCGAGAGTCGGAAGCTTTCGCGGAGCCGTTATCGTTTCAATTTTACGGTGTACGACATCGCGCCGGCCCCACAGCAGGGGCAGGCCATCGCCACCAGGATCTGCTGTTTCGCCTCCTCGTCGATGTCGGTACGCGCCAGCATCGCTGCCGCCTGCTGCTGAAACAGGTCGTGCAGCGACAGGTTGCTCGCGCCGATCACCACCTGCTCGGTCTCGAACGGCGGCTGCTGCTCCGAGATAGCCGGCTGGCGTGGCCGAACGGAACCGCGGGCGCTCTGCTTTCTGCGTGCCGGCAGCTTGCCTTTGTTCATCGCCATCCTAATGATGCGCGGCCCTTCGCCCCGATGCAATTTCCAGGACCTAACGGCTGCATGAAGCCCGACCTACTGTATATCGGCCGCTTTCCTGAGCCGACTGTCGAGGAACTGCATCGGCGCTTTACGGTCCACAATTGGCTGCTGCAGCCGAAGCCGGAGGACATTGATCCGGCGCTGCGCGCCCGCGTGCGTGTCGCCGCCGTCGAGGTCAATCGCGGCGCCAATCGCGCGCTGATCGAGGCGCTGCCGAAGCTTGAACTGATCGCCTGCTTCGGCTCGGGCGTCGACCTTGTCGATGTCCCCGCCGCCCGCGAGCGCGGCATTCCGGTCACCAATACCCCGGCCGTGTTCGGCGACGAGTGCGCCGACCTCGCGATCGGACTGATGCTCGCCTCCTGTCGCCAGATCATCTATGCCGACCATTATGTGCGCTCGGGCGAGTGGAAACGGAAGGGTCCGATCTCGCTCGGCCGCAACATCACCGGCAAGACGGTCGGCATCGTCGGGCTGGGTGCGATCGGCCGCGCCATCGCCGACCGGGCGGTCGCGTTCAAGATGCAGGTGCTCTACACGGGTCCGCGCCGCAAGCCGGATGCGCCCTATGAATTTGTCCCGGACCTGATCGAACTCGCCCGCCGCAGCGACGTGCTGATGGTCGCCGCGCTCGGCGCGCCCGAGACGCGCCACCTGATTTCGGCCGAAGTGATTGACGCGCTCGGGCCGAAGGGGCTGCTGATCAATGTGGCGCGCGGCTTCGTGGTGGATGAGGCGGCGATGATTCGTGCGCTGCAGGAGGGCCGGCTCGGTTGGGCTGCCCTCGACGTGTTCGACAGCCCGCCGGGCGAACCCGACCCGGCGCTGCTGGCGCTCCCGAATGTGATCGTACAGCCGCACCACGGCAGCGCCACGCTGGAGACCCGCAGCCGCATTGGCCAGCACCTGCTCGCCAACCTCGACGCGTGGCTGATGGGAAAGCCGCTGGTGAGCCCGGTGGGGTAATGCTCTTTCGGCTGTCGTCCCGGGCAAGCAACGCGAACGCGTTGCGCGACCCGGGACCCAATGGAGAATGTTCGGAGTATGGGTCCCGAACGGCCGCCGTAGTGCGTCGAAGACGCGCGTAAACGCGCTTATGGCGGCTTCCGGGATGACGCCGAGAGTTTTGCTGACATCCCTTCATTTTCATGCAGAAATCGCCGCCCATGACCGCACTTGCCCAGATCGTCATCGAGAATGTCAGCCACGTGTATCGGCCGCCCAAGGGGCGGCCGGTGCTGGCATTGGAGAATGCCTCGCTGGAGGTGCGCGACCGCGAATTCCTGGCGCTGCTCGGGCCCTCCGGGTGCGGCAAATCGACCTTGCTCTACCTGATCGGCGGCTTCCTCCCGATCGAGGCCGGCTCGATCCAGGTCGAGGGCAAGCCTGTGACCAATCCCGGGCCGGACCGCGGCATCGTGTTCCAGCATTTTGCGCTGTTCCCGTGGAAGACGGTGAAGGCGAATGTGCTCTATGGACTCGAGCGGATGAATCTCGCCCGCGAGGAGCGCGAGAAGCGGGCGCAGTCGTTCATCGACCTCGTCGGGCTCAATGGATTCGAGGACAGCTACCCCTCGGCCCTCTCCGGCGGCATGAAACAGCGCACCGCGATCGCCCGCACGCTCGCGTTTGACCCGAATATTCTTTTGATGGACGAACCGTTCGGCGCGCTGGACGCGCAGACGCGTAGCCTGATGCAGGAGGAGTTGCTGCGCATCTGGGGCCGCTCGCGCAAGACCGTGATCTTCGTCACCCACGACGTGCAGGAGGCGGTCTACCTCGCCGACCGCATCGCGGTGATGTCGGCGCGGCCCGGATATGTCAAAACCGTGCTCGACAACAAGTTCGACAAATCCGACCCGCACATCCACAAGAGCCAG
>DASXAP010000284.1:0-5807 GCA_036406655.1 Xanthobacteraceae bacterium | reverse complement strand
GCAGAAGATCAGCTGCCGTGACGCCCTTTGCCGTACCTGGCGAACCTGGTCCTGCGGCGGCTCGCTTCCTTGCCGCTGCCGCTCAGGTCAGCCGGTCGGACGTCGCGCACCTCGAAGGCCAGCCGCACGCCGCGGCTCTCGCGCAACGCCTGCGCGAGCTTGCGCCAATCGCCCTTCGATTGCAGATGCGCGGGATCGGCACCGGGCATCGGCCGGTACAGCCCGTATTTCGATCCGTTCGCATCGATCCACTGCCACACCGCGGAAGCGTCGTCCTCGTTCACCGAGGTGATGTCGATGGCGCGCCCGTGGCCGTAGCCGCCGGTGCGGACGCTGCCGCCGTGCAACGAGTAGCCGCCGCGGGCCTTGAACCCGGAAGCGAGGTTCTGGCGATAGTCATCGCGGAATGCGCTGAGCATCGCCCACTGCAGGCCGGCTGCATCCATCGCTTTTCCCGCGTGATAGAGCTGCTCGCGAAAATCCGGATCCATCCCGACTATCACGTAATCCTCGAGCGACAGTCCGATGCGCTTGGCCGCCGCCGGATCCTTCCAGCTGAAATCGCCGCTCGAATCGCGCTTGACCGGCAGGCGGCGATAGACTTCCCACAGATAATCGTCGACTTCATCCAACCTCACGGTCGAGCCGTTGCGCGTGACCGGTCGCGCTGCCTCGCTCGCCGCCGGCGGCTCCTGCACGCTCTCGTTTGCCGGCAGGGCGGCGAAACCGCCGTCCTTCGTCACCGGGCGCGGCGCCGGCACCGACTCGGTGCTGGCCGAAGCGAGCGAGAAGGTGGCTTCGGGGTCCGGGGCCAGCGTGGCGAGCGCGACCTTGTCGGCAACGGGCCTGGGATTGAAGAAGCGGACGGTCTGGACCAGGCGCGGATAGTGCGACGGCGCGGCGAGATTCGATTCGTGATCGGCGGTGTCGGTGGCCCGCCCGGCGAACTTGGCCGCGGGCTGCCGGAAGATGACGGTCTCGTTCTTTTGCGGCGCGAGCGCCGGCACAGCCGGCCCGGCCGGCCCGGCCTCCCGATAATTGATCACCGCCAGCGCCACCGTGGCTCCGGCCAGAATCGCGGCCGTCAGCTGCAGGATGCGCACCCCGATCTGTGCGGAAACACCAAAGAGGGCGGCGGGGCCGCCATCAGCCCGGCGCGCCGGCGGCAGCGGATAAGCCGTGCTCAGCGCGGCGGCAGGGCGACGGCGCGCGGCGGCCAGGCGCACCGGTGCGCGGCGCATGCCCGCAATCCCGCCCGGATGACGCATTGCGGCGCCGGCTGGTGCGGCCATGCAAGCTCCCCCCAATGACTCTGCTGGCCGGGACTCTCCTGCCATTCGCGGCCACCGCACCGCGATGGCCGGGTCCGAGCGTGGCGACGCCCGGACCTGCGAATCACACGAGAGTTGAAAGTGCCCCCGATCCCAGAAGAATGATCCCCGATCCCCGCAAGCTCACGGATAAATGAGGAAAAAGATTGACCCCTCCGGTACCGATTTACGGCGCGGCCTGCGCGTGCGGCCACGATTAACAACCGGTATACGATCGGGCTCGCGCATGCCGCCGCCGCCGATCATCCCCTGCATGAGCCTCGTGCAGCCCGCTTGATCGATCGTGACGGCCGGCACGCGACGGGACGAGCCCGGCCACGACGGCATCCGATCGCGACCATGCTCTACCAGGACTTCGGAAACGAAGCGTTTACCAGGCGAGCCGGTGCATGACCGCTTTCGGGGTGACGCCGGCCTCGGCAAGAACCCGCTCGAGGGTGGCGGCGTCGGGATTGGCGCGGCCGCCCAGCTCCTCGGCGTGAATGCCGCCGGTCACGAACAGGCTGTCGACCCCGATCGCGGCCGCGCCTTTGAGGTCGGTACGCAGAGAATCGCCGATCGCCAGCACGCGCTCCGGCGCGGCGGGGCCGCCGCGCGCGTCCGCGGCCATGGCGAGGGCCGCCTCGTAGATCGGCCGATGCGGCTTGCCGGCATAGATCACCTTGCCGCCCAGGCCGGCATAGAGATCGGCGATCGCGCCGGCGCAATACACCAGACGATGCCCCCGCTCGACCACCGCGTCGGGATTGGCGCAGATCATCGGCAGTGCCCGGTCGCGCATGCGGGCAACGAGACCCGAATAGTCCGCCGGCGTCTCCACCGTGTCGTCGGCAAGGCCCGAGCACAGCACGTAATCGGCGCGGTCGAGATCGGCGAGCGGGGCATCGAGACCCTCGAACAACGGCAGGTCCCGCTCGGGGCCGAGGTGGAATACGCGCTTTCCCGCGCGGGCGGCGAGGAGCCCGCGGGTGACGTCTCCCGAGCTCACGATGCGGTCATAGGCGCTGCGGGGGACGCCGAGCCGATCGAGGGTGAGCCGCGCGACGGCCTCGCCGGGGCGCGGGGCATTGGTAATGAGGACCACCGTGCCGCCGCCAGCGCGAAAGCGCACCAGTGCATCGCAGGCGTCGCGGGTCGCCGCCACCCCGTTGTGAACGACGCCCCAGACGTCGCTCAGCACGACCTCGTAGCGGCCGGCGAGCGGCGCGAAGTGGTCGATCAAGGGGGGCATGGAGAAGCAGACGACGGACGACGGAGCACCGAGGACAGATATCCGATCCCCGCGATCCAGTCATCCCATGCTCCGACCGCGATCCGTCGGCGTCGCGCGCCTCCCTCGCTCGCGCGATCCCCTCCCGGCTCGGCGAATGGCTCGCTCCATACCCCGCCTATCCGCACGGCAATGGCTCCCGCTATAAGGCGCTCCGGAGGGCCACAGACCGTCAATGTCGAACCTGATCGCCGCCGTCGAGCAGCGTCCGCAGACCGCGTTCGTCGGATTCCTGGCGCTGCATCTGGTGGTTTGGGCGGCGCTGCCGACGCTGCTTTACCCGAATCTGCCGCTCGATCTCATCGAGGCGCTGACCTATGGCCGCGAATGGCAGCTCGGCTACGACAAGCTCCCGCCGCTGCCCTGGTGGATGGTCGAGATCGCCTATCGGCTCCTCGGTGTGGATGCCGCGTATTACGTCCTTGCGCAGCTCGCGGTCGTCTCGGCCTTCGTCCTGATCTGGCTGTTGGCGCGCCGGCTGGTCGGCCCGCTGCGCGCGCTCGCCGCCGTGCTGATCATCGACGGGCTGCATTACTTCCACTACACGGCGGCCAAGTTCAACCACGACGTCATTCAGCTGCCGTTCTGGGCGCTCGCCGGCTACGCCTTTCACGCCTCGCTCCGACGCGGGCACAGGCTCGACTGGATGCTGCTCGGCTTCGCCGTCGGTGCCGCGCTGTGGGCGAAATATTTCGTGGTCGTGCTGGCGGTGCCGCTTGCGCTGTTCCTCCTCTTCGACCGCGCGGCGCGGCCGCGGCTGGCCACGCCGGGTCCGTGGCTTGCGGCGGCGGTCGCGCTCCTCGTCATGGCGCCGCATCTCGCCTGGCTCGAGCGCAACGACTTCCTTCCCCTGGGCTACGCCGAGGCGCGGGCACTCCCGGCACGCGGGCTGCTCGACCACCTGCTGCACCCGGCCGCGTTCGTCGCCGGCCAATTGCTGTTTCTCCTGCCCGCCTTGCTGATTGCCGCCGCGGTCATGTGGCCGCGCTCCAAGGCTCCTGCTGCAGCGGCGGCCGACGCCTTCGACCGGCGCATCGTCGCCCTGCTTGCGTTCGGCCCGGCCGCCGCCACGATCGGCCTCTCCGCGCTGACCGGCCGCGGCACCATCGCCATGTGGGGTTACCCGCTGTGGCTCTTCCTCGGGCTGTGGATCGTGCTCGCGCTGGACGCCGCCTTCGATGCCGGGCGCCTGCGGCGCCTGCTGGTGGCCTGGGCCGGAGTGTCGCTGGCGTTTGCCGCCGCCTTCGTCGCCAACTATTCGGTGCTGCCGCGCCTCGATCACCGGCATCGTGCCGTGTTCTTTCCCGGCGAGGCGCTCGCCGACGAGCTCGACCGCCGCTTCCGCGCGGCGACCGGCGCGCCGCTCCGCTACGTGATCGGCAGCATGTGGGAGGGTGGCAATGTCGCCCACTATGCGCGCGGGCAGCCACAGGTGCTGATCGACGGCAACCCACGCCGTGCGCCGTGGATCGATCTCGGCGACCTGCGCAGCAAGGGCGCGGTGGTGGTGTGGACCGCCGGCGATCCGAGCGTGATGCCGGTCAACCTGCGCGGGATCGCCGGGGACGCGCAGGTGCAGCGGCCGTTCACGCTGCCGTTCCGCCGCGGCGACCACGTGCTCACCGTCGGCTGGGCGATCCTGCGGCCGCAGCCGGCTTTTGCGCAAATGCAACGGTTGGCAAAATCGTCGGCCCTGCCAATTCAGCAATAATAAATTGCTGAGCGACTTTGTCTAACTCACCGCCTTGATTGCTGCCGCGACCTTGTCGAAGATTTCCTCGATCTGCCGCTCGCTCACGATCAGCGGCGGGGTGAGCGCGAGGGTGTCGCCGGTGATGCGGATCATCAGGCCCTGCTCGTTGAATGCCCTGACCATCGCATCGTAGGCGCGCTTGCCGACCTCGCCGGGGCGCGAGGGCAGGTCGATGCCGGCGGTCAGGCCGACGCAGCGGATGTCGAGCACAGCGGGCAGCCGCCCGAGCCCCATGGCGGCCTCCGCCCATAAGGGCTCGAGCTTGCCCGCGCGGGCGAACAGCTGCTCGTCACGATAGAGATCGAGGGTGGCAAGCCCCGCGGCGCAGGCGAGCGGGTGGGCGGAATAGGTGTAGCCGTGGAACAGCTCGACCACGTGCTCGGGGCCGCGCATGAAGGCGTCGTAGAGGGGCTTGCGCACGATCACCCCGCCCATCGGCACGCTGCCCGAGGTGACGCCCTTGGCGAAGGTGACGAGGTCGGGGACGACCCCGTAGCGCTCGGCCGCAAAGGCATGGCCGAGGCGGCCGAAGCCGGTGATCACCTCGTCGAAGATCAGCAGGATGCCGTGCCGGTCGCAGATCGCGCGCAGCCGTTGCAGATAGCCCTTGGGGGCGGGCAGCACGCCGGTCGAGCCCGCCATCGGCTCGACGATCACGGCGGCGATGGTCGAGGCATCGTGCAGCGCGACGATACGCTCGAGCTCGTCGGCGAGGTGGGCGCCCCATTCCGGCTCGCCCTTGCTGAACGCCTGCCGCTCGCGGTTGTAGGTCGACGGCAGGTGATCGACGCCGGAGAGAAGCGAGCCGAAGAACCTGCGGTTGGCGACGATGCCGCCGACCGAGATGCCGCCGAAGCCCACGCCGTGATAGCCGCGCTCGCGGCCGATCAGGCGGGTGCGCGCCCCCTCTCCCCGCACGTTGTGAAAAGCGAGCGCGATCTTGAGCGCGGTGTCGACCGCCTCCGAGCCGGAGTTGCAGAAGAAGACATGGTCGAGGTCGCCGGGAGCCAGCTCCGCCACCCGGCTCGCCAGCTCGAACGCCTTGGGATGGGCGAACTGGAACGCCGGCGCGTAGTCGAGCTCGGCGGCCTGCGCCGCAATCGCCGCAACGATCGGGTCGCGGTTGTGCCCGGCATTGGTGCACCACAGCCCGGCAGTGCCGTCGAGCACGCGGCGGCCGTCGCTGGTGACGTAATGCATGTCCTTGGCGCGCACGATCAGGCGCGGCGCCGCCTTGAAGGCGCGGTTGGGCGTGAACGGAAGCCAATAGGCATCCAGATCGTTCGGCACGGTCGCGACCGCTTCGGCATGGCGGGTCTGCGGCATGGGCGTCTCCAGGTGAATGGTCGAAACGGGTCCGGGCAAGACTTACGCTCCCGCGCCGGGCCGTGACAATGACGTAGGATTGCTGCCGGCACCGGCGCTTGCCGGGTTCCGGCGGCGCTGCTACCAC
>DASXAP010000283.1:0-14066 GCA_036406655.1 Xanthobacteraceae bacterium | reverse complement strand
CCGGCGAGGATGCCGGAGGCGCGCGCGACCGCGCCGCCGCCGTGCACCATGGAGCGCGAGCCCCAGGTCGAGGTCGAATACGGCGTATACAGCGTGTCGCCCTGCAGCACCTTGATCCTGTCGAGCTCGACGCCGAGGATCTCGTGGGCGACCTGCGCGTAGGTCGTCTCGTGCCCCTGCCCGTGCGAATGGGTGCCGACATGCACCTCGATCTCGCCGTCGGCGGTGAGCCGCACGTTCGCCTGCTCGTAGCCGGGCACGATCGGGCGTCCCCATGCCGCCAGCACGGAGGTGCCGTGGGCGCCCTGCTCGACGAAGAACGACAGCCCCACCCCGATCAGGCGCCCGTCCGGCTGCGGCCGCTTCTGCCGTTCCCTGATCTCCGGCAAGCCGATCGCCGCGACCGCCCGCCGCAGGCATTCCGGATGGTCTCCGCTGTCGAAATGCTTTCCGACCACGTTGTCGTAGGGCATCTGCTCCGGGCGGACCATGTTGCGCAGCCGCACCTCGTAGGGCTCGAGCCCGAGCTCGCTGGCGATCGCGTCCATGACCGCCTCGATCGCGAGGCACACGCTGCTGCGGGCGACGCCACGATACGGAATGATCGGGCACTTGTTGGTGGCGACCGCGAAGGAACGGCATCGATAGGCCGAGAAGATGTAAGGCCCCGGCAGCAGATTGGCGATCTGCGCCGCCTCCGGAGCCGACGAGATCGGATAGGAGGAATAGGCACCCGCATCGACGTGGCCGACGCAGTCGATCGCCAGGAGCTTGCCGTCCGCCGTCGCATAGCCGGTGATGTCGTAGTGGTGCTCCCGGCAGTTGGCGTTCGCCACGAGATGCTCGCGGCAGTCCTCGAGCCAGCGAACCGGGTGATCGACCTGCATCGCGAGCCAGCCGAGCGCGACCTCTTCCCGGCACAGCAGCCCCTTGTAGCCGAACCCGCCCCCCACGTCCGGCGATATGACGCGCACCTCGCCATGACCGAGCCCGAGGCAGTCGCAGAGACCGGTCTGCACCGAATGCGGAAACTGCGTCGAGGTGATGAGCGTGAGATATCTCAGCCGCGGATCGCGGAACGCGATCACGCCGCGCCCTTCCATCGGAAACATGCAGTGCCGGGAGGTGCGGATCTTCCTCGTGACCCTGACCGACGCGCTCCCGGCAACGTCGTCGACCGGCCCGTTCTCGCTGAACTCGACGAAGATGTTGTCGCCCCACTCCTCGTGCACCAGCGGCGAGCCGGGCGCACAGGCCGCAAGCATGTCGGTCACGGCGGGCAGCTCCGCGAATTCGAGTGTCACCGCGGCGGCGACGTCCTCGGCCTCGGCGCGCGTCCGCGCCAGGCAGATCGCAACCGGCTCGCCGACGTAGCGCAGCTTGTCCTTCGCCAGGATCGGCTCGACCGAATACTTGAATCCCTTGAGCGGCGGAGCCGAGATGATCGGCTTGACGCCCGCCAGATTCTCCGCGGTGAAGACGCAGGCGCGGAGCTCCGGCGGGACGCCGATGCGCTCGAGCCGGGCATGGGCAACCGGGCTGCGGACGAACGCAACCTCGCGCATGCCGGCAATGCGGATGTCGCCGACATACTGTCCCACTCCGCGCAGGAAGCGCCCGTCCTCCTTGCGCAGGACCGAGGCGCCAATTCCGCACTTGGTCATTGCCGTCGCTCCCCGATGCGCGAGCGCCTGATCGATCCTATAGCCTCCGCACTTGCGTGCCGTCAAAGCGATGCACGGCTCGGCCGCAGCTGGTATAGTGGCGAGCGTCGCAGATACGAGAGCGGGCAATGACCTATCGCGCGCCGGTCGCCGACATCGCCTTCGCGCTCGAGCATCCGGCGGGGTTCGGTGCCGCGCTCGCCGAGGGGCTGTTCGGCGAGCTTTCCGCGGACGTGGTCGAGGCGGTGCTGGAGGAGGCGGGCAGGTTCGCCACCGACGTCCTCGCTCCGCTCAACCGGATCGGCGACCGGCACGGCACCCCGTTCAGGGACGGCGCCGTCACCACCCCGCCGGGCTGGAAGGAGGCCTATCGCGCCTGGTCGCGCGCCGGCTGGGGCGGGCTTGCCGCTCCCGCTGAATGGGGCGGCCAGGCGCTGCCGCACGGGGTCAATGCCGCCTGCATCGAGATGTGGAACTCGGCCGCGCTCGCCTTCGGCCTCGGTCCGCTCCTCACCGTGGCCGGGATCGATGCGCTCGCCGCGCACGGCTCGGATGCGCTCAAGCGCGCCTACCTGCCCAGGCTGGTGTCGGGCGAGTGGATGGGCACGATGCAGCTCACCGAGCCGCAGGCCGGCTCCGACGTGGGCGCGCTGCGCAGCCGCGCCGAGCGGCAGGCCGACGGCAGCTATCGCATCACCGGGCAGAAGATCTTCATCACCTACGGCGAGCACGATCTCACCGACAACATCATCCACTTCGTGCTGGCGCGGCTTCCCGACGCCCCGCCCGGGACCAAGGGCCTCTCGCTGTTTCTCGTGCCCAAGCTCCTGCCGGAGCCGGACGGCTCGCTCGGCCGCCGCAACGACCTGCGCGCGCATTCGATCGAGCACAAGCTCGGCATCCACGGCTCGCCCACCTGCACCATGATCTACGGCGACGGCGGCGGCGCCACCGGCTTCCTGATCGGCGAGGAGCACCGCGGCATGGCCTGCATGTTCACCATGATGAACGGGGCCCGGCTCGGGGTGGGGCTGCAAGGCGTGGCGATCGCCGAGCGCGCGACCCAGCAGGCGATGACCTACGCGCGCGAGCGCCGGCAGGGCCGCGCCACCGATCCCGCCGGCCGCGGCGGCGGCTCGGGATCGAGCCCGATCATCGCCCATCCCGACGTGAAGCGAATGCTGCTCACCATGCGGGCGCTCACCCGCGCCGCCCGCGCGATCTGCTACGCCACCGCGGTGGCGCTCGACCGCGCCGAGCGCAGCGCCGATGCGGCCGCTCGCAGCGCCGGCGCGGCGCGCGCCTCGCTGCTCACTCCGGTGGCAAAGGCATTCTCCAGCGACATCGGCAACGAGGTCGCCTCGCTCGGCGTGCAGGTGCACGGCGGCATGGGCTACGTCGAGGAGACCGGCGCCGCGCAGCACTTCCGCGACGCCCGTATCACCCCGATCTACGAAGGCACCAACGGCATCCAGGCGATCGATCTCGTCACCCGCAAGCTGCCGGCGGCGGGCGGGGCAGCGGTCGATGCCTGTATCGGCGAGATCAGGCGCACGGTGACGCAGGTCGCGGCTGCGAACGATCCCGCCTTCGGCGCGACCGGGCCGCGGCTCGACGACGCCGCCGCCGCGCTCGAGCGCTCGACCCGATGGCTGCTCGGCCGCGCCCACAACGACCAGGACGCCGCCCTGGCCGGGGCCACTCCCTATCTGCGGCTGTTCGGGCTCGTGGCCGGCGGCGCGCTCCTCGCCGAGGAAGCGCTCGCCGCGCGCCGGCTCGCCGGCAACGGCGCCGATGCCGCGGCGCGAACCGCCATCGCCCGCTTCTTCGCCGAGAACCTGGCGGTGGCGGCGCCCGCCCTCGAGCGCACGGTCCTCGAGGGCGCCGACGGCGTCAACCACGCCGAAGCGGCGCTGGCATAGCTCCCCGGCACCTCGCAGATCATGTCGCTTCGCAACCACACGCTCTTCATCACCGGTGCCTCGCGCGGCATCGGACTTGCCATTGCGCTGCGGGCCGCACGCGACGGCGCCAACATCGTCATCGCCGCCAAGACCGACAAGCCGCATCCGAAGCTGCCGGGCACGATCTTCAGCGCCGCGGAGGAGATCGCCAAGGCCGGCGGCAATGCCCTCCCCCTCGCGGTCGACGTACGCGACGAGGCGCAGGTGAAGGACGCGGTCGCCGCGGCCGTTGCCCGCTTCGGCCGCCTCGACATCGTCGTCAACAATGCCAGCGCGGTCTCGCGCACCCCGGTCGTCGATACCGACATGCGCCGGTTCGATCTGATGCACCAGATCAATACCCGCGGCACGTTCATGGTGTCGAAATACGCGATCCCGCATCTCGAGAAGGCGGCGAACCCGCACATCCTGATGAATGCGCCGCCGCTCGACTTCCGGGAGAAGTGGTTCGCCGGCAGCACCGCCTATTCGATCAGCAAATACGGCATGAGCCTGGTCGCGCTCGGGCTTGCCGGCGAGCTGCGCGAGAGGGGCATCGCCGTGAACACGCTGTGGCCGCGCACCACCATTGCCACCGCCGCGATCAGGAACCTGCTCGGCGGCGAGCGGGTGATGCGGATGTCGCGCAAGCCGGAGATCATGGCGGAAGCGGCCTATCGCATCTTCGCCAAGCCGGCGCGGGAGTTCACCGGCAATTTCCTCATCGACGACAGTTTCCTCGCCGGCGAGGGCGTCACCGATTTCGAGAGCTACCGCGTCGATCCGCAGGTGCCGCTCGCCCCCACCTTCTTCGTGCCCGACGATGTCCCGCCGCCCCCCGGGGTCAGCGTGACCGGCGCGCGCCGGGAATGATTGCGACGATGACGACGCTGCTGATCACCCATCCCGCCTGTCTCGAGCATCTCACCCCCGCCGGGCATCCCGAGCGGCCGGACCGGCTGCGCGCCATCGACCGGGCGCTCGAGCAGGAGCGATTCCAGAATCTCGCCCGGGTCGAGGCCCCGGCAGCGGCGCTGGAGACGATCGCGCTCTGCCACCCGATGGACTATGTCACCGCCATCCGCGAGGCCGTGCCGAAGCAAGGCATGGTCGCCCTCGACGCCGATACCAGCATGTCGCCGGGCAGCTTCGAGGCGGCGCTGCGGGCGACCGGCGGAATCGTCCATGCCGTCGACGAGGTGATGGCCGGCAAGACGGTGAATGCCTTCGTCGCCACCCGTCCGCCCGGGCATCACGCCGAGAAGGCGCGGCCGATGGGTTTCTGCCTATTCAACAATGCGGCGATCGCGGCGCGCTACGCGCAGAAGCGGCACGGGATCGAGCGCGCCGCGGTGGTCGACTTCGACGTCCACCACGGCAACGGCTCGCAGGACATCTTCTGGTCCGACCGCACGGTCATGTACGCCTCGACCCATCAGATGCCGCTCTATCCCGGCACCGGCGCCGCGATCGAGCGCGGCGAGCACGACACCATCGTCAACGCGCCGCTGCGTCCCGGCGACGGCGGGCGCGAGTTCCGCGCCGCCTTCGACAGCGTGATCCTGCCGCGGCTCGCCGGCTTCCGGCCCGACCTCCTGGTGATCTCCGCCGGCTTCGACGCGCATATGCGCGACCCGCTCGCCAATCTCAATCTGCTCGAAGCGGACTTCGACTGGGCCACGCGCAAGCTCATCGAGGTCGCCCACGCCAGTGCCGGCGGCCGCGTCGTATCGGTGCTCGAAGGCGGCTACGACCTGCAGGGGCTCGCCGGCTCCGCCGCCGCCCACGTCGCCGCCCTGATGCAGGGATGACGCTGCCGCGCGCACGGCCGCGACGGCTTCATCCGCGCCGCGGCTGATGCTAGAGCTACTATCGGCGCCCACCGAGAGACCCGGCATGGCGGACAACACCCACACCGACGTCACCCGGCTCCCTTTCGAACGGGCGCTCGAGGAGCTCGAATCGATCGTCAAGCGGCTCGAGGAGGGCAAGGTGCCGCTCGAGGAATCGATCGCGATCTACGAGCGCGGCGAGGCGCTCAAGCGCCGCTGCGAGGAGCTGCTGCGCCAGGCCGAGGCCCGGGTCGAGAAGATCACCCTCGACGCCGGCGGCCGGCCGACCGGCACCGAGCCGCTCGACACGCCGTAAGGAGAAAAATCGATGAGCTTCTTTCCCGGCAAGGATCCCGCCGCCGGCGACCCCCGCGCCGCCGACGCCATCGACCTCATGATCGTGCCGCGCAGCGTCGATGTCGGCCATTTCAACGTCCGCCGGGCACTCCCCCACACCCGGCGGCGGATGGTCGGGCCTTTCATCTTCTTCGATCATTTCGGGCCGGCGCAGTTCCGTTCCGGCCAGGGCATCGACGTGCGGCCGCACCCGCATATCGGGCTTGCCACCGTGACGTTCCTGTTCGACGGCGAGATCATGCATCGCGACAGCCTCGGCACCACCGCCGCCATCCGCCCCGGCGAGGTCAACTGGATGACGGCGGGGCGCGGCATCGTGCATTCCGAGCGCACCGCGCCGGAGCACCGCGTCGACGGGGAGCCGATCCACGGCCTGCAGTGCTGGGTGGCACTGCCGAGCGGCGAGGAGGAGGCCGCGCCGGCGTTCAGCCATCACGACAGCGCCGCCCTGCCGGTCATCCGCGAGCGCGACCGGAGCGTGCGGGTGATCGCCGGCAGCCTGCTCGGCGAGCGCTCGCCGGTGCCGACGCTGTCGGAGACGCTGTTCGCCGAGATCCGTCTGGGCTCCGGCGCGACGCTGCCGGTCGATCCGGATGTCGAGGAGCGGGCGATCTACCTGATCGCGGGCGAGATCGACATTGGCGGCGACCGCTTCGGCCCCGGGCATCTCCTGGTGCTGCGCCCCGGCGATCCCATCACCGTGACCGCGGCGGGTGAGGCGCACCTCATGCTGCTCGGCGGCGCCGCCATGGACGGCCCGCGCCACATCTGGTGGAATTTCGTCTCCTCGCGCAAGGAGCGCATCGAGCAGGCCAAGGCCGAGTGGAAGGCGGGCCGCTTCGACATCGTTCCGGGCGACGAGCAGGAGTTCATCCCGCTGCCGGAGTAGAATAGGCCCGCGCGGGAGGGTGGAGCGCGTCATGCGCGCGCGACGGGTATCGCTTCGGCCGCTGCGCGCGGGCTTCACCGGTCCTGCGACCGACAGCCGACTGCGGGCTACAGGCGCTCAATGTCGAGCGCGGCTCGATCCCCGGCCCAGGCCTCGTCGAGCCGCCGCGCCGCCTCGGCCGCCGCCTCCATCTGTCCCATGCGCCGATAGGCTTCGCTCAGGCCGTAGAGCGCCCAGCCGTTGTTGGGCGCGCGCACGAGGCTCGCGCGGAACGCGTCCGCGGCGGCCTCGAGCTCTCCCGATCGCAGCAGCACCGCGCCGAGCGACTGGCGGACCGGGTAGTACCAATACGGCGGCTCCGAATAGTTGAGCCGGTCCTGGATCGCAACCGCTTGCTCGAAGGCTTGACGCGCCGCCGCGAGCCCGCCTGAGGCGAGAGCGACCCGGCCGAGCACGATCTGGCGCGCGAGATCGAGCAGATCCGGTGCCGGGATTCCGGCCCCGCTGAGCGCCGAAAGATCGCGCGCCTTGAGCCGCTCGATGGCAGCCGCCTCCTCCTGCGCCGCCGGCACGTTCTTCTCGGCCGCGTAGGCCACGCCGCGCGCGTAGTGCCACATCGCCTGCAGGAACGGCAGGTCGTCTCCCGGAGCGGGGAGCGCCAGCACGGTCGTGGGGGCGCTGAACTGCGCATGCGCGAAATAGTGCGCTACCGCGATCGGCTGCGCCAACGGGAAGGCACGCGCGGCATCGAGGGAGACGATGCGCGCGAGCTTCTCGGCCGCGGCGACGGCCGCAATCCCGTCGCCCGCCATCTGCGCCGAGGCCATGAGCGAATGCACGTTGTGCGGGTAGTAGGCCAGCGGGTAGATGCCGTCGGGCTTCTCGCGCTGGATATAGGCCTCGTCGACCGCGACCGCCGCCTTGTTTGCGGCCACCGCCGCCCGATAGTCGCCGACGCGATAATAGATGTGGAACGGCATGTGCACGAGATGGCCGGCGCCCGGCATCAGCGCAGCGAGGTGGTGTGCGTAGGGCAGCGCCCGTTCCGGGGCCGCCGACGCTTCCATCATGTGGATGTAATAGTGGATCGCGCCGGGATGGTCCGGGCTGCGCGCCAGCACGGTCTCGAGCGCATCGACGATGGCGGCGGTCTTTCCCTTGGGCTTGCCGCCGGCGTCCCAGTAATCCCACGGCGAGAGATCCATCAGCGCTTCCGCATGGAGCGCCTGGATATTGTCGTCCTCGGCGAACGCGGCCGCGACCGCTTCCATCGCCGCGGCGTAGTCGGCGTCGAGCGCCCGGCGCTCGGCCTTGGGGTCGTCGGAGTAGCGCCTGGCCAGCGCGGCGATCAACGCCTGCTCGCGCGCGCTCACGGCCGCCGCGCCCTGCTGTGCCCGGCGGAGCGCGGCGAGCGCGGGGGCAACCGCCTCGGCCTGCATCGGCGCATTGATGTTGGGCCCGAGCACCAGCGCCTCGCCCCAGGCGCACATGGCGCAATCGGGGTCGTGCCTGCGCGCGGTGCGGAATGCGCGACGCGCTTCGGCGTGATTGAAGCCATAGGCGAGGCGCAGCCCCTGATCGAAATAGCGCTGGGCCATCGGCTCTCTGGTGGTGATGGGGAAGCTCAGGCTGCCGAGGTCGTCGTAGAGCGGCGCATGGTCGCTCCCGCCGCCGAGCGCGGCATCGGCCGGCGGCGGGAATGGCTTGGTCTCGGTCGCGGCCGCGAGCTTGCGATAATAGCCGAGGAGGGCGCGCTGACCGCCGCCGCCGGTGCCGCACAACGGCCCGCTCAGAACCGGGTCGAGGTAAGGTGCCGGCGGGGCCGCCGAGGCACGCTCGGTCACGCCCGCATCCGCGGCGAGAAGCAGCACGATCGCCGCGCCGGCGCCGCCCGCCAGCAAGCTCGTTCGCAGGGTGACAGACATGGCGCACCTCCTCTCGGCAGGACCAGCGAGCAGAGCCGGCCGCCGGCCGCCGGCTCGATCGAGCCGATGCAGGATGACCGGCGATTGCGACCGACCTGTGATCGACGGGAGCCTAAACCCGACTTGAGATTGAACAGCGCGTATTGGAAGCTGATCCCAGGCTCATCCGAAGCCGGCTGTTTGGGGGAGATGAGATGACAAGCGAACAATCCAGCGGATATCTACCGGGCGATCCGCGCCATGGTTTGCAGGGCGAGGCGCTGAAGAGCTACTACCGGACCAAGCCGGCGCAGTGGGCGATCTACTGCTGGGACAAGCCGGAGATGAAAGCCACCCGGCGCACCCTGGTGGCGGAGCAGAAAAGCTACGTCAAGAATTTCGGTGAGCGCGTCATCGGCTACGGCCATTTCGTCTCCGACGACGGCAGCGATACGCTCGGCACGTCGTTTTTCATGCAGCTCGACGATCGCACGGCGACGGATAAGTTCCTCGCCGACGAGCCCATGAACAAGGCCGGTGTCTACCAGCGCGTCGAAACCCACCGCTGGTCGAACAGCTTCCAGAAACGTGCCGCCGACTACGCCCGAAAGGGCCTGCAGCAGTTCCTGTGCACGGCACCCAAGACCGGCACGCCGGAGCTGTTCCGCGAGCACCTGCACGCGCACGAATCATACTTCGCCTCGTATGGCGACAGCTTCATCTTCCGCGGGCCAATCCGCTCTGCGGATGGCGCCGACAATATCGGCACGGCATTGCTGCTCGAGTTGCCGAACCGCGCGGCTGCGGACAGGTTCTGGAACGAGGAGCCGTTTGTCGGGAACGGCGGGTATCAGAGCGAAGTGCGGATTATCCGGTGGGTGTTTGGGGATTGAGTCGTGTTGCCGAGTCGCTGCGGTGCGAGGACGCGAAGCGTGCTCGTCGCCTTGGAGACACTCTATTGCAGTGCTTCATCCGCGTCATGCGCGGGCTTGTCCCGCGCATCCACGTCTTACAAAGGTCGTTGCAAGGCGTGGATGGCCGGGCCAAGCCCGGCCATGACGGCCCCCTGATTCGATCCGATCGAAACATCGTCTAACCGTCTAACCGTCCAACTCTGCTTAGGCCGAGCTCCGGGCCGATGAAATGATGCGCATGGAAATCGGTCGCCCTGCTCGAGCGGCGATGGCGGGCGCGGCTCCAAGCCGAAGATATTGCTGCCGATCCGTCATCAACGGGCGCGCAAGGATCGCAGATCCGGAAGCTTCTGCTTCACCCGGCCGATGTCCTTCCAGGGATCCTGGCGCAGGCCGGCGAGGCGCTTGCCGAGATTGAGCACCGTGTACTGGCTGCCTGCCCTGGTGCGCGCGAGCTCTTCCCAGGTCACCGGCACCGAGACCGGCGCGCCGGCCCGGGCGCGGGTCGAGTACGCGGCCACCGAGGTCTGCTCCAGCGAGTTGCGCAGGTAATCGACGAATATTCTTCCTCGCCGGATCGACTTGGTCATCTTGGCGACGTAACGGTCGGGGTGATCGGCGGTCATCGCCAGCGCCACCGCCTGGGCGAAGGACTTGGTCGTCTCCCAGTCGGCGCCCTCGCACGGAAGCACCACGTGCAGGCCCTTGCCGCCGGTAAGCTTCACGAATGACCGGAGTCCCACGCCGGCGAGGCGCTCGCGCACCTCGCGCGCCGCGGCGATCACCTGCGGCCAGCGCACGTCCTCCCCGGGATCGATGTCGAAGACGATGCGGGTGCAGAGGTCCAGCCGGTCGATCGTCGATCCGCGCACATGCACTTCGAGCACGCCCGCCTGCACCAGGGAGAGCAGGCCGTCGAGCCCCTCCACCGCCAGCACCTGGCGGCGGTTGCTGTCGACGACCACCCTGAGATTGCGCTCGGTCAGGCCGGCCGATGCATGCTTCTGGAAGAAGCATTCGCCGCTGGTCCCGTCCGGACAGCGCACCAGCGCCAGCGGCCGGTTGACGAGATGCGGCGCCATCAGGGGCCATACGCGGCGATAGTAGTCGGCCAGATCCTGCTTGGTGATCCCGACGTCGACCCAGTAGACCCGCTCCGGATGGGTGAAACGCACGTCCGCATCGCGCCGGCGCTTCGCCGCGCTTGCGCTCGGCTGCCGGGCTGGCGCCGCGCGCCCGCCGCTCCGCCTTCCCGCGCTTTGCCTCGTCATCGCCCGCCCCGCTTCGGCAGCGACCCTGGAGCGGAGAGCGCTGCGCTTGCTCGTGCTCGCCTTGGCCATGACCGGCATCTCCCGGAACACCTCGCGCGCCGGCTTGTCTTCCCGCACGCCCTTGAACGCGGCCTGCCGCAAGAGGCCGTCGCTGGTCCAGCCGCGGAACTCGGATTCGATGACCATCCGCGGCTCGACCCAGCAGACGTCGCGGCGGCGCGTCTCGGAACGAGGGATCCGATCGAACGCCGGCCGTGTGATTGCGAGCGGCTGCAGCCGCTGCCAGAGCTCGCGCGCCACGGCGTGGCTGTAGCCGGTGCCGATACGCCCGGCATAGACGAATTGGCCATCGTCGTAGTAGCCGACGACGAGCGCGCCGACCGCCCGCGGCATCGCCGTCGAGGGCGAATAGCCCCCGACCACGAGCTCCTGCGCGTTGGCGCATTTGGTCTTGATGAACGTCTCCAGGCGTCCGCTGCGGTACGGCGCGTCACTGCGCTTGGAGACGATGCCTTCGCCGCCCATCTCGCAGGCGTGCTGCAGGACGACCGCGCCTTCCTCCTCGAAGTGCTCGCTGAGCCGGATCGGTCCGCCTCCCGTTCCGATGAGACGCCGCAGCTCCGCCTTGCGCTCGAGCAGCGGCAGCGAGGCGAGATCGCGTCCGTCGAGATGCAGCAGATCGAAGACGTAATACTTGAACGCGTCGCTCCTGCCCGCCTTGAGCGCCGCCTGCAATGCCGCAAAGCTCGAGAGCCCCTTCTCGTCCTCGACGACGACCTCGCCGTCGATCAACGCCGTGGCCGCGGCAAGCCCGGCGATGGCGGCAGCGATGTTCGGGAACTTGCCGGTCCAGTCAAGACCCTTGCGGGTGAGCAGGCGAACCTTGCCATGGTCGAGGCGCGCCTGAATCCGATAGCCGTCGAACTTGATCTCGTGCACCCAGCCGTGACCGCTCGGCGCGGTCGCCCGCAGGGTGGCGAGCGAGGGCGGCACGAAGTCAGGCAATGCCGTCCCCTGCCGCGGCGCCTCGCCGTCCTTGTGGCCGGGCTTCGCCTGCTTCCTCGCGGTGCGCGCCCGCCGCGGGCTCCGCGCGGCCTTGCGGCGGCCGGCAGTCCCGCGGTCGCCGCTGTCAGCGAGGGTCCTCGGCCGGGTATCGGCGCTGCGATTGGAATGCCAGACTCGCCTGCGGCCCTTGCCCTCGGCGATCTCCGCGATCGAGCGGCGGCTCGCCACGGAAAGCGGCAGCTCCTCGAGCACGTCGGGATCCCTGGAGCCGCGCGCCCACTCGTCGTTGGCTTTGATCAGGAGCCAGTTGACCCTGGACTCGCGTGCCCGGCGCTGCATGCGGACCAGGTGCCATTTGCCGCGCAATTTCTCTCCCTCGATCTCGAACGTGAGCCGCCCCTTCTCGAGCCCCCGCTGCGGGTCGCCGTCGGGATACCACCGGCCGCGGTCCCAGATCAGCACCGTCCCGCCGCCGTACTCGCCTTCCGGGATGGTGCCTTCGAAGCTGTTGTATTCGAGGGGATGGTCCTCGACCTGCACCGCCAGCCGCTTCTCGCCCGCAACGAGACTCGGGCCGCGGGTCACCGCCCAGCTCTTCATCACCCCGTCGAGCTCGAGACGGAAGTCGTAATGAAGCCGGCGGGCGGCGTGCTTCTGGATGACGAACCGGTTGCCCTTGCGCCGTGCCGCGCTCCCGCGCGGCTCCGGCGTCACGTCGAACCTGCGCTTCCGGCGATAGGTTTCGAGGGCCATGATCGAGTTTCACTTGCCCGCAGATCCTCGCCGCCCGAGCTGCGGCACCTCGTCACTGCCCGCCTGTCCGGCGCGTGCCGCAAGGACCGGCGGCCGGCTCGGCGGTTGACATTGGTCGAGGCGCCTGCCCCCGCTGCCGGCGGCTTCCCGGCGCAGCTGCGGCACGCGTTGCACGCGCGGGGAGGCCTCCTGTCACCCGGGCAAGAACGCCGGCTCGGCGCCGTTGTTCCACCGCGCCAGCGGGAAAACGAACGACGTGTTAAGGAGTTGCCCGGCAAGCGCTTTATCCGCAGGCGCTGTCTGGTTTAATGGCGGCGGAGCGGTTAGGGTAACTTTTGGCCTGCGGGTGGAGCTCTCCGTGTCGCAAGCATCAAACACGCCCCTGCTCGATGTCATCAAGACCCCGGCCGACCTGCGCCGGCTCGAGCCTGCGCAACTGCGCCAGCTTGCCGACGAGCTGCGCCGCGAGACCATCGACGCGGTCGCGGTCACCGGCGGTCACCTCGGGGCCGGATTGGGGGTCATCGAGCTCACGGTGGCATTGCATTACGTTTTCGACACCCCCGACGACCGCATCGTCTGGGACGTCGGGCATCAGGCCTACCCGCACAAGATCCTGACCGGAAGGCGCGACCGCATCCGCACCTTGCGCATGGGCGGCGGGCTGTCCGGCTTCACCAAGCGCGCCGAGAGCGAGTACGACCCGTTCGGCGCCGCGCATTCCTCGACCTCGATCTCGGCTTCGCTGGGGATGGCGGTCGCCCGCGATCTGCAGGGGAAATCCAGCAACGTCATCGCCGTGATCGGCGACGGCGCGATGTCGGCCGGCATGGCCTACGAAGCCATGAACAATGCCGGCGCCATGAGCTCGCGGCTGATCGTGATCCTCAATGACAACGACATGTCGATTGCGCCGCCGGTCGGTGCGCTCTCGGGCTATCTGGCGCGCCTCGTCTCCGGCCGCACCTACCGCTCGGTGCACCACACGGTGCGCAAGCTTGCCAAGCTGCTGCCGCCGTTCCTCGAGCAGCGCGCCGTGGCGATGGAGGAATATGCCCGCGGGCTCGTCACCGGGGGCACGCTGTTTGACGAGCTCGGCTTCTTCTATGTGGGCCCGATCGACGGCCACAATATCGATCACCTGCTGCCGGTTCTCAGGAACGTGCGCGATGCCGAGAACGGCCCGTTCCTGGTTCACGTGGTGACGCAGAAGGGCAAGGGATACGAGCCGGCCGAGAAGTCGGCGGACAAGTATCACGGCGTGGTGAAGTTCGATGTGGCGACCGGAGCTCAGGCGAAGTCCAAAGCGGCGGCGCCGGCTTACACCAAGGTCTTCGCCCAATCGCTGATCAAGGAGGCGAAGAAGGACGACAAGATCGTCGCCATCACCGCGGCCATGCCCGCGGGCACCGGCCTCGACCTCTTCGCCAAGGAGTTTCCCAGCCGCTGCTTCGACGTCGGCATCGCCGAGCAGCACGGCGTGACCTTCGCCGCCGGTCTCGCCACCGAAGGCTTCAAGCCGTTCGCCACGATC
>DASXAP010000282.1:0-6769 GCA_036406655.1 Xanthobacteraceae bacterium | reverse complement strand
CGTGTTCTGCCCGTGGTTGCGGAAATCGAACACGAGGAGGTCGTAGCGGGGCAGCAGCAGCTGCCAGAACGGCATATAGGCGTCGGCGGCAAAGCCGTTGCCGTGGGTGACGAGGAGCCGGACCCCGTCCTGGCGGCCGTGCCGGCGCAGCTTGATCCGGGCGCCGTCCTCGAGCTCGACCTCGAAGCTCTCGCGGGGGGCGGGAACGGAGAACGTCGTCACGTCGGCTTCCGGTTTCGAGGCTCGCCTGCCGAGCCTACGGCTGAAAAAGCCGTGGATCGAGCCGCAATGGGGTGACGGCGGTGATCGCAATCCGCGCCACCTCCGCGTAGCGATGGTTGATGAGGACATTGCGATCGGGCGCGCCGCCGATCGGCACGATCACCGAGGGAACGATGAGCATGGCCTGCGCGGTCTTGTCGAGCCATTCGTCGCCGAGCATTTGCGTATGCGCCTGCCGCCTTCTCCAGTCCGCGGGCAAGCGGTCGATCCGCATCTCGAGACTCGGGAGGTCGTCCGGAACGTGGTATTCGACCAAGGCTTGGGGCGGCAACAGCCCGACATCGCTGACGTGGACGCGCTTTTCGAGGATTGCGAGCGACGGCACGGTGGCGCAGTAGGTTACCGGCCGGCCCCTCGTGTTCCAGCGGCCGTCATTCGACAGCCCGTAGCCGCCGTCGAAGTCACGGGCGCGCCGGACGCTCGACAAGCGCCACAGCCGCATTCAAGCGGCCGCGCCCCAGTCGATCTTCGCCAAAACCTGCTCAACGACTCGGGCGCCTGCGTCGGTTCGCGCGATCTCGAGGGGCGAGCTTCCGCCGAGAATTCCCAATCCCTGGCGGAGCCAGCGATTGGCATTTTTCGGATCCCCGAAGACGTCCTCGGCCAGGGACTGGATGCGCGTCAAGCGCACCAAGCGATCCGATTCCTCGATCGACAACGGCTGCCGCTTGGCTTTGCGATGCCGCCGGGTTCGCTCCGGTATGATCAATTCCCCGATCTCTTTCTCCGAGAAGCCGCTACGCCTGGCGTGCAGCAGCGCGCGCAGCGAGATCTGGCGGCGGACGATCCGAGCGAGATCGGCATCGGAGGCGACCTCCTCACCGAGAACCCGACGGCCACCCAATTTTCTGTAGACCGTCGCTATGACCGGCTGGCTGGACATTCGAGGGGCCCTGGAGGCGGCATCTGCCGGTAATGTAGTCGGCAGGTTGCCGAAACGCAATCGGCCGGATCGGGCAGACCAGATGCGTCCGCCCGGCCCAACCGACGATGGCGCCCTACGGTTAATGATTGGCGGGAGCGCGCTGGCCGCCGCCGGCAGCTCAGTAGATGCCGCGTCCGCCGCTTGCCGCGCGCTGCCCGCTCATCGGCAGCACCACCACCTTGGTGCCGACGTGGACGCGCTTGTAGAGGTCGATGACATCCTCGTTCACCATGCGGATGCAGCCGGAGGAGACCTGCTGACCGATGGTCGAAGGGGCATTGGTGCCGTGGATGCGGTAGACCGAGCCGCTCAGATACAGCGCGCGGGCGCCGAGCGGATTGCTCTCGCCGCCGGCGACGAAACGCGGCAGATAGGGTTGTCGGGCGATCATCTCGGGTGGCGGGGTCCAGTCGGGCCACTCGGCCTTGCGTTCGATGCTCTTGACGCCCGCCCAGGTGAAGCCCTCGCGTCCCACCCCGATGCCGTAGCGGATGGCCTTGCCGCCGCCGAGGACGAGATAGAGGTAGGTGTGCGGGGTATCGACGATGATCGTGCCCGCCGCCTCGCTGGTCCGATAGTCGACCACCTGGCGCTGCAGATCGCCGCGAACCTCGCCGATCCCCTCGCTCGGATTGGCGTAGGCATAGGCCTGGGCCGGCGCCGGCGGCCGCAACGGGCCGAACATCGCCCCGAACGGATTGGCGCAGGCGGTGGAGAGAAAGGCGGTTGCAGCGAGGGAGGCAACCACGGTCGTGGCCGCGAGGCGGCAAAAATTGTTCATGGACGCACCCCGATCGTTTCTGCTGATTGGTCGGCTCGGGACGCCGGCAGGTTCAAAGAAGGCTTGGAAAATTAAGCCCGCGGACCGGCTCGGGAGGGCTCGGAAAGGACCGCGGCGGATCGCGATAAGCTGCGGACAATTCAGCTGTTTCGCTCTGCGTCATGCCAGCCCACGACGGCTTCGGGGAAGGCGTCGGTCGAGGCGAAATAAGGCTTGATGTCGATGAGCGGAGTACCGTCGAGGCAGTCGAGACCGACGACCGACAGCCGCGAGCCTTCGATCCGCACGAGCTGCACCACGCTCAGCGCGATCGGGTTCGGGCGCGCGGGCGAGCGCAGGGCAAACGTGCCGCGCCCGGCGCGGTAATGCCTCGGCGCCTGCAGGACGAGGTCGCGCCGCGAGCGGTTCATCCAATAGAGCAGGATGAGATGCGTGCAGCTTCCCAGCCCGGTCAGCGCCTGCGCCCAGCGGGGATCCACCTCCACCGTGCACAGCTCTTGCGACTCCCTGGCGTTCTTCGGGCAGTCGTCCCGATGCTTCCACGGCGTGCGGATGCGGCCGATAAAATAGAGCGAGGCATCGAACCCGGTGGGCAGATCGACCGTCACCTCGCCTTCCCGGATGCCGAACTCGTCCATGCTCGTCTCTCGAGTGCCGTGCCTTGCCGTGCCGGCTATGCTCCCCGCCAAGCGCCGGTTGTGAGTGCGGACAAAGCATAGCCCATGTGGACGAGCCGGCTCGGCAAGGCTCGCTTGCGAAATTGGCCGCTCCCGCATTGCAATCGCCCCTATAATCATATAAACATACGTTTATATGTTGCACAGCGATCTGCCGTTCTCGAGCCAAAGCGGGGGTGCGGCCCACCCGTTGCCCACTGCGGCGCATCTCGCCTTCCCGGCGCTGAGCGCCGTGCTGAGGGCTGCCGGGGAGGCGACCCGGCTGCGCATCCTTGCCTTGCTTGCTGACGCCGAGCTCACCGTCTCCGAGCTCACCGACATCCTGCGCCAGTCGCAGCCGCGGATCTCCCGGCATCTGCGACTGCTGTCGCAAGCCGGGTTGGTCGAGCGCTTCCGCGAGGGGGCCTGGGGGTTCTACCGCCTGGCCGAGCGGGGCGCGGCGGCCGCCCTTGCCCGCGAGCTCGTCGGTCGCCTCGATCCCGCCGATGCAACGGTCGGCCGGGACCGGGAACGTCTGGCCGCGGTGCGGGCGCAGCGCAGCGCAGTGGCGCAAGCCTATTTCCGCCGCCATGCCCCGCAGTGGGACGAGATCCGCAGGCTGCACGTGGCCGACGAGGCGGTCGAGCAGGCGATCGTCACGGCGCTCGCCGGGGCGCCGATCCGCGCGCTGCTCGATCTCGGCACCGGCACCGGCCGCATCCTCGAGCTGCTTGCCCCCGCAATCGAGCGCGGCCTCGGGCTTGATCTCTCCCTCGACATGCTGGCGCTCGCCCGCAGCAGGCTCGACCGTCTCGGGCTGCGGCACTGCAGCGTGCGGCAGGGCGACATCTACAATCTCGCGCTGCCGAAAGATTCCTTCGATGCCGTGGTGATCCACCAGGTGCTGCACTTTCTCGATGACGGCGCGCGTGCCATCGCCGAGGCGGCGCGGGTGCTGCGGCCCGGCGGCCGGCTGCTCGTGATCGATTTCGCCCCGCACCAGCTCGAGTTCCTGCGCGAGCAGCATGCGCATCGCCGGCTCGGCTTTGCCCCCGAGACGATCGAGCAGTGGATGAAGGCTGCGGGGCTCGAGCTCGTCTCCCACACGAGGCTCTCTCCGGATCGTTCCGGCGCCGACAAGATCGCCGTCTCGCTCTGGCTCGCGCGCGACCGGCGGCTCCTGCTCGCCGCTTCCGCCGCGCGCGAGGTCGCCTGATGAACCCGGCGCCGCGGAGGAGCCGCTTCGCGCACAACGCGGATCAGCGCCGCATCCGCGTCTCCTTCGAGTTCTTCCCGCCCCGGACCGAGGAGATGGAGAGGACGCTGTGGGAATCGATCGCCCGCCTCGCCCCGCTCGAGCCGAGCTTCGTCTCGGTCACCTATGGCGCCGGCGGCTCCACGCGCGAGCGCACGCACGCGACGGTGAAGCGCATCCTCGCCGAGACTGCGCTCACTCCTGCCGCCCATCTCACCTGCGTCGCCGCGACCCGCGCGGAGATCGATGCCGTGATCCGCGACTATTGCGCGGCGGGCGTGCGCCACATCGTGGCGCTGCGCGGGGACCCGCCGGGCGGAGCGGCCGAGAGATACGCGCCGCATCCCGGCGGCTACCGCAACGGGGCCGATCTCGTCGCCGGCATCACCCGGCTCGCCGACGTCGAGGTCTCGGTCTCGGCCTACCCGGAGAAGCATCCGGACAGCCCGACGGTCGAGGCCGATCTCGACATGCTCGCGGCGAAGGTCGATGCCGGCGCGAGCCGCGCCATCACCCAGTTCTTCTTCGACAACGATCTCTATTTCCGCTACCTCGACCGGGTGCGTGCCCGCGGCATCCGTGTGCCGATCGTCCCCGGCATCCTGCCGGTGCAGAACTTCAGCCAGACCAGGAATTTCGCCGCCCGCTGCGGCGCCTCGGTGCCGGATTGGCTCGCCCGCCGCTTCGATGGGCTCGAGCAGGATGCGGCGACGCGCAAGCTGATCGCCGCCGCCGTCGCCGCCGAGCAGGTGCTCGATCTCGTCGATCGCGGCGTGACCGATCTCCACTTCTACACCATGAACCGCGCCGACCTCGTCTACGCGATCTGCCATCTGCTCGGCCTGCGCCCCGGTCGAGAGAGTGAACGAGAGCCTGGCAACGAGCACGGCGCGCTCCCTCTCCCCGCAGGGGAGAGGGTTGGGGTGAGGGGGCTCGGATGAAGCGGGAGGAAAAGCTGCGGCGGCTCGCCGCCGAGCGCATCCTCGTGCTCGACGGCGCCATGGGCACGATGATCCAGGCGCTCGGGCTCGACGAGGAAGGCTATCGCGGCGCCCGCTTCGACGCCTGGAACCGGGAGGTGCGCGGCAACAACGATCTGCTCATCCTGAGCCAGCCGGCGAAGGTCCGCGAGATCCATCTCGCCTATTTCCGCGCCGGCGCCGACATCGTCTCCACCAACACCTTCTCCTCGACCCGGATCGCCCAGGCCGATTACGGCATGGCGGGCATCGCCTACGAGCTCAACCTCGAAGGCGCAAGGCTCGCCCGCGCCGCCGCCGCCGAGGCCGAGCGCGCGGACGGCCGCCCGCGGTTCGTCGCCGGCGCGATCGGGCCGACCAACCGCACCGCCTCGATCTCCCCCGACGTCGCCAATCCCGGCTTCCGCACCGTCACCTTCGACGAGCTGCGCAGCGCCTATGCCGAGCAGGCCAAAGGCCTGATCGAGGGCGGCGCCGACCTCCTGCTGATCGAGACGATCTTCGACACCCTCAATGCCAAGGCGGCGATCGCCGCCGTTGCCGACATGAACGCGGCGCTGGCGACGCGCGTGCCGATCATGATCTCGGGCACCATCACCGACCGTTCCGGGCGGCTGCTCTCGGGGCAGACCCCGGCCGCCTTCTGGAGCTCGGTGCGGCACGCCGCGCCGTTCTCGATCGGGCTCAACTGCGCGCTCGGCGCGAGCGAGATGCGCGCGCATATCGCCGAGATCGCCCGCATCGCCGAGACCATGGTCTGTGCCTATCCCAATGCCGGCCTGCCCAACGAGTTCGGCTGCTACGACGAGACCCCGCACTCGATGGCCGCGCTGCTCGCCGAGTTCGCCGATGCCGGCCTCGTCAATCTGGTCGGCGGCTGCTGCGGCACCACGCCCGAGCACATTGCAGCCATCGCCCGCGCCGTCCACGGCAAGAAGCCGCGGCAGGTCCCCGAGCTGCCGCGGCTCCTGCGCCTGTCCGGCCTCGAAGCCTTCGCCCTGACGCCGGAAATCCCCTTCGTCAACGTGGGCGAGCGCACCAACGTCACCGGCTCGGCCCGGTTCCGCAAGCTCGTCAAGGAGGGGGATTACCCGAGCGCGCTCGCGATCGCCCGCGAGCAGGTCGAGAGCGGCGCGCAGATCATCGACGTCAACATGGACGAGGGCCTGCTCGATTCCGAGCAGGCGATGGTCAGCTTCCTCAATCTGATCGCCGCCGAGCCCGACATCGCCCGCGTGCCGGTCATGGTCGATTCCTCGAAATTTTCGGTGATCGAGGCCGGCCTGAAATGCCTGCAGGGCAAGTCGGTGGTGAATTCCATCTCGCTGAAGGAAGGCGAGGAGGCTTTCATCGACCATGCCCGCACCGTGCGCCGTTACGGCGCGGCGGTGGTGGTGATGGCCTTCGACGAGAAGGGGCAGGCGGACACGCTCGAGCGCAAGGTCGCGATCTGCAAGCGCGCCTACGACATTCTCGTGAACAAAGCAGGCTTCCCGCCTGAAGACATCATCTTCGATCCGAACATCTTCGCGGTTGCGACCGGCATGGAAGAGCACAACAGCTACGGGCTCGCCTTCATCGACGCTGCGCGACAGATTCGCGCCGGCCTGCCGCACGTTCACATTTCAGGCGGCGTATCGAACCTGTCGTTCTCGTTCCGTGGCAATGAACGCCTGCGCCAGGCGATGCACTCGGTGTTCCTGTTCCACGCCATCAAGGCCGGCATGGATATGGGCATCGTCAATGCCGGCCAGATCGCCGTCTACGACGACCTCGAGCCGGAGCTGCGCGAGGCCTGCGAGGACGTCGTGCTCAATCGCCGTCCGGATGCGGCCGAGCGACTGCTCGCGCTCGCAGAAAGATTCCGCGGTCACGGGGTGGAGAAGAAGG
>DASXAP010000281.1:0-4837 GCA_036406655.1 Xanthobacteraceae bacterium | reverse complement strand
CGCGGATGTGCGGGCCGCCGCGGCCGAGGCTGCAGTCGCCGCAGCCGAGAAGCTCCTGCCCGGCGTCGTCAAGGACAACGTCGCTGCCGGCCTGATCGCCAAAGGCATCGCCGACGTCGAGAGGAAGCTCCGCTAGCCGGACTCGCGCGGGAACCGCGCCCAAAGACTCCCCGGCGCGGATGCGGGTGGAGGCAGGAACCCGGCGTCGGGAAGCCCTTCGGCGGGCAAGCCGGAACCAAAGCGGCCACGCCCGATTTGAGCAATCGAAGGAACAAGGGTCGCTCAGCGAGGCAGCAGCTGCCCATGGCGTCGAAGCTGCAGCAGTACAGAGCAAACGTCCTCGAATGCCAACGGCGTGCCGAGGCCGCCGACAACCCCGGCGTGAGGAAGGCGTATCGGCGGGCGGCGGCTCAGTGGAGCGACATCACCGAGCAGGTCGGGCGGTCGGGGCGACCAAGGCGCCAGAACCCGAATTCCTCCGACCAAAGCCGCCGCAGGCGTCAGGCCGCAACCTGACAGATGCTCCAGCGACGCAGAGGAAAGCGTCGTCACGGCCGGGGTTGTCCAAGCCTCGTCCCGGCATCCGCTCCTTGCATGCACCAGAAGAAAGTGGATGAGCTGGTCCAGGGCGGGTGGGCCGCGGCTCGTCTTCACGTGACCTTGCAGGGACCGTTATATTGCTGCCTGGGAGCCCGGCATCATGCATTCGCATTCGATCGACGACTTTCGCCATCCGCATGTCTTCCTGGGAGAGGCGCACGAGCGCAACGAGCGCAAGGTATGGCTGGTCATTGCGATCTGCACCGCGATGATGGCGATGGAGATTCTCGGCGGCCTCTGGTTCGGCTCGGTTGCCCTCATCGCCGACGGGCTGCACATGTCCACCCATGCCGGAGCGCTTCTGATAGCGGCTCTTTCCTATGCCTGGGCGAGGCGCTACGCCGGCCACCATCGCCTCGCCTTTGGAACCGGGAAGCTGGGTGATCTCGCGGCCTTCGCGAGTGCGATCGTGCTGGCGATGATCGCGTTGCTGATCGGCTACGAGAGCCTGGAGCGCCTTCTCGCTCCGGTGCCGATCGCCTTCAACGAGGCAATCCCGATCGCGCTGCTCGGATTATGCGTGAATCTTCTTACCGCATTTCTGCTGCGGGACGAGCACGAGCACGAGCATGAATACCATCACGATCACAATCTCCGAGCCGCGTTCGTCCACGTCATGGCTGACGCCGCCGTCTCGGTCCTCGTCCTCATCGCTCTCGTTGCGGCTCGTCAGCTCGGCTGGATCTGGATGGACCCGCTGATGGGCCTTGTTGCCACAGCGGTCATCCTGAGCTGGTCGTGGCGGCTCGCGCATACGGCGGGCGCCGTTCTGCTGGACGCTTCTCCCGATCCCGCGCTGGCGGCGCAGATAACCGCACGGCTCGAGACGGGCGGCGACCGCATCTCGGATCTGCATCTGTGGCGCCTTGGTCCCGGGCACATTGCCGGCATCATCTCGCTGGTCTCGGACGATCCCAAGAGCGCCAGCTCGTACAAGAGCCGGCTCTCGGACCTGCCGGGTCTTTCTCACCTGACCGTCGAGGTGGAGGCTTGTCCCGGCGCCCACGACGGGGAAAGCCGGAACCGTGGGCTGGCGTGACCCGATCGGCCGGAGCGTGCGAATTGCCGGCGAGGACATCAGCTCTCGGTCGGGTACGGATCTCCGGATCGGCGGAAGAAGCGGAAGCCGCTTTCCGCCCGCTCACCGAGGAGGTCGACATCGGAGTAGTGCACGCGCTCGCGGCCGGCGCGGGTGCCGACCTCGAGGTAGAGCGCCGCGCGCTGCGAGCGGTTGACGAGATGGTGGCCGTTGGCGGTCCCGGCCTTGAACCCGGCTGCTTCGCCCGGCCGCAAGGTCGTTTCGCCGCCATCCTCGATCAGCACGATCTCCCCTTCCAGGACATAGACGAACTCGTCCTCGGCCTCGTGCCAATGCCGCAGCGAGGAGGCCGCACCCGGCTTGAGGCGGGTCAGATTGACGCCGAACTGGGTGAGATCGGCAAGCTCGCCGAGCGCCGCCCTCTCGCGGCCCTCGGTGACGCTTCGCCAGGTCGCAGGATAAATGCTCTTCGTGCGCACCCTTGCCTTGGCGATATCGATCTTGGGCATGTCTCAGCTCGCTTTTGAGAGCGCGATCCGGCCGCTGATCTGATCTCGCAGACCAGGTCGGGTAGGCTGCGCGGCCGTCACCTCCCGATCTCCTTAACCACCTGTTTACCGTAAAACGCAAAAACTACGATCAGAGGGCACAGAGGGGCGCGGCTGTCCATCGCTGGTTGACGAGCTCCGGTTCGGCCGGAGCCGCTCGGCTCGGGTTGCCGCACCTATCCGATCGTGGGCATGACAACTCATCAAGGGGAGAACGACCGCAGCACCAATTGGCGGCTCGCCGAGGTCAGCGACAGGCTCGACCGCCTGACCCGGGGTGTGGAACGACTCGCCGAGGCGAATGTGGCGAGCCTGCAAAGGCTCGGCTCGGAGCAGCCGTCGCGGAAGCTGGCCGATCTCGTCGCCAAGCTCGACCGTCGGCTCGACCAGCTCTGCGGCGAGGGATCCTCCGCCGGGATCGGCCTGGAGCAGCGGGCGAACGCGGGGGATTTCGTCGCTGCCGGCCGGCCTGGGGAGCGCGCCACCGACGATCCCGACCGTCAAGGCCCGCCCAGTGCCGGTCCCCGGGAGCCGTCGACGGCGCTCGACCAGGCGCTCAGCGAGATCGCTGACCGGCAGCGCGCCCTCGACGGCTATGCGCCGCTTCCTTCGAGCATGCTCGCGCCGACGCCGCCAGGACGCGCGGACACGCTGCCGCGGGCGACCACCCAGGAGCTCTCCGAGCTCGAGCACCAACTGCGCCGCATCAACGCCCAAACGGAGACACTGAAGCAGCCCTCCGGTCTCGAGCAGGCAGTGGACAGCCTGCGCGACCAGCTCGCCGACATCGCCCTCATGATCCAGGAGGCAACGCCGCGCAAGGCGCTCGAGGCACTCGAGCAAGACGTGCGCAACCTCGCCGATCGGGTAGACCGCAGCCGCGGCTCGGGCGGCGATGCCGCCACGCTGGGCGGCATCGAACGCGGTCTCGACGAGGTCCGCGATGGATTGCGCGCGCTGGCGCCAGCCGAGACCCTGGCCGCCGTCGCGCGTGCGTTGCAGGACCTCTCGCAGAAGATCGACCGCACCACAGCGACGCCCCTCGACCCGTCGAAGCTGGGCCAGCTCGAAAATGCAGTCGGCGCGCTGCGCGACCTCGTCGCGCAGGCGGCCTCGAACGAGGCATTCTCGAAGCTCTCGCAACAGGTGGGCATGCTTGCCGGCAAGATCGACGAGGCTGCCGGTGCCGACGTGTTCGTCGCGCTGCAAGGCAGAATTGAAGCGCTTGCCGCTGCCGTCAATGCACGCAGTCAGGTCGGCTACGAGGGGTCGCAACAATTCGAATCTCTGCTCAAGGAGCTGACGGGCAGGATCGAGCGCGTCGAGCTGGCACGCGACCGGCATCCGGCACCCGAAGATCTCGACCATCGGATCGGCAAGCTCTTGGAGAAGCTCGACGCGTCCGATGCCTGCTTTGACCGCATCGAGACTATCGAGCGCGGACTTGCCGAGCTCATGGCGCAGGTCGATCGGCGGCGGCCGCCCGACGCGGCGCCGACGGACCTCGCGGCGACTGCGGAGGTGGACGCGCTCTCGCGCGAGGTGGCCGGGCTCGAGCAGGCGGAAAAGAAAGCCCAAGGCGCCCTCGGTGTCGTGCAGGACACGGTCGGTCATGTGGTCGATCGGCTGGGCAGGATCGAAACCGGGATGCACGGCACATCCGCCGGGCAGCCCGTCACCGCCACGCCGGCCGCTGCCTCTTCGGCCGGGCTCGCGCTGCCGAGCCTGGTTGCGCCCGCGCTCTCGTCCGCAAGCATCGTGCAGGCGGGGGATTGGCAGTCCGCGGCCCGCCCCGCAACCGGGACCCTCCTCGGCGCGCCGATCGACCCCGAGCTGCCGCCCGATCATCCTCTCGAGCCCGGGTCCGGCGCAGCGCCCGGACGCATCCGAGGCTCGGCGGCGGAACGCATAGCCGCCTCCAAGGCAGCCTTCGGCCTGGCCAAGCAGCCGCTCATGACCGAGCCGGTGGGCAAGCCGAATTTCATCGCCGCAGCGCGCCGGGCGGCGCAGGCGGCCATGCGTGAAGCGCCGGTGGGAAAGGAGCAGCCCGCCGTGACGCCCGCGGGCAAGCTCGCCCATCCCCTCGACAAGCTGCGGGCGCTGATCGCAGGCGCGAGCGCCGTTCTCCTCCTGCTCGGCATCCTGCAATTCACCCGCGGCTTTCTCGGCGACGCCAGCGACGGGCATGTGAATACGGTGAGCGAGTCGAGCCGAGCCGCCCCCGTGGGGCCGGAAAGTTCTCGCCCCGATGGGGTGACGGAAGGATCAGCCGTCGGCCAGGCGCCCCGGCCCGGAGCGCCGCCACAGGCGCCCGCGGCGCCCGAGACCGCACCCTACGCGTCCTCCGACCCCGGATCGGGCCTTTCCGCCGTCGCTGCCGCTCATTCGCCCGAGCCCGCCGGCGCCTCGGTTGAGGACCGGCCCGCGGTCGCTGCCTCCTCGACCCCGCAGGCTATGCCGCAGCCCGCCGAGCTCACCGGTTCCGTTTCTCAACCGGCCAAGGGCACCGTCGGGAGCGCCAAGGCTGCGACTGTCTCGGCATCGGGGTCAGTCACGCCGGCAACAGCCCAGCCGGCGCCGGCTTCAGAGCTCGGGCCACTCCCTCGTGAATTCAGCAGCGCCTTGCGCGCGGCCGCCGCCAAAGGCGACC
>DASXAP010000280.1:0-3232 GCA_036406655.1 Xanthobacteraceae bacterium | reverse complement strand
GGCCGGCGTCGTGGTCGGCGTCACCGCGGACCTGACCTCGCGCTTCTCCGCGGTCGATCTCGTGCGCAAGGGCGCCGAGGCGCTCGGCGGCAAGGGCGGCGGCGGGCGCCCCGACATGGCGCAGGCGGGCGGCCCCGACGGCGCCAGGGCCGAGGCCGCGCTCAAGGCGATCGAGGGCGCGCTCGCCGGGGAGTGAGCCGGCGTCCGTTGCTGGTTCGGGTCTGCGGCCGGGCCCCAAGGCCGCGCCACAACTTCGGTTGTCATGCCCCGCGAAGGCGGGGCGTCCAGTAATCGCCGACCTTGGGGCGATGATGCGTCCGACCTCGCGGTCTCTGGAATACTGGATCACCCGCTTTCGCGGGTGATGACACCTGAGTTGGTGGCCTTACAGAGCGCGCGAGACGATCGCACAATAGGAATCATAGGGGAATGCCTTGGACCACGGGGCTTGGCTGAAGGATGCGCTCGTCTTTCTCGCCGCTGCCGGGCTCGTGGTTCCGCTGTTCCATCGCGCGCGCATCGGGGCGGTGCTCGGCTTCCTGCTGGTCGGCATCGCCGTCGGCCCCTACGGCCTCGGGCAGCTCGCCGCCGACGTTCCCTGGCTGCGCTATCTGACCATCGAGGACCGCGCCCGGGTCGAGCCGTTCGCCGAGCTCGGCGTGCTGTTTCTGCTTTTTCTGATCGGCCTCGAGCTGTCGCTCGGTCGGCTGCGCTCGTTGCGCCGTTACGTCGCCGGCATCGGCTCCCTGCAGTTCCTGCTCTCGGCGCTCGCCATCGGCGCCGGACTGGCGTGGCTGGCCATGCCCGCCGGCAGCGCGGCCGTGCTCGGCCTCTGCCTCGCCATGTCCTCGACCGCGATCGTGATGCAGCTCCTGGAAGAGCAGGGCCGCTCGGCCACGCCGGTGGGCCGGGTCGCGCTGGCGGTGCTGCTGTTCCAGGACCTCATGGTCGCCCCGGTCCTGTTCGGCGTGGAGATCCTCGCGCATGGCGCCGGCAACGCCGCGGTCTCGCTCGCCGCGGCGCTGCTGCAGGCGGGAGTCGTCGTGGTCGCCATCGTCGCCGCCGGCCGCTACGTGCTGCGCCCGATCTTCCGCTTCGCGGCGCAGACCGGCAGCCGCGACCTGATCATGGCGATCACGCTGTTCATCGTGGTGGGCGTCGCCGCAGCGACCGGTACCGCGGGCCTCTCGAGCGCGCTCGGCGCCTTTCTCGCCGGCCTGCTGCTGTCGGAGACCGAATACCGCCACCAGGTCGAGATCGACATCGCCCCGTTCAAGGGCCTGCTCATCGGCCTGTTCTTCATCACCGTCGGAATGACCATCGACATTCGCGCGGTGTGGGGCAGCATCGGCGTGGTGGTCGCCGCGGTCGCCGGCCTGCTCGCGGTCAAGGCCGTCATCCTGTTCGCGGCGAGCCGCGCGCTCGGCGTGAGCGTGGCCGTCGCCGCCGAGGTGGCGATGCTGCTGGCGCAGGGCGGCGAGTTCGCCTTCGTCGTGATCGCGCTTGCCCGCTCCAACGCGCTGCTCGCGGACGAGATCGCGCAGCTCGCCGCCGCCGTGGTCGGCATCAGCATGATGATGACGCCGCTCAGCGCCGCCGCCGCGCAGCGGCTCGGGCGCCGGCTGCAGCGCGTCGATCATCGCCACCACCTGCCGACGCAGGACGCCAGCGAGCTGCGCGATCACGTGGTGATCGGCGGCTACGGCCGGGTGGGGCAGACCGTTGCCCGCCTGCTCGCCGCCGAGAACGTGCCGTTCGTCGCGCTCGACACCAGCGGCGCGCTGGTGGCGCAATTCCGCAAGCGCGGGCAGATGTGCTTCTTCGGCGATGCCGGCCGGCCCGAAATGCTCGCGCGCGTGGGCGCCGCGCATGCGCGCGCGTTCGTGGTCACGGTGAATGCCCGCCAGAGCGCCGAGCGCATGGTGGCGGCGGCGCGCAAGCAGCGGTCGGACGCGCTCGTCTTCGCCCGCGCGATCGACGCCGAGCACGCCGCACGGCTGCTCGCGCTCGGCGCCGTCGAGGTGATCCCGGAAGCGGTCGAGGCGAGCCTGCAGCTCGGCGGCCGCCTGCTCGAGGGCCTCGGCCTGTCCGACGAGGCGGTGGCGCGGCGGCTCGACGAGCTGCGCGACGCGGAGCGCGCGCAGCTCGAGGGCGCGCGCGCGAACGGCGGTTATAGCGGATGATCGGAGGCGGCCATGGATGTCGGCGGCAAGACCTGTCTGGTCACGGGCTCCACCGATGGCGTCGGGCGGCGGGTGGCGCTCGAGCTGGGGCGCGCCGGCGCCCGGGTCTTGATCCACGGCCGCGACCGGCCGCGAGCCGAGAGCGTCATCGAGGCGCTGCGAGCAGCCGGCAACAGCAGCGCTCGCTGCTATCTCGCGGACCTGTCGTCGCTCGACGAGGTGCGCCGGCTTGCGGCAGCGATCCGCCGGGATGATCAGCGGCTCGATCTCCTCATCAACAATGCCGGCATCGGCAGCGCTGCCGGTGGCCGGCAACGTCGGACCAGTGCGGACGGCCACGAGCTGCGCTTCGCCGTCAATTATTTGGCGGGCTTCCTGCTGACCCGCCTGCTGTTGCCGCTGCTGCTAGCGAGTGCACCGTCCCGCGTCGTCAACGTCGCATCCGCCGGTCAATCTCCGATCGATTTCGACGACGTCATGCTGACCCGCCATTACGATGGCGGAAGGGCCTATACGCAAAGCAAGCTCGCCCAGATCATGTTCACCTTCGATCTGGCGCGCGAGCTCGACGGCTCGCGGGTGACCGTCAATTGCCTGCATCCCGCCACCTACATGGACACGACCATGGTACGGGAAAGCGGTGTTCCCCCGATCAGCACGGTCGACGAAGGGGCGGCCGCGATCCTGTACCTCGCTGCCTCGCCCGACCTCGAGGGCAAGACCGGGCTCTATTTCAACGGCAGACGGCCGGCGCGAGCGAATCCTCAAGCTTATGATGAGGCTGCGCGCAAGCGGCTGTTGGAGCTCAGTCGGCAGCTGACCGGGTAAGGGAAGGTGGCCGCGATCGCCGTGGGCTCCCCGGCCACTCGGCCTGCGTCGGCGGATCACCGGCTCCGATACGACGTGCGGCTCACTCTTCAACAATCAACAGCGGTGGGTATTGGCAGCTTGTGCGCGGATGCGGAGGCTCTAAGCTCCATCGAAGGGCCGCGGCTGCCGCGGGATGAGCCGTTCCCGCCGTCGATGGGGCAAGTCACGCACCGAAATCG
>DASXAP010000279.1:0-36767 GCA_036406655.1 Xanthobacteraceae bacterium | reverse complement strand
AGCGTCTGGAACCGCCGGTCCGTCTCGGCTAGCGTCGGCCGGCAATAGGAATGATCGCCGACCCATGTCGGCCGTCGATCGAGGGGAGGGAATGCCATGAATCCTGCAAGGCGCGGACGCGCGGCATGCGCCGGGCGGCGGCTTCTGATCGCGCTCGCGGCAGCGCTCGGCGCGTCGAGCGCGACAGCGCCGGCCGCCGCGCAGGAGCCGATCAGGATCGGGTTCGGGGTGTCGCTGACCGGCGGGCTTGCCTCCTCCGGCAAGGCGCATCTGCTTTCCAAGCAGATCTGGGCCGAAGAGATCAACGCCAGGGGCGGCCTGCTCGGCCGCCCGGTCAAGCTCGTCTACTACGACGACCAGACCAACGCTGCGACCGTGCCCGGCATCTACGCCAAGCTCATGGACGTCGACAAGGTCGACGTCCTCATGGGCCACGCGACCAACCTGATCGTCGCGGCCATGCCGCAGATCATCCAGCGCAACCGGATGGTCATGGTGCTGCTGGCGCTGACCTCCAACGCCGAGTTCAGGTACTCACGCTATTTCCAGAGCGCGCCGTTCGGCTCCGACACCAAGCTGCTGTCGCGCAACTTCTTCGAGACGGCGAGACAGATCACGCCCGCGCCCGAGACGGTCGCGCTCGTCGGCGCCGATGCCGAGTTTTCCAACAACGTGCTGCGCGGCGCGCGCGAGACCGCCAAAGAATACAATCTCAGGATCGTCTACGACCGGGCATACCCGCCGGCAACGGTCGATTACAGCCCGATCGTGCGCGCCGTCCAGGGCACCAATCCGGATATCGTGCTGCTCGCGTCCTATCCGCCGGATTCGGTCGGCATGGTGCGCGCGGCGACCGAGGTCGGGCTCAAGACCAGGCTGTTCGGCGGCGCCATGGTCGGCATGCAGTACGCCTCGCTGATGGCGCAGCTCGGTGACAAGATCAACCGGGTGGTGAACTACCACATGTACGTGCCGAGCGAGAGGCTGAGCTTCCCCGGCATCGAGGCGTTTCTGAAGAAATTCCAGGCGCGCGCCAAGGACGCTGGCGTCGATCCGCTCGGCTTCTACCAGCCGCCCTTCGCGTATGCCGCGATGCAGGTGCTCGAGCGGGCGATCACCGACACGAAGGGCGTCGACGACGGCAGGCTCGCCGACTACATCCACAGCCACGCCTTCGACACCATCGTCGGGGAGATCAGCTTCGACGAGCTGGGCGAGTGGAAGACCCCGCGCATGCTGATCGTGCAGTTCCAGAACGTGCAGGGCAGCGGGCTCGAGCAGTACCTGACCGGCCACCGGCAGGTGATCCTCTACCCGCCGCAGTACAAGGACGGCGAGCTCGAGCAGCCGTTCGGCAGGTGAGCCGGTGCCGATGCGGGTCACCGCGGCCGTCGTGCGCGAGAGGTCGGGGCCGTTCGTCATCGAGCAGCTCGAGCTCGCCGAGCCGCGGCCCGACGAGGTGCTGGTCCGCGTGGCGGCCAGCGGCATGTGCGCGACCGACCTGCACGGCCGCGACGGCTACTACGCCACGCCCTACCCCTGCGTTTTCGGCCACGAGGGCGCCGGCGTGGTCGAGGCGGTCGGGAGCGGCGTGACGTCGCTCGCCGCCGGCGACCACGTGATCATGTCGTTTCCGTGGTGCGGTGCCTGCGCCAACTGCCGGCGCGAGATGCAGTCGCATTGCGAGAGGTCGTTCGCCTGGAAATTTTCCGGGACGCGGCCCGACGGCTCGACGCTGCTCAGCAGGAACGGCGCGCTGGTCTACGGCGCCTATTTCCAGCAGTCGTCGTTCTCGACCCACACGCTGGCCAACGAGCGCTTCGCCGTGAAGGTGAGGAAGGATGCCCCGCTCGAGCTGATCGGGCCGTTCGCCTGCAGCGGGCAGACCGGGGCCGGCGCCGTGCTCAACAGCATGCGGCCGCGCCCGGGTGATTCGCTCGCGGTCTTCGGGGTCGGCGCGGTCGGCCTGTCGGCGCTGATGGCGGCCAGGGTCGCGGGCTGCGAGCCGATCATCGCCGTCGACATCCACGACAACCGGCTCCGGCTCGCGCGCGAGCTCGGCGCGACGCATACGATCGACCATGCCGGCCGCGGCGAGGTGGTCGGCGAGATCCGCAGGCTGACCGGCGGCGGCGTCCGGTTCTCCCTCGAGGCCTCGGGCCAGCCTTCCGCCTTCCGCGAGGCAGTCGAGGCGCTGATGCCGGCGGGCACCTGCGTCCTGCTCGGCAGCGCCCGCGGCGGGACCGAGGTCACCTTCGACATGGCGTTCCTGCAGTTCGGCCGCGTCGTGCACGGCGTGATCCAGGGCGAAAGCCGTCCCAAGGCATTCATCCCTGAGCTGGTCGACCTGCTGATGCAGGGCAGGATACCGCTCGACCGCCTGATCACGTTCTACGATCTCCGCGACATCAACCGTGCGGCGCAGGACTCGGCGAGCGGCGCCACTCTCAAGCCGGTGCTGCGGATGCCCGGTTGACGCATCTCTCTGGCGCGATCGGCGAGTCACCGGCGCGCTTGACCCTATCTGTACGGTCCTGTACGGTTGGCGGCGGGGGCGAGGGGCAGCCCCGCATCAGGGATCGACACCATGCTGCGCAAAGGCGCAGAAGAGGCGCGCAATCAGCTGCCCGAGCTCCTGGCGGCGGCCGAGAAAGGCCGCTCCACCATCATCACCCGGCACGGTCGACCCATTGCGGCACTGGTGCCCATCGAGGCCTATGCCGCGGTCGCGCGGCAGCCGTCGCTGCTGCCGCTCGAAGGCACAGGTCGCAGGCTGTGGGGAAAGGACAGCACGCGAACGATCCGCAAGCTGCGCGACGAATGGAGCCGTTAGGGTTCCGGGATCTGCCGCCGGACGCGCTGCTCCTGGTGGATTCCGCGCCGATCATCTTCGTTCTCGAGCGCAATCCGAAGCTCGCGCCGCGCTTCAGGCCGCTGTTCGAGGCTCAGGGCGCCGGCCGGCTGCGCTTCGCCGTGACCACCGTCACGCTGGCAGAGGTGCTCATCGGTCCGCTGCAGGCGGGCGAGGAGGCGCTGGCGCGCCGCTACCGGGCGACCCTCGAGCAGTGGCAGATCGTCGAGCTGACGCCCGACATCGCCGAGAGCGCGGCGCGACTGCGGGTGTCGTTCCGTCTTAAGCTCGCGGACGCCATTCAGGCGGCGAGCGCGCTCGCGATCAATGCTGCCGCCCTGGTGACCTACGATCGGGATTTCTCGCGCGTGCATTCCCTGCGGGTGATCTGCTGAACGAGGCGACGAAATGCAGACGTGCGGCTTCATCCGATGCTGACCATGAGAGCAGGCGAACCGACACGCCCTTCGCCTGCATCAGCTTGACCGCCTTCCTATCGAAGGAGTGATCCTCGTCGCCGACCGGCCCAATCGCGTCCGCCGATCTCGCTCATCTGCTCGATCGACAATGATTTCCCCCTCCGCGCCTTGTTCAGAAGGTTGAACATTCATCGGATGCGGAATGGATTGACGATTCGCAGCCGGCCGCCGATGACCCTGGCGTGCTGCATGTCTTCCGACCACAGTGTCTCGCAATCGGCTTGAAGCGCCGAGGCCGCGATCATGGCGTCATAGACCGACAGCTTGTGGGCCTCCGCGAGCGCAAGCCCTGCCTCGTGCGTCTCGACGGTGATCGCATGGACCGACAGCAAGCCGCGCAGCATCGAGAGGAAAGCATGCGTTTCCGACCATGCCATGTGCATCTTGCGCCGGGTGACGTTGGCAACCTCATTCAGGACCTGCACGCTGATGGCCCCGCCCTCCCCGAGCAGCTTTTCAGCCCGATCCGCCTTGGCAGAATCACCCGACGCGATGTAAAGAAGGACATTGCTGTCGAAGAAGTTACCGGGCATTCGCCTCGTCCCGGTCGAACTTGAAGTCGGCGGGAAGACGCCCGCGGAAACGCCGCAGGCGCTTCAGCAATTCCTGACGCCCGGGCTTGCGCGCCATGGTGAGCTCCCGCGCGGCGGCGACCCGGATTTCGATCTCGTCACCTTCCCTGAGCTTCAGCGTCTCGACGACGGCGGCGGGGATACGAACGGCAAGGCTGTTGCCCCATTTGGCGACCTTCACGGCGGGCCCTCCTTGGATATACGCTGGATTAAATGTATATCCATCGGCCGCGTCGATCAACGCCTTGGATCCACCCGTCGGCAAGGCAGGACCGCTGGGAGCCGGTCCCGGTCGCAAGGCGCCGCCCCGGCGTCCACAGATGAAGATGTCGCGTCTCGGCCGCGACCGGGGGCAAATGCCTGGTAGCGGCAGCGAGCGGCCCCTCGATCTCACCTGTAGCGGAAGAACCAGTCGAACGGCTGACGCACGGTGTGCCGGGCCGGGGCGCGCCGCGGCCGGGCGGAGGAGGTGCGGACCGGCGCGGCCGGGCGCGACGCAGCGCTTTCCGGGGCCGGCTCCTCGGCGGCGGAACGAGCCGAGGCTTCCGGCACGCCGTCTGCCGCCGTCCTTACCGCCAGCAGCAGGTTCGATTCATTCGGCCGCCAGCGGTAGCCGATGCCGAAATCGATGGGATGGCTCTTGCGGAACAGGGCCGCATATTTCGGCTGGTAGCGGCCGGGGAAGACAGCGATCGGGCCATTGTAATGGCCGAACGGCTGCAGTTCCCATTTGCCGGGAGCGTAGTAGCCGAGCGGGATCCCGGAATCGTCCTGGATCATGGCCGCGCTGTTGGCGAGCAGGAACTCGCGCACCTTCGAGAACGAGCCCGAGTGCAAGAGGTAGGAGGCGCTCTTGATGAGGCTGTCCCCGGGCGCGAGCGTCTCGCAGAAGGTTAGGAACTTGCTGCTTCTCACCCCGTCGTCGGCGAGATTGGTGCTGAAGTAATAGAGCGTGCGCGGCTCGCCGTCGCTGCCGGCGAACACGATCTTGACCCCGCGCGTCGGCTCGCCGCGGACCGCGCCGATGTCCGGCTCGACCGCGCCCGCCGCGTCGAGCCGCACCGGGGTGACCTCGCGGATGGTCTTGCCCGAGCGCGCCAGGAACACGTAGAGGATCGGCAGCGTGCCGTTCACCCGCCCGGCCCGCAGATCCGAGCGCATGTTGTGGGTGATGAAGAAGCTATAGGACAGGATCGTGCTGAGCGAGGCGCGCAGCTGCTGCAGGTTGGGCGCGATCGAGCCGCGCAGCGTGGTGAGGTCGGGCACCGTGCCGACCGGCTCCAGGGCGCTCAGCACGTAGGTCGTGGCCTTGGGATAGAAGGCGTTCGCGTACAGAAAGTCCGGACCGCTGAACATGTAGAACATCGTCGGCCGCGCCGCGGCGAGGTTGCCGCTCGACCAGCTCCTGATCCGCGCGAGCTGCCGCTGCTCCAGCCGCTCGAAGGCTCCGTCGAAGATGCGGGCATGCTCCTGCCAGGCGCGCTCCCGGGTCAGCGCGGCGAGCGGAGAATCCGCAGCGGGCGGCATGCCGGCGAGAAACCGCGCCGTGTCGTTCGGCGATGCCGTGTCGGCTGCATGGGCCGGGACCGCTGCCGCGAGCAGCAGGCCGGCGGCCGCGATGATGATCGTCCTGCGCTGAAGCATTGGCGGGCTCACGTTGCTTTGGAGAGGCCGGCCGCGAGGCCGGTCCGCGAGAGGAAATAGACCGCCAGCCCCGACGCCATCATCAGCATGCCGATGAGCGACTGCAGCGGACGCTGGGTGACGAGATAGTACATCATGAATGCCGTCACTGCGAGAAAGACGATCGGCGTCACCGGATATCCCCAGGCGCGATACGGACGCGGCAGGTCGGGCCGGGTGACGCGCAGCTTGACGACGCCGAGGACCGCGAGAAAGGAGCACGACAGGAGGCTGAACTGGATGAACTCGAGCACCGCCTCGAAGCTTCGGGTGAGCAGCATCAGCGTCGCGACCGCGAGCTGAAAGAGGATCGCAGCGATCGGCACGCCCGTTCTCGAGCGGCGCGCGAACATCCGCAGCAACGGCAGGTCCTCACCCATCGCCGTGATCACCCGCGGTCCGATCCACATCATCGCGCTGATCGAGGAAACGAGGCCAAGACAGATCAGCGCGGCGACGATGGCGCCGCCGAGATCGCCGAAGATGTGCCGGCCGGCGACCACGGCAACGTCGATCTGCCCGGCGAGCCGATCGATCGGCGTGGCGTAGAGAAAGAGCGCGTTCAACGCCACGTAGAGCACGATGACGATCGAGGTGCCGAGCAGCAGCGAGCGGGGCAGGGTCCGCTGCGGGTCACGGATCTCGCCGGTGATGTAGGTCGCGGCATTCCAGCCCGAATATGAGTACATCACGAAGACGAGGCTAATCGCAAACGGCGCGCTGACGACATGCGAGGCATCGGCCAGCGACGGGGCGAACGAGATCGGCTGCGGCGTGGCGAGGGCGAATCCGGCGACCAGGAAGCCGACGATCAGGAGGAGCTTGAGCATGGTCCAGGCGAGCTGGAACGCACCGCTGTAGCGGATGCCCGCCAGCCCCACCAGCGACACCGTCCAGACCACGCACAGCCCGAGCGCGAGCGGCGGCACGCCGGGAAGAACCGCCTTCCCGTACTCCCCCAGCGCCATCGCTGCGAGCGCCACCGGGGCCGCAAAGCCGACCGTCGCCGAGAGCCAGCCCGCCAGGAAGCCGACGGCCGGGTGATAGATCTCGCGGAGAAAATTGTACTCGCCGCTGTTGCGGGGAAACATGGCGGCCAGCTCGCCGTACGAGAACACCCCGCACAGCGCGACGGCGCCGCCCACCACCCACAGGAGCAGCAGCGAGAAGCCGGACGGGACGCCCTCGACCTGGAATCCGAGGCTGGTGAATACCCCGACGCCGACCATGTCGGCGACGACGATGGCGGTCGCGGTCAGCATGGAGACGCTCATGCCGATCCGCGGAAGCCCGGCCAATTGCGGCGGGCTTCTGACCTCGATCGCCGCCATGCGCAGTTTCCCCCTCATGCCTTGCTTCGGAGCTGAGCATCAAACCGAGGCATTACTGCGCCCGAAAGGGTTCTCGGAGCATTAATAGTCGGTAAATTCCCGGTGTAGTAAATTCGTCACGCCAGGGGACCGGGCATCCGTGCGGATCGAGTCACCGGCTGCCTCTGCAGCGGCTCGTGCATTGCACCGTCGCGGCGCCGCGAGCCGGCTCACAATGCCGACATAATTGGATGTTTGCAGTGCCTTTGGGAGGGAGGGGAGCTCCGACGCAAGATGTCGGCTGCGATTCTGCGGAGCTGCCGCAGGCGCGCCGGGTCGGGCTCGGAGCTGTGGTGGGGGATGATCTCAGCGGGATCCGCAATCCCGAGCCTCAGCGACTGCTGTGATTTCCCGGGCACGCGCGGCATCCGCCTGCGGCGGCGCTGGGCGTCGCCGGCGCTTGTCGCGCTCGCGTGCTGTCTCGTTGGGGCTTGCGGGAATTCCGAGACCACGACGGTCGGCAAGCCCGACGCGGCGATGCCGTCCGGATCCGGCAAGGGCGACATCCTGATTGCCCGCGCCGCCGTCGATTCGTTCGCCGACCGCTATTCCGCCTTCGAGAGCGTGGCTCCGAGGCCCGGCCGCCAAACGGCCGGCGATCGCACCGGGACGATCTCGAGCAGCTACAAGCTGGCGGAGGCGATGCCGGGACTGCCGTTTGCGGAACGCTACCCTACCGCCGACATCTTCGCGCCCACCTTCGTATTCAAGCGGCCGGCCGAGCGCGCCCACGCCGGCGCCCCGGCGGCTCCCTACAAGCTCGCCTCGCTCTCTCCGGAGGTCCCCTATGGCCGGCCGGTGGTCAAGCAGGCGCACACCGATCTGATCGGATTCGACAACTCTGCATTTCCCTATTTCGGCAGGAATCCGCGCACCGGCGAGCGGTTCTCGCAGGGCGGCCGCTACAGCGACAACCGGGTGCTGGTCCACGTGCCCGCGGGATTCGACGTGCGCAAGCCGGGCGTGATCGTGCTGTTCTTTCACGGTCACGGGGCCACGCTGCAGCGGGACGTGCGCGACCGTCAGCTGCTTCCGCTGCAGATATCCGAATCGGGGATGAATGCGGTGCTGGTCGCTCCCCAGCTCGCCTACGATGCCGCCGATTCCAGCGCCGGCAAGTTCTGGGAGCCCGGCGGGCTCAAGCGGTTCATGGCGGAGGCGGCCGACCGCCTGGCCCGCATCTACGGAGACCCGCGCGCGTCCGAGGCTTTTGCCAGGATGCCGGTGGTGATCGTGGCCTATAGCGGCGGCTTCGTGTCTGCGGCCTCCTGCCTGCAGGTCGGCGGGCTCGGCAGCCGCATCCGCGGCGTCGTCCTGCTCGATGCCCTCTACGGCGAGATGGACAAGTTCACGTCCTGGATCGTCAACAACCGCTCCGCCTTTTTCGTCAGCGCCTATACGCAATATACCAGGCACCGCGACGACGAGCTCGCGCGCATCCTGCGCGACAAGGGCGTTGCCGTGAGCCACGACCTGAACGGGCCGCTGCAGCCGGGCACGGTCGCCTTTCTGGCAACCGAAGGCGTCCGGCACCGCGACTATGTCACCCTCGCCTGGACCGAGCATCCCGTGAAAGACATCCTGCAGAGGATGCCGCGGCGCTGATTCCCGCTTCTTGGCTGTCATCGCCGGGCTTGTCCCGGCGATCCCGATTCGGGAGCGAGATGGCCGGCACGAGGCCGGCCATGACAGTGGAATCTTCTTGCCGTCATGTGATCCTCGCTCGTTCCGGCGATCCCGACTCAGGATCGGGATGGTCGGGACAAGCCTGGACAAGCCGGGCCATGACGCAGGCGGGAACGGCGCTTCAGCTGGCCTGCTGAATGCGCGGCCGCGCCTCGCCTCTGCGCCCGAGGAATTTCGAGTCCTCCTTGTACCAGTGGTGCTCGCAGGCACAGAACGGGCAGTACTTGCGCGTGAACGGACCGGGCGAGCGGACGAATTCCTTGGGATCGGCATCGATGCCCATGAACATGTAATGGCCGGTCAGCCGGCAACGCGTGATGACCTGCGCCATCGTCGTCTCCGTCATGGTCGCCCCAGCCGCTCGACTCGGTGAGACAACAGCGCCGGTCGCCCAAGGTTCCGCGGCCGGAGCCGGCGCCGCAGTGCCGCGTTTCAATGACTGCTCCAGGCGATCTCGGTGATCAGCTTCTTGAGAATGGCCTCGCCGAAGCTCTCGAAGTCCCGGGCGACGACGATGAAGGCCCCCGGCCCGCCGATGACATTGTCGTAGTAGTAGCGGTCGAGACCCGCCTCCAGCGCCAGGATCGGCAGCCCGTTGATGCCGATGCCGGCGGCTACCGCCTCGTCACGCGCGAGGTTGACCGGACGCCCGCGATTGTTCGACCCGTCCCCGGAGATGTCGACGACCCGGCGGGCGCCGCGGAACGGGCTTTTTCCGAGCAGGGTGACGGCCCGATCGATGGCGCCGCTGATCGAGGTGCCACCGCCGAACAGCTGGCGCGGCACGCGCTCGATCGCGGCGGCGAGCGAGGCGGCCGATTCCTCGTCGCCGACCATGGTCCATCCGACCACCTCGACCTGCATCGTCGGCCCGGTCCACTGCAGCATGGTCACGCCGATCGCCTGGTTCGGGCCGGAGCGGATGGCCTGCTGCACCCGCTCGTGCCGAAACGCCGCCACGTAGCCCTGCTTCTGCAGCCCGAAGCGGAGCTGATCGACGCTGCCCGACGCGTCCACGGCGAGCACGAGCTGGAGGTCGACCGCGGTCTGCGCCGCCGCCGGCGCCGTCGATTCGAGCAGGAGCAGCAAGGCGCAGCGGATGGCTCGCATCACCGACAACCGGATTGGCGCTCAGCGCTTGTCGAACACCATCACCTTCGACACGAAGGCGCGCGCGGCCTGCGTCTGGCGCAACCCGCAGCGCCGCGCCAGCGCGCCGAAATCCTCTCTGAGATAGCCGGCATAATAGGGCTCGTGATAGCTCTGCGGGAACAGCTCGAGCATGCCGTCATAGTCGGGCTTGTCGCCGAGCTGCAGCGAATCGACGATCACGAGGCGGCCGCCCGGCTTGAGCACGCGGGCGCACTCGCCGAAGACCTCGCTGCGCAGGCGCGGCGGCAATTCGTGGAACAGGAAGATGCTGCCGACGGCGTCCTGGCTTTCGTCGGCGAACGGCAGCGCCTCGGCTTTGCCGACAACGCAGTCGATCCAGCAGGCGCGGCGGAGATGCTGCCGGGCCTCGACGACATAGGCTTCCGACAGGTCGAGGCCGACCGCCGGCAGCCGGGGCCAGGCCTGCTTGAAGAAGTCGAGAAACCGTCCGGTGCCGCAGCCCACGTCGAGGAACTGCAGGCGGCGCTGGTCGCGTCCGGCAAACGCCTCGGCGAGCGGCGGCAGCGCCTGCCGGCGCGTCGCGTTGGCGGTGCCCTTGAACAGGACCTCGACCTGGGTGTCGTAGCGCTGCGCCGAATCCTCGGTCATCCAGCCGCCGGACTGGAAATGGAAGTTCTGCAGGTAGTAGCCGGGACGCTTGCCGGCCGTCGACTCGGTCAGCACCTCGCGATAGCTGCCGCTCTCGCGCCGGCGATGGACGTCGGGCAAATCCTCGAAGAAGAGGCGCGAGCGCTCGATCAGCTTCGGCAGCGAGCCATCGTGATCGGCCGGGAGCGGATAGATGCCGCGCTCGACATTATCGAGGTCCCGGCGAAACAGCGCAGCCATGTCGGCGTAGAGCCGGCTGCGGTCGGGAATGCCGGCCCTGGTCGGTGCCCGCGGCCGCGCGGGCGAACCGGCGCTCCCGCGCGCCGCCTCGGCCAGCCGCTGCATGACCATGCCGTGCCCGACATACCAGGCAACGCGCGGCAGCTGGCGCGTCCCATAGGCAAGGCGAGTGGCGAGGCGAGCCACGGGATCGGCCATCCATCATTCCCCGATCAGCGGGGTCTTCGCCGCGGTGATGACATTCTTCCCGCTGGCGATGTCGCCCCTGAGATAGGCGGCGAGCTCCTCCCAAGCCATCCCGCTGGACATTGCCTCAAAGGTCCTGCATGCGCTGCGCGAATGCCAGGTCCCACAGCTTGTCGCGGTCCGCCTCGAAAACAAGCTTCGGTTCGCCCGGCGCCACCACCCAGTCGCGGCGGCGGAACTCGCTCTCGAGCTGCCCTGCTCCCCATCCCGCATAGCCGAGCACGATCATGCTCTGGCTTGGCCCCTTGCCCCTGCCGATGTCGATGAGGACCTCGGGATTTGCGGTGACGGCAATGTGCTCGTTCACCGCGACGGTTCCGGAGCCATGGTAGTCCTTGTCGTGGATGACAAAGCCCACGTCCGGCTGCACCGGACCGCCGGTAAACACCCGGACCGTGCCCGTCGCCGCCGCATCCTTCTCGCCGAGCCGCGCCAGGAGATCGGCCAGCGGACGCTCCTCGAGCAGGCGATTGATCACCAATCCGAGCGCACCGTCCTTGTCGTGCCGTATCATCAGGATCACCGTGTGCGCGAAGCGCGGATCGTCGATCGAGGGCGCCGCCACCAGCAGCTGGCCTGCCAGCGATCCGGCAATCGGCGCCTGTGCCGTGGCCGGCGCGGCGACCTTGAGCACGGCTGCGGCGACGAGCACGAGCGCGAGCCTCGACCCCCAATGCTGTTGCTCAAGGCATCGCACGAGCTTTCCCTTCTCCGATCCGCGCGCGCGAGCGACGCGGCATATACATCCTAACCCAGCCGGGCGGGAGCGATGAAGCATCAACCGGCGCAGCCCGTGAGCATCGCGGTGGATGGCGGGCGCAGCGTCTGCGGCCTGCTGCTGGTGCCCGAGCGTGCGCGTGCCTGCTATCTTCTCGCGCATGGGGCGGGCGCGGGAATGGCGCATCCGTTCATGCAGGCGGTCGCGGACGGGCTCGCCGAGCGCGACGTCGCCACGCTGCGGTATCAATTTCCCTACATGCAGGAGGCGGGGCGGCGGCCGGATCCGCCCCGGCTGGCACAGGCTGCCGTGCGCGCGGCCGCCGCCGAAGCCGTGCGGCTTCTGCCCGAGCTCGCTCTCCTCGCCGGCGGCAAGTCGTTCGGGGGGCGGATGACCTCGCAGGCGCAGGCCGCGGCTCCCTTGCCGCGCGTGCGCGGGCTTGCTTTCCTCGGTTTCCCGCTGCATCCGCCCAGGCAGCCGTCCGAGGCACGCGCCAGGCATCTGTTCGACGTGCACGTTCCGATGCTGTTTATGCAGGGGAGCCGCGATGCGCTCGCCGATGTCGCGCTGATGACGGGAGTGACCCGGCGCCTCGGGCCGCGCGCGATGCTCCACCTGCTGGCGGATGCCGATCATTCGTTTCGCGCTCCTGCGCGCAGCGGCCGCGAGGACGCCGACATCCTCCGCGAGACGCTCGACGCGCTCGCGGCCTGGATGATCTCGGTGATCTCGCCCGACGAACAATCGTAGCGCGGGCCATAACGGCCTTGCGTTTCACGACCGACGTCGATTCGGCGACGTGCTGGCAGCGAGCGCCTGAGGCGAAACGTCGGAAACCTTACATACGGGGTGCTGATAGGAACGGCACTGCGTCGGCTCCTGGTGCATCTGGCGCTCCAGCTCGGCTGGTCATCAGCTTCCATGTCTCAGGATACCGCTCGAGCAGTGCGCGAGCTTTGCCGAGACGATCGTCCACCTTCCTCGCGATGGGGAACTTGCGGCTGCGAACCCGAATTGTTTGACACGACGGTCCCATTTACGCGTATAAGCCGCGCGGGCAGCGGCTCTGCCGCAATCGGAGCAAAGGCGAGTGAATGGTTTCCGTCGCCTCGTACCATCCGAACACGCGTGAATTTACGATCGAGGAAACTCCGGCTGGGCCGCCCGAGCCCGAGCTCTCGAGCGACGCATTGCGGCTCAGAATCCGGCAGCAGGAGATGCTCGCCGACTTCGGCGTGCTCGCTCTCAAGGGAACTCCGTTTGCAGAATTGCTCGACCACGCCGCTCGATTAGTGGCGCAAGGCCTGAATGCCGAGTTTGCCAAGGTCATGAGATACATGCCCGAGGAGAACAGGTTCCTCGTGTGCGCCGGTGTGGGCTGGGGACCGGGAGTCGTCGGCGCCGCCACGGTGGGGGCCGACACCGCCTCCCCTGCCGGATACGCGCTGCGGACCGGTCAAGCCGTCATCTCGAACCATCTGGAAATTGAAGAACGGTTTCGGACGCCGGAACTGCTCATCCAGCACGGCATCCGGCGAGCCATGAACGTGATCCTCCAGGGGGACGGCACCCCGTTCGGAGTGCTCGAAGTCGACAGTCGCTCGGAGCAGGAATTCGTTCAGAGTGACATCGTCTTTCTGCAAGGAGTCGCCAACATCCTGGGCATGGCGATTGAACGCCAGCGCATGGAACGCGATCTTCGCGCATCGCTCGATCGCCACCAGCTGCTGATCAAGGAAGCCAATCACCGGGTCAGCAACAGCCTGCAGATCGTTGCGTCGATGCTGCATCTGCAGTCGTCTGTCGCAGAGAGCAGCGATGTCCAGCACGAGCTCCGTGAGGCAGCCAGTCGAATCGCCGCAGTCGCTCGCTCTCACCAACGCCTGTACAGCAGCGAGCAAATAGACACGCTGGATCTGGGCGCGTATCTCAACGACGTCTGCAACGATATCCATGCGGCGCTTCCTGGTTGTGAGCTCGATGTCAGGGTGGAGCAGGGAGTGATCATTCCGACGGATCGCGCAATCCCGGCGGTTCTTCTGGTCAACGAGCTCGTCACCAATGCCGCGAAATACGCCTATGCCGAAGGAACCTGCAAGGTGCGGGTGGTCCTGTCCCGGCGGGGGAATAATATGGTCGTCATATCGGTCAGCGACGAAGGCGCGGGCCTTCCGGAAGGCTTTGACCTCAATTCGGGAAGGCGCCTGGGAATGCGCCTGGTGAGCTCGTTCTCGAAGCAACTGGACGGGGACCTGGAGATCGTGCGCAGGGATCCAGGCACGGAATTCCGTCTGACGATGCCGATCAAGCCTCCGTCCTGAGCCGCACACCCGAGCCGATGGGGTGCTTGCTCGCGCACCGTCCAGGTGCCTAATCTGGCAACCAGCCGCAACGCGACCGGCATGTCGGCGAAGGAGGCGACGTGCGCAGATCGATTCTGCTGATGATCGCGAGCTGCGCGCTGGCGCTCGTCGCGCCGGCGGCAGCGCAGGATTGGCCGCAGCGCACGATCCGCATCATCGTCTCCTTTGGGCCCGGCGGCGGCACCGACATCGTCGGGCGCATCATCGGCCAGTCGCTGCAGGAGAAGCTCGGTCAGCCGGTGGTGATCGAGAACCGGCCCGGGGCGGCCGGCACCCTCGGCAACGAAGCCGTCGCCCGCGCCGACAAGGACGGCTACACCCTCGGCATCATGACCGCCGGGCAGATCATCGCCGCGGTCATGAGCAAGTCGCTGCGCTACGACACCCTGACCGCGTTCGATCCGGTGTCGATGGTGGCGACCGCGGGCCTCCTCATCGTCACCCGCCCGGACTTTCCGGTCAACGATGTGCGGAGCTTGATTGCCGCGGCGAAAGCGCAGCCCGGCAAGATTTCCTTCGCCAGCCCCGGATTCGGCGCCACCCAGCATCTCGCCGCCGAGCTGTTCCGGCAGATCGCCGGCATCGAGATCCTGCACGTGCCGTTCCGCACCTCGCCGGAGGCGCTCTCGGCGCTGCTCGGCCGGCAGGTCGATGTGCTGATCGAGACGGTATCCGCCGTCCTCGGGCAGGTGCAGTCGGGGCAGCTCAAGGCGCTGGCGGTGACCGGCAAGGAGCGTTTCCCGGCCGTCCCCGACGTGCCGGCGGCCATCGAATCCGGCATGCTCCCCGGCTACGACGTGACCACGTGGTACGGCTTCTTCGTTCCGAGCGGCACCCCGCGCTCCATCGTCGCCACGCTCAACAAGGCGATCAACGACAGTCTCGGCGAGGAGACGGTCCGCGAGCGGCTGAGCAAGGCCGGCGTGGTGGTGCGGGGCTCGACGCCCGAAGCCTTCGGCCGCCACATGGCCGCGGAGTTCGCCCGCTGGAACGCGGTGCGCGAGGCTGCCGGCATCCCGCAGCAGTAGCGCGGCCACGGCACCGGCGCGTTTGCCGTATTTCGCGCAGGCAGGGAACGCGCTATGGCTCATCCGGCGCCGAAATCGCGGGCGCCTGCGCTGCGTTGCGCCGAAGCGCGCATGAAGAAAGCACCTCATGGGCTCCGCCGACCTCGACTTCACTCCGCTGCTGGCCCGCGCATTGCCGGCTCCCGCGGCCAGATGGACCGGGTTCGCTCCCTTCAACTTCACCGGCGGGCACAACGATCCGCAGCACGTCCCGACCGGGGAGCTGCTTGCGGCAGCCAACGCGGTGCTCGCCCGCGAAGGCGCCACGCTCGCGACCTACGGCCTCAATAGCGGTCCCCTGGGCTACCGGCCGTTGCGTGATTTCCTCGCCGGCAAGCTCGCACGCGCCGCCGGCATCTGCTGCAGCAGCGACGAGATCCTGATCACCTCCGGCTCGCTGCAGGCGATCGATCTCGTCAACGCGCTGCTGCTCGATCGCGGAGATACCGTGCTGATCGAGCAGGAAACCTACCAGGGGGCGCTGAGCCGCCTGGCGCGGCTCGGCGTGAGCGCGGTGGGCGTCCCGCTCGACGGCGAAGGCCTGCGCGTCGATGCGCTGAGCGACGCCCTCGACGAGCTCCGCCGGCGCGGCGTGCATCCGAAATACATCTACACCATCCCGACCGTGCAGAATCCGACCGGCGCCATCATGGGCGAAAGCCGCCGCGCCGAGCTGCTGCGGCTCGCCCGGGCCCGCGGCGTGCCGATCTTCGAGGACGAGTGCTATTCCGACCTGGTGTGGGACGGCCGCCGCCCCCCGGCGCTCTATTCGATGAGCCGGCACGGCGGCGTCATTCATATCGGCTCGTTCTCCAAGTCGATCGCCCCGGCGCTGCGGGTCGGCTACATCGTGGCGCCGTGGGAGCTCCTGTCGCGGATGCTCGCGCTCAAGACCGATGCCGGCTCCGGCGCTCTGGAGCAGATGGTGCTGGGCGAGTTCTGCCCCGCCCATTTCGATTCCCATGTTCCCAAGCTCACCCGCGCCCTGCGCGGCAAGCTCGAGACGCTGATGGAATCGCTCGCCGAGCAGTTCGGCACCGCCGCCGAGCTCGACGAGCCCAAGGGCGGGATCTTTCTCTGGGTCAAGCTGCCGGACGCGGTCGATACCCTGCAGCTGGAGAAGGCGGCGCTCGCCGCCGGCGTCGCGATCAATCCCGGGCCGGAATGGAGCACGGACAAGGATCGGGGCAGGAGCCGGCTGCGGCTCTGCTTTGCCAATCCTTCGCATGACGAGATCCGCCAGGGCATTGCTGCGCTTGCCGAGGTGTGCCGCCGCGAATTCGGCGTCCCGAGCCGCATCGCCAACGTCGCGCAGCAGGCGCGCCGGGCGAGCTGAGGGGCACCGATAGAAAAGGGCCTGGATGCCCCGCGACAAGCGCCGAGAAGCGGGCGTGACGTTCAACCTGATCTCGTTCCGCTTTGCGAACCCGGAGCTGACTGGCCACCGTCTCGCCCCGACCGCCCCCGCACCTCGAGCATTGGATCGCGCCGAATCGACGCAAAGTCGGCGCAATCGCACCCTAAGGCTCGAACCCGAGGGCGTGACATGCGGGGAAGCAGGCATTCGACAGCGAAGAGGGTGCGCGCGGCCGCCCTGCTCTGCCTCGCAGTCGGCGCGCTGAGCCTCGCCGGCAGCGCTGCGGCAATCGACTCGATCGGCGATCGACGGCCCGCGAAGGCAGTCCAAGCCGCGGCGCCGGCGCGGACCCCGTTCCTGCGCAGGACACCGGGCTTCGGCAGAGGCCCGGGCTCGCAGGCCTCGAGCCATGGCCCCGGCCAGACCGTCCCCGGCTGGAGCAGCCGCGTCGGTCAAGGCAAGGCTGCGCCGTCAGCGGCGCCGAGCACGACCTCGGCCCCGGGCGGAGGGCCCGAGCCCGCCGGCCTGCGCAACCGCACGGCTGGCGCGCATTCGGGCAAGGCTGCCGGGCTCGGCTTCGGACGCGGGCCGGCGGCGAGAGCCGCGTTGCCGGGCAAGTCGGCCGGCCCCCATTCGAGCCCGACCTCCTTCAACCGCATCGGCACGATGGCGCGGCCGGGGCAACGCCCGTCCCGGCCGATCGTCGCCGACTTCGCGAGCCGGCAGATCGAGCATCGGCAAGCGATCGCCGCACTGCGCAACCGGCTGCCGGCGCGGCCGCTCCCGGGCGAGCGCGGCTTCACCGGCGTTCCGCCCGCGGGCGAGAGCCGGTTCGTGACCGACGAGATGGTGTTCCACGTCGGCCCGAACGTCTCGCGAGAGGCCGCCGAGAGCGCCCTGCGCCGGCTCGGCCTCACCACCGTCGGCGCGCAGAGAAGCAGCCTGATCGGCGGCACCATGCTGCGCCTTCGCATCGGCGACGGCCGCCCGGTCGCCGATGTGGTGCGGGCGCTCGAGGCGGAGAATATCGGGATCGCCCAGCCCGACTACGTGTTCACCCTGCAACAGGATTCGAGTCTGGCGGCGCGGACGGTGGGGGGCGACGGCGGCCAGTACGTCGTCAAGAAGCTCCATCTCGGCGAGATCCATCGCGTCGCGACCGGCAGCAACGTGCTGGTCGCGGTCATCGATTCGGCGATCGACGCGGGCCATCCCGATCTTGCCGGCGCCGTCGTCGACGAGCTCGATGCCGTCGGACGGCCGGATCGGCCGCATCTGCACGGCACCGGCATGGCCGGCGCGATCGCCGCGCGGCACCGGCTGCTCGGCATTGCTCCCGCCGCCCGGATACTCGCCGTTCATGCATTCAGCCCCGGCGCGCGCGAGACCGCGCAAGCCACCACGCGCCACATCATCGCCGGCCTCGAATGGGCGATCGGCAAGGGCGCCCACGTCATCAACATGAGCTTCGCCGGTCCGTACGATCCGATGCTGGCACTGGCGATGAAGAACGCGCGCGAGAAGGGCGTGGTGCTCGTTGCCGCGGCCGGCAACATGGGTCCGGACTCCCCGCCGCTCTACCCGGCGGCCGATCCCAACGTGATCGCGGTGACGGCAACCGACGAATCCGACCGCATCTTTGCAAAGGCCAACCAGGGGCCGCACATCGCGGTCGCCGCGCCCGGCGTCAACATCATCGAGCCCGCCCCCAATGCCGGCTACCAGGTCACCACCGGCACCTCGGTTGCCGCCGCGCATGTGAGCGGGGTTGCCGCACTGATGCTCGAGCGCGACCCTTCGCTCGATCCCGCCGCCCTCCACGAGATCCTGACCATCAGCGCCTGGAAGCTCGGATCGCAGGGGCACGATGATCGTTACGGCTGGGGCCTCGTCGATCCCGGGCGCGCGCTTCAGTATCTCGACGTCAGAATCGCGGATCGCAAGCCCGCTCCCGCCCCGACCGCTGCCGCGCCCGGCGCGCTCTCGTCGCGGTAGCCTCGGCACCCGAATCGAAGTAGCTCTGGCAGATGGAGCACGACCGGGACGCGAAGCCGGACGCGCGCGACAAGCCCCCGCAGGCCGCTGGTCGGGAGGCCCGCCGCAACCCCGGCCCGTGGATCTTCCTCGCGCTGCTGGCCGGCTTCGTCGCGGCGGCGAACCTCGCGCGCGCGCAGACGCCCGAGGAGCTCTACCGGGGCAGGTCCATCGACCTGGTGATCGGCTATCCGACCGGCGGCAGCAACGACCTCTGGGGCCGGATCCTGGGCCGCCATCTCGGCCGGCACATTCCCGGCCGGCCCGGCATCGTGCCGCGAAACATGCCGGGCGCGGGAAGCTTTCTCGCGGTCAATCAGATCTTCAATGTCATGCCGAAGGACGGCACCGTGATCGGCATCGGCGCCCCCACGATGGCGCTGGACGAGAAGCTCGGCTCGCCGGGCGTGCGGTTCAGGACCGCCGAGCTCAACTGGCTCGGCCGGGTCGACAGCCTCGTCAATGTCGTGTTCATGTGGAAGACCTCGCCGGTGAAGACCATCGCCGACGCGCAGCAGCGCGAATCCACTCTGTCGGGCACCGGAGCCGGCTCGACGGTCTCGATCTATCCGACCGCGATCAATCACGTGCTCGGAACAAGGTTCAAGCTGGTGATGGGCTATCGCGGCTCGAGCGAGGCAATGCTCGCAGTCGAACGCGGCGAGGTGGAGGGTCACTCGACGTCCTGGGTGGCGCTCAAGGTCGGCCACCCCGATTGGATCCGCGACCACGACGTCACGATCCTGGTGCAGTTCGCCCTCGAGCGGCACCCCGAGCTCGTCGACATTCCCACTGCGATCGAGCTCGCCCGCAACGACGAGGAGCGGGCGATACTGCGCGCGATCATGAATGCCACCGAGGTGGGCTCGGCATTCTTCACGACGCCGGGGGTGCCGGCGGACCGGCTTGCGGCGCTGCGTCGGGCCTTCGACGCCACCATGCAGGACCCGGAATTCGTCGCCGAGGTCGAGAAGACCCGGCTGAGCCTGAGCCCGTTGACGGGCGAGGAATTGCAGAAGCTCGTCGTCGAGGTGAGCAGCCTGCCGCCGGCACTGCTGGAGAAGGTTCGCGCGGCCTATCGATGATGAAGGCGAGCTTTCGCCCGATCAATCTCCGGAAGCTTCGTTGCCTCCGGAAGCTTCGTTGCTGCCGGCGTGATCGTCGAGCATGAGGCCGGCACAGGCGGACCAGACCGCGAAGGGATAGACGACCCACAGAAGAATGGGCATGACACGGATCCTTTCGAATCCTCCCGCGGCGAAACAATCGCGCCCGGCGAGGATAGGTTCCTCGCGGGGCGCGGCGGGCTCGACAGGTTTTTGTGAGCAAGACGGGAACTGTTGATCGCGCCGGTGAGTTTGGCCGCTAACTGGAGCACCTTCCCGCGATCGCGACCGCGCCCTGTTCCAGTTCGAGGACCCCGGACCAGTCGCGGCCGGGGTTCTTCAATTTCCACCCGAGCAGCAGCAATTCGAGGACGAGCTTTCCGGGCGTGGCCGCAATGCCCGGCCTTGCTGCACCATGTTATGTAGCCTCGCCGCGACGCGGCCAGTGCCCCCGTTCGCGACTGCCACCAACTGACGCGCTGACAGTCCGACCGGAATTGTGCCATTGTTCGCGAGCCACACCACCGCGGGGGCGCGGGAGGTCGGATGCGAGGACCGCAATGCACGCGATGGAGAGCGGCGGCAGCGCTCGCGGCCGCGCTGCTCGGCGCCGCGGAGGCAGTCCCTGCGCAGCCGAGCCCGGTCGCCGAGACCGCGACCTACCAGGGCGCCGACCGCGCGCAGCGCCTGATCGAGGGGGCGAAGCGCGAGAAGGACCTCACCTTATATTCCGTGATCCCGCCCGAGGACATGTCGGCGCTCGCCGCCGCCTTCGACAAGAAATACGGCATCAAGGTCAAGGTCTGGCGCGCCGATTCCGAGAGCATCCTGCAACGCGTTCTGACCGAGGCGCGGGCGCCGCGCTTCGAGGTCGACCTGGTGGTGGCCTCGAGCTCGGCGCTGGAGCCGCTCTCTCGCGACAATCTGCTTCAGGAGGTCAAGTCGCCCTACATCGCCGAGCTCATCGCCGAGGCCCTCCCCCTGCACAGGCAGTGGAGCGCGGTCTATCTCAGCACCTTCGTGCAGGCCTTCAACACCACGCGGGTGCCGAAGCAGCGCCTGCCGAAGAGCTACCAGGACCTGCTGCGACCGGAGTGGCGAGGCATGCTCGGCGTCGAGGCCGAGGATTTCGATTGGTTCGCCCAGCTGATGATGGAGATGGGCGAGGCGCAGGGGCTGAAGCTGTTCCGCGACATCGTCGCCGGCAACGGCGTATCGGTGCGCAAGGGGCACAGCCAGCTCACCAGCCTGGTCGCCGCCGGCGAAGTGCCGCTCGCGCTCGACGACTACGGATTTCTGGCCGAGCAGGCCAAGCGCAGGGGCGCCTCGCTCGATTGGATGGTGCTGCCGCCGGCGATCGCGCGGCCCACCGCCGAAGGATTGGCGAAGAACGCGCTGCATCCCAATGCGGCGGTGCTGTTCCATGACTTCCTGATCTCGGAAGCCCAGCCCATTCTGGCGAGCCGGCACTTCGTGCCGGCCAGCAGCAGGATCGCATCCCCGCTGGCGAGCGGGCCGCTCAAGCTCATCGATGCGGCGCTGATGTTCGAGCAGTCACGCAAGTGGCAGGAGCTCTATCAGCGCGTGATCCTGGGTCCGTCCCGGTGAGGCGCTGATGCCGGCCCCGGGGAGCGGCACGGATGCACCGCGCCGCGCCCGACGAACCCGCCGCCCCGCTATCGCCCGGCCTTGCGCTGCTGCGGGTGCAGAACGAGCTTCTGCACCCGCCAGTTCAGGATCTCGGCGACGTAGAGCTCGTTCTCGGACGGGCAGGCGATCTCGTGAATCCAGCCGAACTGCTTGAGCTGCTTGCCCGACTTGCCGAGCCAGCCGAGCACGTTGCCGTCGAGGCTGAGCTTGTAGATGCGCCCGGGATAGGAATCCGAGCTGTACAGCACCTGGTTCGGCGGCGGGGTGATGCACAGCGCCCACGGAGCGCCGGGAGTGAAGCTGCCGCCGGTCTGCCGGTAGGTGGTGAGATCGGGCTTGTTGCCGATCGCCGGCCTCGCATTCTCGTCGAACGGCACGTCGATCCTGATCTCGCGCCGGAAGCCGCCTTCGCCGTCGAACACCTGGATGCGCCGGTTGTTGCGGTCAGCGACATAGATCAGCCCTTGCGCATCGGCGGCGATGCTGTGCACCAGGTTGAATTCGCCCTCGCCCTTGCCGTGCCTGCCCCAGGACTTCACCCACTCGCCGTTGCGGTCGTATTTCGCCACCCGCGCGTTGACATAGCCGTCGCTGATATAGATGTTGCCCTGCGGATCCCAGGTCACGTCGGTCGGCTGGCGGAACCGACCGTCGACATGCGGCAGCGGCGGATTGGCGCTGCGCTCCCACGGCTTGGCTTCGAGATCGGACGATTCCGATTTGCGCCCGAACACCATGTCGACACGGCCTTCGGGAGTGAGCTTGACGACCATGTCCGAGCCCTTGTCGGTCGCCCAGATGTTGTCCTCGCTGTCGACCCGCACCGTGTGCGCGAAAGCCCAGGCGTAGAGGTTTCTGCCGATCTCGCGCAGGTAGGTGCCGTCGCGGTCGAACTCCAGGAGCTGCGAAGCGGTATTGCCGTAGGCGGGACCGCGACTCGAGCCGCCGCGCGAGTAGACGAAGATGTGTCCCTTGGAGTTGACGGCGACGCCCGGCACCTCGCCCAGATGCATGTCCGGCGGCAGCTTGAGCAGGTTGGCGACGGAGTCGTAGGCGATCTCCGGCGGCAGCTGCTGCGCCCAGGCCGACGGGCCCAGGAGGACGAGCAGAGCGGGGGCGAGCAGAGCGACGAGCCATCGCTGCATGGAACCCTCCCTCGCGCCCGACCGGGCGGAGCACCCGGCGCCGCGCCACCTTCGTCGCCGCGCCGCGCGAGTATACAAAGGAGGCGTCTTGCCGCACAATCGCCCGCTCGCGCTCGCTCGAGTGGCAGGAGAAGGCATGCGCTACATCGATGCGTTCAATCATTTCTTCCCCAAACGCATCTACGAGCTGATGCTGTCCTCACCGGCCGGGCAGAAGGACCTGGGCAAGCGCATGCGCGGCATTCCCGCGCTCTACGACATCGACGAGCGGCTGCGCCTCGTCGACTCGTTTCCCGATTACACGCAGGTCATCTGTCTCGGCATGCCGGCGATCGACCGCCTCGCCGGACCCGAGCAGGCGCCGGAATGGGCGCGCATCGGCAATGACGGGCTTGCCGAGATCTGCGCCAGCCATCCCGACCGCTTCGTCGGCTATGCCGCCTCGCTGCCGATGAATGCGCCGGCGGCGGCGGTCAAGGAGGCCGAGCGGGTGCTGGCGAACGGCGCCAACGCCATCCAGCTGCACACCAACGTGGACGGCGCGCCGATCGATCAGGATTCCTTCCTGCCGATCTACGAGGCGATCGAGCGATCGGGCAAGCCGATCCTGCTGCATCCGATCCGCACCCGCGAGATGGCCGATTATCGCACCGAGGAGAAGTCGAGATACGAGATCTGCAGCGTGATCGGCTGGCCGTTCGAGACCGGCGCTGCGCTGGCGCGGCTCGTCTTCTCCGGCATCATGGACCGCTTCCCCTCGCTCAAGATCATCACGCATCACCTGGGCGGCATCATTCCCTATTTCGAGGGCCGCGTCGCCCACAGCTGGGACCAGCTCGGCGCGCGCACCTCGGACGAGGATTACTCGCTGCTGCTGAAGAAGCTGAAGAAGCGGCCGTTCGACTATTTCAAGGGCTTCTACGGCGACACCGCGCTGGCGGGGGCGCGGGCGCCGACCATCTGCGGCATCTCGTTCTTCGGTGCCGATCACGTGCTGTTCGCCTCCGATTGTCCCTTCGACAGGGAGAAGGGCAGAGGCTACATCCGCGCTACCATCGCGGTCATGGAGTCGCTCGATCATCTCTCCCCGGCCGACCGGGAGAAGATTTGCCACGCCAATGCCGAGGCGATGTTCGGACTGCGGCCGCGCGGGAGCGCCCATTGAACGCGGCGAGCCTTGCAGGTCGGGCAGCGGTGGCGGCGACGGCAGCTGCGTTCATGCTCCTGCCCGCCGCTGGCTGGGCTGAAGCCGATCCGGTTGCCCAGTTCTATCGCGGAAAGCAGATCAATCTCGTCGTCGGCTATGGGCCGGACGGCGGCTACGATGCCTACGCGCGCGCGCTGGCGCGCTACTTCGGCAAGTACGTTCCCGGCAATCCCGGCGTCGTCGTGCAGAACATGCCCGGTGCCGGCAGCCTGCGCGCCGTCAACTATCTCTACCGGCTGGCGCCGCGCGACGGCAGCGTGATCGGGATGTTCGCACGCAACATGCCGCTGATCGGGCTGCTCGGCGGGGGTGGCAATGCGGGTTTCGACCCGCGCCGGTTCACCTGGCTCGGCTCCTCCTCGAGCTTCGTCAACGACGCCTACATCCTGATCGTGCGCAAGGACGCCCCGGTCGCGTCGATCGAGGAGGCGCGGCGGCCGGACGTCCCACCGCTGGTGCTCGGCGGCACCGCCGAGGGCACCACCGGCAACGACGTGCCGATCATATTGCGCGACACGATCGGCCTGCGCATCAAGCAGGTGGTCGGCTATCCCGACTCGGATGCCCTTTATCTCGGGATCGAGCGCGGCGAGGTGCAGGGACGCACCGTCGATCTCTTCTCGCTGAAACGGCACAGGCCGGGCTGGCTCAAGCCGGACAGCGGCTACCGCGTGCTGGTGCAGTTTGCGCGGGCCACCCGACACCCCGACCTGCCGGACGTGCCGACCGCACGCGAGCTCGCCAAGAACGAGGCGGCGCGGGCGCTGATCGAGCTTGCCGAGCTTCCCTATACGCTGTCGCGCCCCTTCGCGGCGCCGCCGAGCCTGCCCGCCGACCGCGCCCATGCCCTGCAACGGGCGTTTCTCGGCGTGCACGGAGATCCGCGATACCAGGAGGATGCCGCCAGGCTGCGCATGGAGGTGAGCCCGATCGGCGCCGAGGGCGTGCTGCTCGCCATCGACCGGATGGCGAGCGCGCCCCCGGAGCTGCTCGACTATGTCCGCAAGCTGTTCGCGGAACGGGGCGGCGGCTGACGGCAGAGCCGCGCGCTCCGCCTGTCCTGCGGCTTACCGGCTCGCCACCGTCCCGTGCAGCAAGGGGGTGATCCGGCGCACGGTGACGCGGCGGTTGTCCCTGTTCGGTCCGTCGGTCGGGATCTTCAGGTTCTGCTCGCCGTAGCCCTGCGTCACCAGGTTCTCCGGCGGGATCTGATAGGCATCGGTGAAGAGGACGGCGACCGACTCCGCGCGGCGATCCGACAGCGAGAGATTGTCGACGTCGGAGCCGACCGCGTCGGTGTGCCCTTCGATGAGGAAGATCTCGTCGGGATGGCGCGCCAGGATGCGGCGCAGCGCCTCCGCGACCACCTCCAGCCGCGGCTGCTGATCAGGCGTGACCTCCCATGCACCGCTGTCGAAGGTGATGGAGTCGATGTCGATCCGTCGCATGCGGTCGCGCAGGGCGACGTTGTAGCGGATCTCGTCGAGGCTATAGGCCCGCTCGATCGGCACCACCGGCGGCGCTTCCAGCGCCTCGTAGAGGAGCGGCGCCGGCGCCGCACTGGCGGTGACGATGTAATGCTCGCGCGGAATGGTGATCACCGGCGGGGCAAGCCCGAGCACCAGCCCGGCAGTGAGCCCGAGCCCGACGCCGACGGCGACGCCGGCTCCGAAGCCGGCGCCGCGGTTGTCGATGATGACGACCTCGCGCCCGTCCGGGCCGCGCCGTAGCCGCCGCAGCAGCCGACCTTGCGGATCGGTGACGTTGACGATCTGGTAGCCGCCCGGCCGCTCGATGTAGGTGAGCCGCTCGCTGCCGCGCTGCTCGATCCGCGGCGCGCCCCAGCGGCGGAAGCGCTCGGTCTCGTCGTGGCGGATGATCGTGGTGCTGCCCTCGCGCACGATGACGCGCTGGCCCGGCTCCTCGATCACGACCCGGCCGCCTTCGGTGCGCTCGTGGCGCTGCGTGCGCAGCTGCTCGACATTGGCGACCGGCGCCGCCGCGCCGGGGGGCGCCGGGGCCCGGCCGAGTTGCGGTTGCGGCGTGACGGCGGGCGCGCCGACGACAGGAGCAGATGCTGCGGGCGGCTGCGCAGCCGGGACGCCCGCGGGCGCCGGGCCCGGCCGTCCGAGCCGCTGCTGCTGCTGCTGGGGTTGCGGAGCTGCGGCTCCGGGCATCGGCAGCGGCTGGCCGAGCTGGTGCGTCTGCGTTCCGGCCGGCGCCGTCGCCGGGACGGGAGCTGCCGGCGCTGCCGTGCCGAGGTGTGAAGGCGGAGCATGCGGTGCCGCGCCCGCCGCCGGCGAAGCCTGCCCGGGCTGACGCGGCTGTGCAGCGCTCGGTGTGCCCGGCGCCGGCGCAGGCGTCGGCTGCCCGAGTCTCGGCGGCGCAACGTGCGCCGGCGCGCCGCCCGGTGCCGGCGGCTGCTGGCCAAGGTGGCGTGGCTGCGCGGGAGGCACGGGAGCCGCAGGCTGCGTGACTTGCGGCTGTGGCCCCTTGGGCGCGCCGGTTTGCGGCTTCGCCTTGGGCTGCGCTCCCTTCGGCTGCACCGGCCGGCCGGTCTGCGCGTCGATCGGCGCAGCTTGCGCGAGAACGATCGCGGCGTCTGCGGTGATCTCTGAGACGAGGCTCCCCGCCGCGCTCGCATGCGGGACTGCGGCCGCGGTCAGCATCGTGCCGGCGAGCAAAGCGTGGCGGACGAGCTTCTCATTGATGTGGATGCTGGCAAAGTGCACGGCTGCGCCCCCTCTGTGGTGTTCAACGAAGCGTTGCGGTTGCTACGAGCATGTTTCGATCGGATAAGATGAGCCTGGTCATGGCCGGGGCGGTCCGCCCGGCCATCCCGATGCACGAGGCACCATGGTGCTCCAGCGATCGGGTTGCGCGGGACAAGCCCGCGCAGGATGGAGTGAAGAGCGGCACGCCCTCTAGCGGCGCATTGGGGCCGCAATTTGTTTGCGCAGGCTGCGCTGCGCCTTCGCTGCCGCCTCAGCGTGGAGTTAACGGACCAAGTGGTGGCGTAGCACCGCGCTGTCCGACATGGCTCGGTGGGGTCGCTGCTGCAGCCGGGCGCGGCGCCGCCACCCCGAGCCGCGCCAGCAGCTCCGCGGTCGGCCAGCCGTCCGCCGGCAGCGTGAACTTGATCTGCATGTCGCGAATCGCCGAGCGGCTCTTCAGGCCGAGCACGCCGTCGACGCGGCCCACGTCATAGCCGCGTTTCTGCAGCAGCTCCTGCAGCGCGCGCGTCTCCTCGAACGAAATCTTCGGAATGGTGCCGCTGCCGCGGTGGAGCGGCGGCGCCCCGTCGAGGCGTGTCGCGTAATAAGCCGCCGTCAGCGAATAATTGAGCGACTGGTTCCATTTCAGGTAGGCTTGGAAGTTTTCGTAGGCGAGAAACGCCGGCCCGAACCGGCCGAGCGGCAGCACCACCGATGCCGGCAGGCTGTCGTCGGGCAACGGCTTGCCGTCCCGGCGGGTCACGCCCCAGGCCGCCCATTGCGAGCGCGGATGCTGCACCGACAGGTCGGCCTCCTTCCACGGCAGATTGGCCGGCACATGCACCTCTTCCAGCCACGGCTGGTCGCGCTGCCATCCCAGATGCACGAGATATTTTCCGGTCGAGCCGATGACGTCGGCGACGCTCCTGATCAGGTTGCGCCTGCCGTCGCCGTCGTAATCGACGGCGTGCGCCATGTATTCCGAGGGCATCATCTGCGTCTGCCCGAGCTCGCCCGCCCAGGAGCCGATCATCTCCTCGGCCTGCAGATCGCCGCGCTCGATCAGCCGCAGCGCGTCGAAGAGGTGGCCGCGAAACATGTCCGAGCGCCGGCAGTCGTAGGCGAGCGTCGCCAGCGATTTGAGCGCATGCTCCTTCCCCTGGCCGGCGCCGAAATCGCTCTCCAGCCCCCAGAACGCGGTGATCACCGAGGCCGGGACGCCGAACTCCTTCATCTCCCGCGCAAACAGCGCCTGGTGCTTCTTCATCTGCGCGGCGCCGCCGGGAAGCCGTCCCCCGGCCAGCATCTTGTCGGAGATCTCGAGAAAGTTCTGGGCGAAGAACTTCTGTCCGCGGTCGATATTGATGATGCGCTGATCGAAGACGAGATAGGGCTGCGCCGCCGCGATGGTGGCCGCGGAGATGCCCTGCGCCAGCGCGTCCTTCTTGAAGGCGGCGAGCCACGGCTCGAACGCGCCGGTGTTGCGGCAATTCGGCTGCGCGAATGCAGCCGTCGCAAGCCCCAGCACCGACAAGAGGAGCACGGCGCCGATCCCGCCGCGCGTTCGCTGCTGCATCATCGTGTGCACCGTTTGCCGCTGTCCCTCATCATCCCCAACCACGACCGGGTCGTGCCGCCTGCTCCGTCATGCGCGCCGGAGCAGCGTTCCCTCCCCCGCTTGCGGTCGCTTGCGGGGGAGGGACAGGGAGGGGGCGCAAGCAAACCAGCCCCTCGTGACTGTCCCCTCACCCCAGCCCTCCCCGGCTTGCGGGGAGGGAGCAGATCCCGCGTGCTGTTCGCCGCATTGCATCGCACGTGAGCTCGCGTCTTCCGGGGCATGCTTGCTCGTTGAATGGCAACTCGCCTATCCTCGATCGAGGGGCGCGCCGCACCAAGCAATCTCGCCAGGCGACAGGACTCCCCGCCCGCAGGGACGACGGATTTTGTGACAACATGATGGCGCCCGGCGCCTGGTGACTGGGAGACAGGATGATGCGAGCTCAGGTATCGACCGCGCTCTGCCTTGCCTCGGCGCTCGCGTTGATGGGCGCGGCTCGCGCGCAACAGCAGCCGGCCCCCGGCGCGCCGGCGGCCGCATCCCTCGATTACGGCCCGGCGATCACCAACGAGCAGGCGAAAGCGGTGGCCGGTGCGGCTTTCGCCGAGGCGCGGAAGAACAACTGGCGCATGGCCCTGGCGATCGTCGGACCGGCCGGCGAGCTCGTCTATTTCGAGCGGATGGACGGCAGCCAGCTGGCGTCGACCGAGCTGTCGCAAGCCAAGGCGAGGACCTCGGTGATCTTCCGCCGGCCGAGCAAGGCGTTTGCCGATCAATTCGCGGCCGGCAACACCGCCTTCCTCACATTTCCGGAGCGGCCGGTCGCCTCGGAGGGCGGCGTGCCGATCGTGGTCAACGGCAAGATCATCGGTGCGGTCGGCGTGAGCGGCGGCACCGGGCAGCAGGACGGCATCACCGCCGCCGCCGGAGCGAGCGCCGCGAAGTGAGGCGTGCGAGCACATCCTCCCCTGAAAGGGGAGGATCGCGAAGTCACCGAGCGCAAGCGCTCGGTGGCGAGCGGGGTGGGGTGACCTCGTCCCGAACATACCGCTCACCCCGGCATAAAATATTTGCGAGCGGCAGGCGCGCCGCACCCGCCCACGTATAATGCAGGGAACCTACGCCGCCCCGATCGGTTTCCTGACGACTGTCCAACCCGAGCACCGCCGAGGACCTGGGCATGCCGCCCGCGCGCTCATCAACGTCCCCTCGCCGCAGCCGCGATGAGGCGGCTGCGGCCACGCTCGTTGCCGCCGCCGCAGCCGACCCGCGCCTCGCCTGGCGCGAGGCCTTTCGCGCGGTTCGCGCCGAGACCGAGCGGCGCGCGGCGCCGCTCACGCCCGAGGACCAGATGGTGCAATCGATGGTGGATGCGAGCCCCGCCAAATGGCACCGCGCGCACACCACCTGGTTCTTCGAGCAGTTCCTGCTGATCCCGCATCTCGCCGGCTATCGGGCCTTCGACGAGCGCTTCGCCTACCTGTTCAACTCGTACTACGTGGCGGCCGGGCCGCGCCACGCCCGGCCCCGGCGCGGGATGCTGACCCGGCCAAGCTGCGAGGAGGTGGGCGCATTCCGCGTCCACGTGGATGCGGCGGTCGAGCGCCTGATCGCCGAGGCCGGGCAATCGCTCCTCGCCGAGGTCACGCGCGTGCTGGAGATCGGGCTCAATCACGAGCAGCAGCACCAGGAGCTCCTGCTCACGGACATCCTGCATGCCTTTGCGCAGAATCCCCTCGCCCCCGCCTATGACCGGGCCTGGCCGGCGCCGAGCACGCCGGCTCCTGCCGGCGCCTTCGTCGAGCTGCCATCCGGTCTGCACCGGATCGGCTTCGCCGGTCCCGGCTTCTGCTTCGACAACGAGCAGCCGGCGCACCCGGTTTTCCTGCAGGGCGGCCGCATCGGACGCGCTCTCGTCAGCAACGCGCAGTGGCTCGAGTTCATGGCAGAGGGCGGCTATGCGACGCCTTCGCTCTGGCTGTCCGACGGCTGGACCACGCTCGAGGCCGAGCAGTGGACCGCCCCCGGCTACTGGCGGCGGATCGACGGCGTCTGGATGTCGTTGACGCTCGGCGGCTTGCGGCCGGTCGATCCCGACGCCCCGGTCATGCATGTGAGCTATTACGAGGCGGATGCCTTCGCGCGCTGGGCGGGCAAGCACCTGCCGACCGAGATGGAATGGGAAGCGGCGGCGCGGGCAGGCCTGTTCGATGACTGCTTCGGCGCGGCCTGGCAGTGGACGCGCAGCGCCTATCTGCCCTACCCCGGCTACCGCGCCTCCGCCGGCGCGCTCGGCGAATACAACGGCAAGTTCATGGTCAACCAGATGGTGCTGCGCGGAGGCTCGCTCGCCACACCCGCCGGCCACAGCCGCGCGAGCTACCGCAATTTCTTCCACCCGTCGGCGCGCTGGCAGTTCAGCGGGCTTCGTCTTGTGGAGTATCCGTCATGAGGCCGGTTCGCCGACTCCCGTCACCAACGACCAACACGGCACCGGAGTGGTGACATGATCGCGCGGAGCGCTGTCGCGCGTCGCCTGCAGGCAGCCGTTCTCGAGAGTGCGTTCCTGCGCGATGTGATCGCGGGATTGACCGCGCAGCCGAAGCATCTTTCGCCGAAATATTTCTACGACGCGGCGGGCGCGCGGCTGTTCGAGGACATCACCGCGCTGCCGGAATACTATCCGACCCGTTGCGAGCTTGCGATCCTGCGCCGGCATGGCGCCTCGATCGCACGGTTTTTTCCCGCCGGATCGGCGCTGGTCGAGCTCGGCAGCGGCTCGAGCCGCAAGGTGCGGCTCCTGCTCGCGGCGGCGCCGGCGATCGCGGCCTATGTGCCGGTCGACATCTCGTTCGAGATGCTGGTGCAGGAAGCCGACGAGCTGCGCCGCGATCACCCGGGGCTGCTGGTGCTGCCGTTCGAGGCCGATTTCACCCGGCCGTTCACGCTGCCTGCGGCGGTCGCCGGCATGCCGCGGACCGGCTTCTTCCCGGGCTCGACCATCGGCAATTTCGAGCCGCGGGAAGCCGCCCGCTTCCTCCGCCATGCCGCCGGCATGCTCGGCCGCGGCGCGGCGCTGATCATCGGCGTCGATCTGGTGAAGGACGCGGACGTGCTCAACGCCGCCTACAATGACGCGGCCGGCGTCACCGCCGCGTTCAATCTCAACCTGCTGGCGCGCATCAATCGCGAGCTCGGCGCCGACTTCGATCTCGCCGGCTTCCGCCACCACGCCTTCTACGACCCCGACCGGGGCCGCATCGAGATGCATCTCGTGAGCCGCGCGCGCCAGCAGGTGAAGGTGGCGGGCCGCACGATCGAATTTGCCGCCGGCGAGTCGATCCACACCGAGAGCAGCTACAAGTACACGCCGGCGTCGTTCGCTGCCCTGGCGCGCCGCTCGTCCTGGTCGCCCGCCGCGGCATGGAGCGACCCCGGGGGCTATTTCTCGGTGCATGCCTTGATGACAGATGACAGATGACGGATGTCGGATGTCGGATGTCGGACGTCGGATCTGGCATCTGACCTCTGACCTCTGACATCTGACATCTGACGTCTGACCTCTGAATCATGCCCATCTGCGAAGCCGATCCCTGGCGCCGGCAGTATTTCGCACACGCGCCCTGCCCCGACGATGTGCGCATCCCGACCGAGGACAGCGACGCCTGGCAGTGGTATCCGCGGCACCGCTGGGTCTACGACAAGCTCGCCGTCGCGCTGAGCCAGGGCCTCGACGCCGGCCCGCACGGCGTGCCGCCGCCGCGGTTTCCCGTGTTCTCGAAGCCGATCGTCAATCTCAAGGGCATGGGGATCGCGAGCTGGGTCATCCGCTCGCAGGCCGACTACGAATCGAGCCTGACCCCCGGACATATGTGGATGACGCTGCTCGAAGGGCGGCACGTCAGCAGCGACGTCGCCGTGGTCGACGGCGAGCCGGTCTGGTGGCGGCACGTCACCGGCGTGCCGGGCCCGAAGGGCACCTTCGATCACTGGACCGTGCATGCCGAGCCCGACGCCGCCATCGAGGGGCGTTGCGGAGAATGGATCAGTCGCCATCTCGCCGGCTTCACCGGGATCGTCAACGCCGAGACGATCGGCGGAGCGATGATCGAGGTGCATCTGCGCATGAGCGATCAGTGGCCCGACCTCTACGGCAGCGGCTGGGTCGAGGCGGTGATCCGGCTCTACGCCGAGGGCCGGTGGCGCTTCGCCGACGAGCAGCGCCGCGACGGCTTCAGCGTGGTGCTGTTCGGCGCCCACGACCGCCGCTATCGGCATCCGCCGGCAGCGCTGACGGCGGAGGTCGCGCGGATCCCCGGCGTCTCCAGCGTGCAGATCACCTTTCACGACGACAAGCCGGCCGCCTCGCACGCGATGCCGCCGGGCGGCTTTCGCCTGGCGGTGGTTAATGCCTGGGGCTTGCAGGCGGGGCTCGCCGGGCGCGAGCTCCTGCGCGAATTTTTTCTCGGATCAACGTAGGGTGGGCAAAATCGCCTCGCGATGGTGCGAGCGCGCGAGACCGTGACGGCGATTTTGCCCGCCATTCCCCCCACTGCCGGTGGGCAACGGCGCATAGAATCTGGTGGAGAGATTGCGTGCGAGCGCCGTTGCCCACCCTATCCTGGCGGCTTCCTGCCGCGTTTGCCCGGCCCGCGGAGGATTGATAGAACGCGTCCGGTCCGACTGCATCGGGGGCGCGCGCGTCTTCGCAGTTCAGATATCCAGCGGGAGATTGATCATGCCGACGTTGAATGTCATCAGCATCTGCGGCTCGCTGCGCAAGGGCTCGTTCAACGCCATGACCCAACGGGCGTTGCCGGGGCTCGCACCCGAAGGCATGAGCATCAAGCCGGCACCCTCCTTTGCCGAGCTCCCTCTCTACAACGCCGACATCCAGAATTCGACCGGCTTCCCGGCGGCGGTCAATGCGCTGGCCGACGCGATTCGCGCGGCCGATGGCGTGATCTTCTGCACCCCCGAGTACAATTTCTCGATTCCCGGCGGGCTCAAGAACGCGATCGACTGGGTCTCCCGGCTGCAGAACCAGCCGTTCGCCGGCAAGCCGGTGGCGCTGCAGTCGGCTTCGCCCGGCCCGGTCGGCGGCGCCCGCGTGCAGTACGACCTGCGCAAGTCGATGGTGTTTCTCGACGCCGTCACCTTGAACAAGCCGGAGATCTTCATCGGCAATTGCGCCGGCAAGTTCGACGAGAAGACCGGCGAGCTCAAGGACGAGACCACCCGCGGCTTCATCAGGCAGCAGCTCGCCGCCTTCGCCACCTTCATCCCCCGCATGGGGGCGAAGTGACGCCGCCCTTCCCGGCGGAGATAGTTTCACTATATACTAATTTCCTGGTATCGTTCTAAACTGGATTCGATCGAGGAGAGCGCCATGGCGAGCGCCACGCAACGGGCGAATGAGCCCGTTCCCGGCTCCAAGCACAATATCGAGGCGATGCGGCAGGACTACTACGACCGCATCGACAAGTACGCGATGACCCCGCTCTGGAAGGTCATGGACAGCGTCGTCACCGGGGAGCCGGTCACCCGCTGCCAGCCGGTGGTCTGGCACTTCGACGACATCAAGCGGCTGGTCCTCGAATCCGGCGGCCTGATCACCGCCGAGGAGGCGAACCGGCGGGTGCTGATCCTGGAGAATCCGGGCATTCGCGGCCAGTCGCGCGCCACCAACACGCTGTTCGCCGGGGTGCAGATGATTCTCCCGGGCGAGGTGGCGCCCGCCCACCGCCACGTCTCCTCCGCCATCCGCTTCGTGCTCGACGGCGAGGGCGCCTACACCGCGGTCGAGGGCGAGAAGGCGATCATGTCGCCCGGCGACTTCGTCATCACCGGCAACTGGGCGCCGCACGATCACGGCAACACCTCGAGCAAGCCGATGCTGTGGCTCGACGTGCTCGATTTCCCGCAGGTCAATTTCTTCGAGGCCTCGTTTGCCGAGCAGTACGAGACGGCGACGCAGGCGACCAGCCGCAGCGACGGCGATTCGCTCGCCTTCTACGGCTCGGGCGTGCTGCCCGACGGCACCCCGGCGCGACCCAACACCAGCCCGATCATCAACTACACCTATGCTCGCACCCGGCCGATCATCGAACGGATGAAGAAAGCCGGCGACATCGATCCCCGGCACGGCGCGAGGGTGCGCTACGCCAACCCGGTGAACGGCGGTCCGGTGCTGCCCACCATGGGCGCGCATCTCGCGCTGCTGCCGAAAGGCTTCAGCGGCCAGCCGTATCGCGCGACCGACGGCACCGTCTTCGTGTGCGCCGAAGGGCAGGGCACCACCACCATCGAGGGCACGGTGCTGGAATGGCGGCCGTGGGACGTCTTCGTGGTGCCGCCGTGGAAGCGCTATTCGCATCACGCGGAGAAGGAGTCGGTTCTGTTCTCGATCTCCGACCGCCCGGCGCAGGAGGCGCTCGGCATCTGGCGCGAGGACGTCAGCAGACACTGACCGCGGCGATGCGGGCGCGCCGGCATGCGCGGGTCTCGTTGCGCGCATGAACCTCTCCTCCACGACGCCTCTCGCCTTCGTTCATGAGGCTGCCCCGCAGCGCGTCGTGTTCGCCGAGGGCGCGGTCGCGCGGGTGCCGGAGGAGGCGGCGCGGCTCGGCATTGCCCGCGCTCTCCTGATCGCCACTCCCGGCAGCGGCGCGCGGCTCGGGCAGCGGCTCGCCGATCTGCTCGGCGAGCGCGCCGCCGGTCTGCACGCCAGGGCGGTGCTGCACGTGCCCAGGCCCATAGCCGAGGAAGCATCGGCGCGCGCCCGTGCCGTCGGCGTCGACGGCCTCGTCGCCGCCGGCGGCGGCGCCGCCATCGGCCTTGCCAAGATCGTCGCCCGCGACACCGGCCTGCCGATCCTGGCAGTGCCCACCACCTATTCCGGCTCGGAGATCACCGCGATCTGGGGGCTCTCCGATGGCGAGCGCAAGCTCACCGGCAAGGACGCGCGGGTGCTGCCGCGCACCGTCGTCTACGATCCCGAGCTTACGCTCACGCTGCCGGCGGCGGTGACCGCGGCCAGCGCGATGAACGCGCTGGCCCACTGCATCGAGGGGCTGTGGGTGGCGGACCGCACACCGCTCCTCGAAGTGCTGGCAACCGATGCCGCGCGGCGGCTCGCGCAGCATCTGCCGCGGGCCCTCGCCGACGGCGGCGACCGCCAGGCGCGCGCCGAATGCCTGATCGCCGCCTGGCTCGCCGGCACGGTGCTCTCCGCCGGCACCGCGCTCCAGCACAAGCTCGCGCATGTGCTGGGCGGGCTCGGCCTGCCGCACGCCGAGACCCACGCCATCATTCTTCCGCACGTGACCCGCTTCAACCTCGCCGCGGCGCCGCAGGCGCGCGAGCGCCTCGCTGCCGCCGTGGGCGAGCCGCCCGATGCGCGCCTGTTCGCGATGGTGCGCGCGCTGCCGATCCCGCGGCGGCTCTCGGCGGTCGGCCTCGATCGCAGCAAGATCGATCTCGTCGCGCGCGAGGTCGCGGCGCTGGCGCTCACGACGCCGCGGCCGGTCGGCGCCGCCGAGGCCCGCGCGCTGCTGGAAGCCGCCTATTGAGCGCGCTCCACCTTTTCCTGCTGCGGGCCGGCTGCACATTCGGCATCGCGTCATCAGCGGAATTCGCGATACACTTCTCCCTCGGCAACGGCGGCAGGCAGGCATCGTGCGCGCGATCGTCATCAGGAGATTCGGCCCACCCGAGGTGATGCGGCTCGAGCAAGCCGCCGATCCCGAGCCCGGCCCCGATGATGTGCTCGTCGAGGTGCACGCGGTCTCGGTCAACCGCACGCTCGACCTCGCCGTGCGCGCCGGCACCTATGCCCGGCTGCCGAGCCTGCCGCATGTCCTGGGAGTGGACCCGTCGGGGAAGATCGTCGCCACGGGCCGCGCGGTGACCGAGCGGCGGGTCGGACAGCCGGTGGTGGCGCGGCCGATCCTCGGCATGGCGAGCCGCGGCCATCCCCTGCTGCTCGGCCTCGACGCCTGGGGCGGTTATGCGCAGTACGTCAAGCTGCCGGCCGCGGCCACCCGGGTCATGCCGGAGGGGCTCGCCTTCTCCGTCGCCACCGTGATCTCCCGGCACGCGCCGCTCGCCTTCGCCCAGCTCCGCGACAAGGGTCAGCTGCAGCACAACCAGTGGGTGCTCATCCTCGGCGCCGCCGGCGGACTCGGCAGCGCCGCGGTGCAGGTCGCCAAATATCTGGGCGGTCTCGTCATCGCCGGCGCCGGCTCCGACGAGCGGGTGGACGCGGCCATGGAGCTCGGCGCCGACGCCGGCGTGAACTACCGCGAGCGCGAGCTCAATGCGGAGGTGCTGCGCATCACCAAGGGCGCCGGGGTGAGCCTGGTGCTCGACAACATGGGCGACCCCGAGCTGTTCCCGCAGGCGCTCGCCTGCCTCGCTCCCGGCGGCCGGCTGGTGACCGCCGGCGCCCATGCCGGCGGCAAGGTCGTGATCGACCTCAACCGCCTCTATCAGCGGCAGCTGGCGATCGTCGGCGCCATCGTCGACCATCCGGACGATCTCGATGCCAGCCTGCGGATGGCCGCGGAGGGGCGGTTCCGCGCCGTGATCGACCGCGTCCTGCCGCTGTCCGAGGCGGTAGCCGCGCACGAGATGGTCGAGCGCCGCTCCCCGCTCGGCAAGGTCATCCTCGACCCGACCGCTAAGCCGTAGGGTGGGCAAAATCGCGGTCGATGCCGCGGGAAGCGCACCGCGCTGCGCGATTTTGCCCACCACTTTCGCCGCGGCCGGGATGGTGGGCAAGCGCGCGCAGCGTTGTGCGTCGCACCAGGATCCGGCAGGCGCGTTTGCCCACCCTACCGAGCTGCCCGCGCAGGACGATCGGCTGGCACCGGTGCCGGGCTCAGAACTCCTCCAGCAGGCGTCCCAGATCGCAGATTCTGTCCTTGATCCCGTTCTGCCGCAGCGCGTGCCAGTAGGTC
>DASXAP010000278.1:0-9600 GCA_036406655.1 Xanthobacteraceae bacterium | reverse complement strand
ACGCCGGCTGGTGGAAGGCCGGCAGAGACCAAGGAAGCCCGCTCCGTCGTTGCTTTAAGCCGCGTCCCCCGTTGAGCGCGGGGTGCGCCGGTTTCGCCTCCGGCTGCCGGTCAAGTGGTTTCGGAGCTCAGACGATCGCAGCACTCAGTCGGTCTGCGATCTCGCTCCGGGCGGCTGTCCGGCCTCTTGTCCGGATGCCCACCGACCGACACACGGCCACAGGCACGTGCGAAATTGGGCAATCGCGCACATAAGCGAAGTGCTCGCGTATTACAAGAATTTTTTTTGAAAGCGACTGCCGTCGGAGTGGAGCGCGGCACGCCGGCGCTGCGCGTACCCGCCGGCGAGCGCGCTCACTCGGGCGCGGTGAACGGCTCGACCCGCTGGGCGCTGCGGAGGAACGCGATCATCACCGCGATGCCGCCGAGAAAGAAGATGCCCTGCATGATGTGCGTGCCGTAAGGCCCCAGATCGAGCCCGTTGGACGCGAGCGAGCTGGCGATCGCCCAGCCCCCGGCGAAGGCCGCGCCGAACACCTCGGCGCCGATCAGGATGGCGGCGCTGACGACGGTCAGCACGTTCCGCCAGAGGATCTTGCGCCGGCCGGCGGGGGAGGGGGGTCGCGGGTTCATGACACAGGTCCTAGACGTGGGGCACTCTTGCCGAGTTCAGCCAGCCGGATCAAGCCGCCTCACGCCGCGTCGCGGCTCGCCTTCGCGCCGATGAGGCCCGATTCCACCAGCGCGGCGCGAATGCGCTCGACCTCGGCGCGGCCAAGCTTGACCAGCGGCGGCCGCACCACCGCGCGGGACAGCCGGCCGAGCAGCACCAGCGCCTCCTTCATGCGGTTGTGCATGTCGGCCCACGGATCGGCGTAGAACACCCGCGCCAGCGGATAGATGCGGTCGTTGATCCGCTTCGCCTCGGCGAGGTCATTGGCTTGGACCGCGCGGAAGAGCTCGGCCTGCAGGTCCGGGATCACGCTGCCGCTGCCGGAGAGGAGGCCGTTGCAGCCCAGCACCAGCGACGAGAACAGCCAGGCGCTGTGGGTGGTGAGCACGTTGACCGGCCGCGGCAGGCTCTGCAGCGTGCGGATGTGCATCTCGTGCTGCGGGACGTTCCCCGCCCAGTCCTTGATGGCGCGGATGCTCGGCACCTGCTCGACCATCTTCAGGAGCGTCTCGCGCGGGTAGCCCTGGCCGGTGGCGAGCGGGTATTGGAACGCGACCATGGGCAGGTCGGTCGCGTCGGCGATGCGCTTGAAATGGGCGAGCGCCATGTCCGGCGACTGGCCCAAGGCAAAGGGGGCCGGGGGGAACACCAGCAGCGCCGAGGCGCCGCCGGCAGCCGCCATGCGCGCGACCCGTGCCGCCTCGATGCTGCCGTCGGCCCACACCCCGTTGATCAATGGGAGCCGGTCGCCGATCTCGTCCATCGCGATCTCGAGCACGCGCCGCTGCTCGTCGAAGCTGCAGGACGCGACCTCGGTCGAGTGCGCGTTGATGGTGATGGCGGAGATGGCGCGCGTCGCCGCCACGTCCCGCAGGTGGCTGCGAAAGCTCTTCTCGTCGATGGAGAGATCGTCATGGAACGGCAGCAGCACGGCGGGAATGATGCCGTGGGGGACGTAATGGGCGTGACGGGGCATTTCGGTCTCCTGGGCGGGCGGCGGTCGCGGCGCCGAAATCGGCCAGAACCTATAGCACGCCGGGCCCGCGGAAGTCGCGCCCGTCCGCGGATTGATCCGGCAGCGGAAGAGACCCATATTCGCGGATGCTAGAGATCGCCGCAGGCGCGCGCGTTCGCCTGCATCGGGTCTGGCGCCCGCGGTATCATCCGCATGCCGCCCGCCGCATCGTCCGGTTCCATGACGCCAGTATCCGCATTTCATCCGGCCGTCGCCGCCTGGTTCGAGCAGAGCTTCGCCGCGCCCACGCAGGCGCAGGCGATGGCCTGGCCCGCTCTGCAGGCGGGCCGGCATGTCCTGATCGCCGCCCCGACCGGCTCCGGCAAGACGCTCGCCGCCTTCCTCGCCGCGATCGACGCTCTGGTGCGGCAGGGACTCGCGGGCGAGCTAAAGGACGAGACCCAGGTCGTTTACGTCTCGCCGCTCAAGGCGCTGTCGAACGACATCCAGCGCAACCTGGAAGCGCCGCTCGCCGGCATCCGCGACGCCTTGCGCCAGCGGGGCCTGCCGGAGGTGGAAATCCGCACCTGGGTGCGCACCGGCGACACCGCGCCCGGCGAACGCGACCGCATGCGCCGCCGCCCGCCGCATATCGTGGTGACCACGCCGGAATCGCTCTACATCCTGCTCGGCTCGAACTCCGGCCGCGCGATGCTCGCGACCACCCGCACCGTGATCGTCGACGAGATCCACGCACTCGCCCCGAACAAGCGCGGCACCCATCTCGCGCTCTCGCTCGAGCGGCTGGACGCGCTCTGCGGCCGTCGATTGCTGCGGGTGGGCCTCTCCGCTACGCAGAAGCCGATCGAGGACGTGGCGCGCTTCCTCGTGGGCGCGAGCTCGGATGGCGACGCCCCCTCCGACTGCACCATCATCGACACCGGCCACCGTCGCGCCCGCGACCTCGCGCTCGAAGTTCCGGACGCACCGCTCGAAGCCGTGATGTCGGCCGAGGTCTGGGAACAGGTCTATGGCCGGTTGGCGGGGCTGATCGAGGCGCATCGCACCACGCTCATTTTCGTCAACACGCGCCGGATGGCGGAGCGGGTGACGCGCCAGCTCTCCGAGCGCGTCGGTGCCGAGCACGTGGCGGCGCACCACGGCAGCCTCGCCAAGGAGCAGCGCCTCGACGCCGAGCAGCGGCTCAAGCACGGCAAGCTCAAGGCGCTGGTGGCGACCGCCTCGCTCGAGCTCGGCATCGACATCGGCGAGGTCGACCTTGTCTGCCAGCTGGGCTCGCCGCGCTCGATCGCCAGCCTGCTGCAGCGGGTCGGGCGGTCCGGACACGCCGTCGACGGCGTGCCCAAGGGCCGGTTGTTTCCGCTCTCGCGCGACGACCTCGTGGAATGCGCGGCGCTCATCGACAGCACGGCGCGCGGCGAGCTCGACCGGCTCGCGATCCGCGAGCAGCCGCTCGACGTGCTGGCGCAGCAGATCGTGGCGGAAGTCGCCGCGCGCGAGTGGAACGAGGACGAGCTCTACGCGCTCATGCGCCGGGCGTGGCCCTATCGCGCGCTCCCGCGCGAGGATTTCGCGGCGGTGGTCGGCATGCTGGCGGAGGGCTTCAGCACCCGCCGCGGCCGGCGCGGCGCGCTGATCCACCACGACGGCGTCAACCACGTGCTGCGCGGCCGCCGCGGGGCGCGGCTCACCGCGCTCACCAGCGGCGGAACGATCCCGGACAACGCCGACTACCAGGTGCTGCTGGAGCCCGAGAACCACGTCATCGGCAGCGTGAACGAGGATTTCGCCGTCGAGAGCATGGCCGGCGACATCTTCCAGCTCGGCAACAAGAGCTACCGCATCATCCGCGTCGAGCGCGGCGTGGTGCGGGTCGAGGACGCCCACGGCGCGGCGCCGACGATTCCGTTCTGGCTGGGCGAGGCGCCCGGCCGCAGCGACGAGCTCTCCGCCGCGGTGTCGCGCCTGCGCGGCGAGGTGGCCGCGCATCTCGCCGGCGGCCCGGCGGGCGGGAGCGCCCTGCGTTGGCTCGTGGACGAGGTCGGGATCGGCGAGCCCGCGGCCGAACAGCTGGCCGAATATCTCGCCGCGGCGCACGCGGCGCTGCAATGCCTGCCGACGCACGACACCGTCGTGCTCGAGCGCTTCTTCGACGAGGCCGGCGGCATGCAGCTCGTCATCCATTCGCCTTACGGCAGCCGTATCAACCGCGCCTGGGGCCTGGCCTTGCGCAAGCGGTTCTGCCGCAAGTTCAATTTCGAGCTGCAGGCGGCGGCCACCGAGGACAACATCGTCCTCTCGCTCACCACGGCCCACAGCTTCGAGCTTGCCGACGTCTCCCGCTACCTGCATTCCGCCACGGTGCGGCCGCTGCTGATCCAGGCGCTGCTCGACGCGCCGATGTTCATTACCCGCTGGCGCTGGGTGATCGGGGTGGCGCTCGCGCTGCCGCGCTTCCGCGGCGGCCGCAAGGTGCCGCCGCAACTCGCGCGTATGGGGGCCGAAGACCTGATCGGCGCGATCTTTCCCGACCAGATCGCCTGCGCCGAGAACCTCACCGGCGAGCGCGATATCCCGGATCATCCCCTGGTGCGCCAGACCATCGGCGACTGTCTCAACGAGGCGATGGACCTCGCCGGGCTTGAACGCCTGCTGCGGCGGATCGAAGCGGGCGACATCCGCATCGTCGCCCGCGATCTGACCGAGCCTTCGCCGCTGGCGCTCGAAGTGCTCTCGGCCCGTCCCTACGCCTTCCTCGACGACGCGCCGCTGGAGGAGCGCCGCACCCAGGCGGTGATGAGCCGGCGCTGGCTCTCGCCGGAGGCCGCCTCCGACCTCGGCCGGCTCGATGCCGATGCGATCGCGCGGGTTCGCGGCGAGGCATGGCCCGAGGCCGCCAGTGCCGACGAGCTGCACGACGCGCTGGTCTGGCTCGGCTTCCTGACGGCCGACGAGGCCGGCGCCGCTGCGGGATGGAGCGACTGGCTCGCCGAGCTGGCGCGGCAGAAGCGCGTGGCGCAGCTCGACGCGCCGGAAGGAGCGCTGTGGATCAGCGCGGAACGCTTGCCGCATTTTGCGGCGCTGTGGCCCGCCGCCAAGCTCGCGCCCGCGATCGCCGCGCCTGTTGCCGCGCACGGCGATCCGGCACGGCAGCGGTCGCGCGACGATGCGCTGATCGAAATTCTGCGCGGCCGGCTCGAGGGACTGGGGCCGGTGACCGCTGACGCGCTCGCCGCCCCGCTCGGACTTGGACCCGAGGGCATCGCGGCAGCGCTGGCGGCGCTCGAGGCCGAAGGCTTCGCCATGCGTGGACGCTTCACGCCGGCGGCTGCGAGCGAGGAATGGTGCGAGCGGCGGCTGCTCGCGCGCATCCACGGCTACACGGTCAAGCGGCTGCGGGCGGAGATCGAGCCGGTCGCGGCGCGCGACTTCCTGCGCTTCCTGCTGACCTGGCAGCGTGTCGCCGCCGACGCGCGGATGGAAGGACCCGACGCCGTCGACACCGTGGTCGGGCAGCTCGAAGGCTTCGAGGCGCCGGCCGGCGCCTGGGAGAGCGAGATCCTGCCGGCGCGCCTTGCTGGCTACGAGCCCACCTGGCTCGACGACCGCTGCCTTGCCGGGCACCTCACCTGGACGCGGCTGCGGCCGCGCGCCGCGGCGGCAGGCAATGGTCGGACAAACGGCGGCGAGGGTCGGCCCAGTCCCGTGCGCACGACGCCGATCACGCTCCTGGCGCGGCGCCACGCCGCCCATTGGGCGGCGCTGTCGGCGGGCGCGGACGCGGCCCATCCCGGCAGCCGGGCGCAAGCGGTGGCGGACTATATCCGCGCGCACGGCGCATCGTTCTTCCAGGAACTGGTCGACGGCACCGGCCTGCTGCGCGCCGAGGTGGAGGAGGCGCTGGCCGAACTGGTGGCGCTCGGCCTGGTGAGCTCCGACAGCTTCGGCGGGTTGCGCGCGCTGCTGGTGCCGTCGGGCGAGCGCCGGCCGATTGCGAGCGGACGTCGGCGCCGTCGTACCGTGATGTTCGGCATGGAAGATGCCGGCCGCTGGGCGCTGGTGCGGCGCTCCCCGCCGGCGGGCCGCGGGCCGTCGTTCGCACAGGAGGCGATCGAGCACGCGGCGCGCACCCTGCTGCGGCGCTACGGCGTCGTGTTCTGGCGTCTGATCGAGCGCGAGGCGGCGTGGTTGCCGCCGTGGCGTGATCTCTTGCGCGTCTATCGCCGCCTCGAGAGCCGCGGCGACGTCCGCGGCGGCCGTTTCGTCGCCGGCTTTGCCGGCGAGCAGTTCGCGCTGCCGGAAGCGGTCGGCATGCTGCGCGAGGCGCGCCGGGCGCCCGCCTCGGGCGCGCTGATCTCGCTCTCCGCCGCCGATCCGCTCAACCTCGTCGGCATCCTCACGCCCGGGCCGAAGCTTGCGGCGCTCACCGGCAATCGCCTGCTCTATCGCGACGGCGTGCCGATCGCGCTGCTGGCGGCGGGCGAAGTACAATTCCTGGAAACGCTCGACCCCGCCAGCGAATGGGCCGCCCACAAGGCCTTGCTGCGCGGGACGCAGCCGGCGCCGCCCGTGGCTCCGGCGCAACGCTCCCCTCACCACGCGTAGCGGATCGTCCCGGTGCCGGCGTAAGTCGAGGAGTGCGAGGCGAAATCGCCGTCGAACTTGGCGAGCAGGATGACGCCGTTGGCGAGCCGATATTCGGCTCCGGCGGAGGCGAGCGCGGAGTCCTTGGCGGGAGTGGCGCCGTTGACGACGAAGCTCGCGCCGGGAAGGGTCTGGAACACCGCCGCTAGCGTCGGGTCGCTCACCCGGTCGCGCGCCCAGGCCAGCCGCGCCCGCAGCGAAAGCACCGCGCTTTGGTTGAAAGCCACCAGCCGGTCGAAGCGCGCGCCGAGCTCGCTGCGCGTGTCGGTCGCGGTGCGGGAATTGAAGGCGAGCGGGAAGCCGCCGCCGTTGGTGTCGGTCTCGCTGTAGCTCGGCGTGTGGAAGCTCTGCGCCTGTATGGCCGCATAAGGCGTTATGCCGACGGCTGCCATGCCGAAGCGGTAGCCGGCCTCGGCCCGCCCGCTATAGCTCTGCGCGTTAAAGTCCGCGATGAGATGATCGCCAAAGGGGGCAAAGCGGTCGGTCGACATCCAGTGATTGGCGAAGGCGAAGGCAGCGGCGAGATAAGCGGGGCCGGAGCGCGTTGCTCCATACACGCCCGCCTGCAAGGCGTCGCTCTTGCCGCCGCCGAGACCGTCGGCGAGGCTCCAATTGGTGCCGCCACCGGCGAGCGCGAAACCCACGACGGTATCGCGCGTCACATGATAATCGAGCCCGGCGGCACCGCCAGCCACGCGCGCGCTGAGATCATGGCTGCCATCCACGACCGGATCGCCACCGGTCTTGTTATAGCCGCCATAGCCGCCGGCCCACACCCCCCAGCGCCGCTCGAAGCTCAAAGGCTCCCCCTTGTATACGGGGCCCTTCATCGCTTTGGCATAAGCGAGCGCGACGTCCTCCGGCAGTGCTTCGCGCTCTGGCGCGAATCCGAGCGCGGGTCCGGCGGCGCCACCAATGCCGCTCCTGCCATCGACGAAGGGATCGAGCATGAGGTTGAGGAACTGGTCCGTCAGTTGAAAAGCGACCTGCTGCGCGCCGGTGGCGGCTTCACCCGACAATTGTGAGAGCGCGTTTGCGAGATTGCTGCCGGTGAGCTCGAAGATCGCCCCGAAAGCGGGGGTCAGCGTGCCGCCGCTGTTGTAGAAATTATTGAGCGCGAGGGCGACGTTGATCTGATTGCGCTTTAAGCCAGCGGCCTCGAGCTCGGCAAGCTCTTCAGCCTCGGTTTCTGCGGTCTCGGTGGCCTCGGCGGCCTCGGCGGCCTCGGCGGCCTGTTCCGCTGGGGTCTCGCCGAGCCTTGCGATGAGATTGAGATTAACGTCAGTGGTGGTGTAGCTCAGACTTGCCGTGAAATTGGGCGGCACGTTTGCGCTCACGCCGCTGAACGTGGTGCCGCCGAGGCCGCCGCTATGAAGGATGATATGGCTCCGCTGCAGGAAGCTTCCCGGGGCAAACACCGCCTGCACGCTTGCACCGGTCAGCGTCGCGCTGCCTGACACGTTTGCCATTGAGGCGGTCGCCGGAGTGACCTGCACCTGATAGAGCGCGCCCGCCTGGAAGGCGAGATTGCCGGCAACCGTCATCGTGCCGGGGGAGTTGCCGGGGGCGAACGTGCCGCCGCTGTTGATGGTGGTCGGGCCCACCGTGCCGGTGCCGGCGAGCAGCGCACCGCTGTTGACGGTCACCGCCGAGTTGGCGATCGAGCCCGACGTGCCGCCGTCGCCGAGCTGCAGGGTGCCGGCGCCGATTGTCGTGCCGCCCGTATAGGTATTGGCGCCCGTGATGTGAGCGTGCCGGTGCCGACCTTCACCAGCGAGCCGCCGGTGCCGCCGGCCGCGCCACCGTCCTGGATCGTGCCGCTGACCGTGGTCGAGAGGTTGTTGCCGCCCACCGTGAGCTGGTTTGCCCCGAGGAAGAACGTCCCGGGGCCCGCGATGGAGCCGGCCGAGTTCGCGCGGCCGCCGGACGGGAACGTCGTGGCCGAAAAGTCCACGAAGCCGACCCCGAAGTTGGTGATGGTAGCGTTGGCGCCGGTGCTGTTGCCCTGGAAGAAGACTTTGCCCGAATTGTCGAGGACGACGTTGCCGGCAGAGGCATTGGTTCTCAAAGTCAGGGTGCCGGTGGGGAAGTTGTTGAAGCAGTTACTCAGCGTGGACGTCCCGCCGAAAGTGATGGATCCGAAGTTATTAGTTCCGGGCGGAACGGTGCACGCGCCGGCCGGCGCTGGGACAGCGAGGAACGTGCTCGCCAACAGCGAGCATAGACACGGCCATTTGCGTAGGCCCGGATCCCCCAATTCCGCCCCCAGGAATCGCCGACGATTGACACATTAATCTCTTGGTTGTGCTGTTCCCCGTCAGCGGGCTACCGGCGGATTTTACACCGTTAGCGTGTCTAAATTGCCACAGACCTTTCAGCATCCTCCTGCATTCCAATGGAGCGCTGCAACGGAGTGCGAGCACGGTTCTGGCCGGAAGTGACGTCCGCTCGGCATGGGCGGCGCCGGCAATGCCGGATCACTTGTTGGTCAGGCGGATGCCGCCGCGGCGGCCCAAATCGGCGCAGTCCTCGTCGGTCTTGAGGCCGATGGCGCGGATGCCATGGGCGGCGAGCTCTTCGTCGCGCTCCTCGGTGTCGCCGGTCACCCCGACCGCGCCGATGACCTCCCCGGCGGCGTCGCGGATCTGCAGGCCGCCGCCCTCGGGGAAAATCTGGTCCCCGCTCGCGCTCAGGAGATAGCGCATGAAGATCGGCTTCTCCTCGGCGCGCACCTTCACCAGCTTGGAGGAGCGGCCCATGGCGAGCGCGGCATAGGCCTTGCCGTAGGCCATCTCGAACCGGATCATCGAGCTGCCGTCCTCTTTCTTGAACGCCTTCACCTTGCAACCGGGCTCGACCACGATCACGGAGAGCGGCCGGCAGTCGAGCTCGGCGCCGCGCTCGAGGATGGCGGCGATGAGGCGGTCGGCCTGGTCGAGGGTGATGGCGGTCATGGGTCCTCCGGTCGATGGGATCGATGTGAGCGCTCCGAGAATACGCCGGCGCCAACGGCGTGCCGAGCTTGGTTGACTTGATATCGGCAGCTGTGACACCGGTCTCGGCACTATAGTGCCCCGAACCCGAAGTTCGCGCACATCGTGCGGAAAATGCGACCGCGAGCTTCGGGTTCAAAGGGGCACTAGAATCATATAGTTGCTAGTGGTCCTTAGATTCCGATGTTCGTATTGGAGCGTGCCGCGAGGGCTGACGAACCTGGGAATCGGACCACTAGTCGGCGCGGGGCGTTTGATCGAAGGAGAAAACGAATGGCCGAATTCTCACGCCGCGACATGCTGGGCGCCGCCGCC
>DASXAP010000277.1:0-7392 GCA_036406655.1 Xanthobacteraceae bacterium | reverse complement strand
GCGCGCGGGGTGATGAGATGTCGCGGGAACGAGACTCGAGTCCCGCGAGTAGTCGGTGTGAGCGGTCGACCCTGCGAACCGCGAGGTGGTCGCGGTCATCCCCGCGAAGCAACCCTCCCGATCCGTCTCCGCCTTCGATGCGGGGGCCGAATGCGGCCCTCATGCGCCCGAGGTCACGCATGCACGTGAAACACAAGGATGAGCTGCCCAAGCCCCGCGACCTCCTGCTGCAGTGGCTCATGGGCATGGCGCTCGGGGTGCTGTGCGCCGGAATGCTGCTGCAGACCCGCCGTATCGACGTGACGGCCCTGATCCAGGTGCGGCAGGCCTGGCTCGCGACACTGATATTTCTCACCTCGATAGGAGCTTCGTTCGGGCTCGGGGCTACCCTCACCGGTGCGGCCTTGATGGTCGCCAAGGCCCTCGAAGGCCGGTAGCACTAATCGAACTCTAGTCGAACTTGGCCTGCACCGTGCTTCCGGTGCGGGTCGTGATCTGCACCGCACCCTTCGCCTCGCTCGGAATGGCGACCGGCGAGGTGCCGGTGAGCCTGTTCTCGCCCGCGGGCAGAAGCGGGATTCGTTGCGCCTTGCCGTCGACGACGAAGATCGCGGTCCCCTTGAAGCCGTCGGTGGCCACGGCCCTGTCGGCGTGGTCGCGCAGGAACACCTCGACGGTGGTGCCCTGGGAGACGACCTCGACATGAAAGCTGCCGGCGTCTGCCTGCGCCCCTCCGTGGACGCCCACCTTTGGAGCATGCGCGAGCGCGAATGATGCTGCGGCAACGAGCGCCGCGGCGAGGGCGAAGCGTTTGAGCATCGTAAGACCTCCTGTGCGAAATCTAGAATGCCTCTGCAGATGCATGGCGCTCCCCGGGACGGGCATGCTCCCGCGCCGCGAGGAGCCGCTGCAGCGGCTTCTCCCCGAACGTCAGGAACAGGAGCGGCGTGAGCAGCGCGTCGAGCAGCGTCGCGCTGATCAGCCCGCCGAAGATGGTGATGGCGACCGGATGCAGGATCTCCTTGCCGGCGGCCGTCGCCTCGATCAGCAGCGGCGACAGGGCCAATCCCGCCGACAGCGCCGTCATCAGCACCGGTGTCAGCCGGTCGAGGCTCCCGCGCACGATCAGCGCCGGCCCGAACGCAAGTCCCTGGTGCAGCGCCAGATTGAGGTAGTGGCTGATCTTCAGGATGCCGTTGCGCGCCGAGATGCCGGCAAGCGTGATGAAGCCGATCATCGAAGCCACCGAGAGCGGCTGTCCGGCGAGCCACAGCGCCGCGACCGATCCGATCAGCGCAAGCGGTATGTTGCCCATGATGATCAGGGCGAGCGCGGTGGAGCGGTAGCGGCTGTAGAGGACGGCGAAGATCAGCCCCAGCGAGACGAGCGAGAGGATGCCGATCAGCCGGCTCGCCTCCTCCTGCGCCTCGAAGGTGCCTTCGAGCTGCGTGTAGAATCCCTCCGGCAGGCGCGTGGCGGCGAGCTCCTTGCGGATCGCGGCGACGATCGCCGCCATGTCGCTGCGCCCGTCGCTGTTTGCGAGCACGACCAGCCGCCGCCGCCCGTTCTCGCGCAGGATCTGGTTGGGTCCCTCGGTTTCGCGAATCTCAGCGATATGGCGCGCGGGGATCCAGCCGACCGGCGTCTCGATCAGGAGGTCGCCGAGCTTCTGCGTCGTCCGCAACCGGTCGGGCAGGCGCATGGTCACATCGAAGCGACGATAGCCGTCCACGACCCGCGATATGATGCGGCCGTTCGACAACCGGCTGATCTGATCGACCACCGCTGCGGGCTGCACGCCGTAGAGGCCGGCGCGCCGGTAATCGACGCGTATCTCGAGCTGCGGGATGAGGACCTGCTTCTCGACCTGAAGGTCGACGACCCCGGGAACGCCGGCGAGCCCCTGGCGAAGCCGCTCGGCCGTGCTGCGCAGCGCATGGAGATCGTCGCCGAAGATCTTGAGCGCGATCTGTGCACGCACGCCCGACAGCATGTGGTCGAGCCGGTGCGAGATCGGCTGGCCGATATTGACCGAGCCCGGCAGCACCGCGAGCCGCGCTCGCAGGTCGTCGGTGATCTCCTGCCGGCTGCGGCCGCTCGGCCGCAGGTCGACCTCGATCTCCGAGGAGTGCACTCCCTCGGCATGCTCGTCGAGCTCGGCGCGTCCGGTCCGCCGCCCGACCGCCTTCACCTCCGGAACGTCGAGGATGAGCCGCTCGGCGACGAGCCCGACCCGATGCGACTCGGCGAGCGAGATGCCGGGGTTGAACAGCAGATTGATCGTGAAGGTGCCCTCGTTGAAGGCCGGGAGGAACGCGCGCGGCAGCGCGGCCGCGGCGAGACCGGCTGCGAGGACGGCCAGAGCGGCCGAAGCGATCACCGGCGCGCGATGACGAAATGCCCAGCCGAGCGCTGCGGCGTTCCAGCGCTTGAGCACCCGGACCAGCGGAACATCGCCCTGCCGCAGCCGGCTCGACTGCGGCAGCAGGTAATAGGCCATCACCGGGGTGAGCGTGATCGACACCAGAAGGCTGGCGAGGATCGAGATGATGTAGGCTGCACCGAGCGGCGCGAACAGGCGGCCCTCGATCCCGGACAGGGCAAACAGCGGCACGAACACGAGGACGATGATGATCGTGGCGTAAACGATGCCCGAGCGCACCTCCTGCGACGCAGCGACGACGACGTCGAAGGTGGAGCGGGGATTGCCCGCCTCGCGGTTTTCCCGCAGCCGTCGGAAGATATTCTCGACATCGACGACCGCGTCGTCGACCAGCTCGCCGATCGCGATCGCAATGCCGCCGAGCGTCATGGTGTTTATCGACAGCCCGAACAGATGAAATATCACCGCCGCCATGAGGATCGAGACCGGAATCGCGGTGAGTGAAATGGCCGTCGTTCGCCAGTTGAGGAGGAATGCGAACAGCACGACGGCGACGACGACCGCTGCTTCCGCCAGCACCCTTTCGACGTTCCGAATCGAGGTCTCGATGAAATTTGCCTGCCGGAACAGGATCTGATCGGCCCTGATCCCTTGCGGCAGCGATGCGGTGATCTCCCGGAGCGCCTGCTCGATCTCCCGCGTCAGCCGTACCGTGTCGATGTTGGGCTGCTTCTCCACGGAGACGATCACCGCGGACGAGCCCATGTAGCCGGAATCCCCGCGCTTCACCTTGGGAGCGAACTCGACGGTAGCGACCTGCCAGAGATAGACGGGACCGTCGTTGATGCGCGCGACCACCACGTTGCGCAGATCGTCGAGGCTGGTGGTGCGGCCGATGTTGCGGATGAGGTATTCGCGCGAATACTGGTCGGTGAAGCCGCCCCCGGCATTGGTGCCGAATTGCGCCAGTGCCCTTTCGACCTGCTCGTAGGTGACGTTGAGCGCGCGCAGCGCCGGCGGGTTCGGCGACACCCGGTACTGCCGGACCTCGCCCCCCATGGGGATCACCTGCGCCACCCCGGGAATCGTCAGGAGCCGCGGGCGCACCACGAAGTCGGCCGTCTCCCGCACCTCCATGGGAGTCGCTTGGCTGCCGGTCACCGCGACGAGCAGGATCTGGCCCATGATCGAGCTGATCGGGCCCATCTGCGGCGTGGTGTTGGGGGGCAATTGATCGCGGATGAGCGCCAGCCGCTCATTGATCTGCTGTCGATCCCGGTAGATGTCGGTGCCCCAGTCGAACTCCACATAGACGATGGACAGGCCCACCCCGGACACGGAACGAACGCGCGTCACGCCGGGCACGCCGTTCATCCGGGTCTCGATCGGGAAGGTGACGAGCTGCTCCACCTCGGGAGGCGCGAGACCCTCCGCCTCGGTCATGATGGTGACGGTGGGCCGGTTCAGATCGGGAAAGACGTCGACCGGCAGCCGCGCGGTCGTGAACAGGCCATAGACGACGAGCGCGGCCGCGGCAGCCAGCACGAAGAGCCGGTTGCGCAGCGACTGGGTGACGAAGAACCTGAACATCGGCCGCCCTCAGCGAACGTGGTCCAGGAGCTCGGCGCCCTGCACGACGATGCGCCTGCCGGGAGCGAGCCCCTGGGAGACGAGAACGCGCTCTCCGTCGAGCGGCTCGATCCGCACCGGCCGCGGCTCGAACCGCTCCGCGCCGACATGCTCGAAGACGAGGTCCTGCCCGGCACTGCCGCGGACGATGCTGCTGCGCGGGACGGCTATGCCGCGCTGCTGATCGGGGGTTTCGGCGAGGACGGTCACGAACTGACCGACGCGCGCGCTGCCGACATCGCCCTCGATCGCAAAATGAATCGGAATGGACTGGTTGCGATCGGCGAATCCCGCGCCGCGGAAAGCAAGGCTCAGCTCCCTGCCCCCGGCGCGCGCGGTCGCCCGCTGCAGCCTCGGCAAGGCCTCGTAGCTCAGCGCCTCGACCCAGAGTCGGGCCGGGTCGATGATGTGGAAGACCATGGCGTTGGTCTGCGCGATCTGGCCGGCCACGGGATTGCCGTCGGCGATGATGCCGTCGACGGGGGCAACGAGCGGCTCCGGCTCGCGCCTGACCTTGTCGAGCGCGGAACGCCGATCCTTCAGCCCCTGCAGCTCGAGCCGGGCTTCGTCTAGCTGCGTGCGGGCGACTGCTCCGGTCGAAGCGAGCGACTCGTAGCGGGCGACACGCCGCTCGACGATCGAGATCTGCTGGTCGAGCTCGCCCTGGCGCTGACGCATGTCGGAGACATCGATGGCCTGCAGCGGCGCCGTCACATAGGCAAGCACGTCGCCCTTCTTCACCTGCGTGCCGAGCCTCGGGAACCCGCCCACAGGCGGCGAAAGCCTTCCGCCGACGGCCGCCTGGACGAAACCGCTCGCATTCGGATCGGGAATGATCCGGCCCGGCAGCTCCACGGTGCGCGGATAGGCTGCCGCTTCCGCGATCGTCGTTCGGATGGCGAGGATGCGCTGGGTCGCCTTGGGAACGAACACGCTGCCATCGCCGAGCACTTGCGCCACCTCGCGGGCCGCAGGGAGCCGAGCGACAGGCGGCGTGCCGTGATCCTCCCCTTCATGCGCCAAGGAGGAGCTCGCGAACGACGCAAGCGCGATTGCAGCCGCAAGCAGGAGAGTGGAGGCTTTTCTCCGTCGCGCCAGCAGCATCCCTCCGAGCGCGCCGGCAACGAAGGCAACGAGCAGAGCAGCAGTCATGCCCGAATCGCTGGCGATGAGTCGCTGCTTCATGTCGCGGGGCACGGCTGAGCCGGCCGCAGCCGCACCCGGCGAGCCGCCCTCGGGGGCGGAGGTCGTCGCCGGCACATCGAGCGTGAGCCCGAGCACCTCGGCTGCGCCGTCGCTCGTGACCGTGAAGATGAGGTCGTGGCGGCCGGCTGCCGCCAGGGAGGGCGCAGGCAGCCGATAGGTGCCGTCCGGGAGAGGTGCGGCCTCGATGCTTCCCTGCGGTGTCTCCGCCGCCACCGCTGCATCGATGACCGGCTCGTTGGTGGCGAACCGATCGAGGAAGATCACGATCCCACCGCTGCGCGCGACCGCGACCAGCTCGAATTTCTCCGAAGCCGCTTCCGCGCGCGGCGCGCCGGGGAGGACGACATTTGCCGGCGCTGCGTCGTGGTCGTGTCCTTCGTGCGCCGAGATGCCCTCGAGCGGCAGCGCCAGCAGCAGAGTCGCTGCTAACGTTCTCGCCAGATGATGAAGCCGCATGGAACGATCCTCGCTCTCGCAATGGCCGCGGCCGCGGGGCCGGCGGTTTTTCCGCGCCGAAGGCGCGGGGCTGCGTCAAGCGAGGATTTTCGGCGGTCGCGCCAGCGCGTCCGGTTGGATGCCCGCCCGCTCGTCGAAAGAGAGCGGGAAGATCTCGGCTCCGGCGCGCGGGAGAGAAAGCGGCGGCACCGGCCCGACCAGCACCGCACCGCAGCAGCCGACTCCTCCTCCGCAACAGCCGCCGCTGCAGCCGCCGGTCGGGGCAGTGGATGTCTCGTCCTGCGGGGGCGCGGACGCCAGCGCGGGATGTGCGGAGCGCTCCCGGTCGACGCCGCGAAGCGCGGCTTGCGCCGCACCGGCCGGGCCGGCCGGAGCGGCGGCGGCGGCGGCGGCGGCGGCGGCGGCAATGGATGAATGATGCGCGTGGCCGGAATGGGCGAAGGCCGTGCCGGGGACGGCCTGCACCGCCACCACCAGGATCGCCGCCCAGATCAGCCCTGCAAGGCGCCGCACGAGCATGCGCAATGATCGGCGAGGACCGCCTCGAGTTGTGGCACGTCCCGGTGAGATTGAGCCGCGGCGCCCCGACAGCGTCCCCTCCCCCGCATAGCGCGTCGAAGACGCGCGTAAACGCGCTTGTGCCGGGGGAGGGACAGGGAGGGGGCGCACAATGAGCCTGAGCCGCACCCCCGCCCCACCCCTCCCCCGCAAGCGGGGGAGGGAGCAGGTCGATCGCGTTGCACCGATGTGCGTCAATCCGACCTGCCCAAGTGTTAACGGTCCGCCCGGCTGACCACCGCCATCAGCTCCTCGACCTTGCGCCGCTGGTCGGCCCTGTTTCCGGAGGCGATCGCATGCTCGACGCAATGGCCGACGTGATCGCGCAAAATCTCCTCCTCGAGCCGCCGCAACGCCGCACGCACGGCGGCGATCTGGGTCACGATGTCGATGCAGTAGCGGTCCTCTTCCAGCATCCGGGAGAGGCCCCGCACCTGCCCCTCGATGCGAGTGAGCCGCTTCGCGCACGAGCCCTTGATGTCCTTCCGCATGCCCGATATATACCCCTACGGGGTAAGGGAAGCAATCCCCCGCGAAGGGAAAACACCCGGCATGGCCGCCACTCCGCAAGGACCGCATGAGGGGGGCTGCTGCGGTGCGCACGGCAGCGCCCTTTCCGCCGCAGCGCCGGCGCCGGAGCCGCATCATCGCGCCATGGACCACGCCGGCCACGGCCATGGATCGCCGCCGCCGCTCGACGATGGCGTGCGCGATCCGGTGTGCGGGATGCGCGTCGACCCGCACGTGGCGCAGCAGCGGCATCAGCACCAGGGCCGGAGCTACTACTTCTGCTCGGCCGGCTGCCGCGCGAAGTTCATCGCCGACCCGCAAAGGTTCCTCGCCGGCTCGGCCCCTCCGCCGCCGAGCCCTGCCGCGGGCACGATCTATACCTGCCCCATGCACCCCGAGATCCGCCAGGCCGGGCCGGGCTTCTGCCCGATCTGCGGCATGGCGCTGGAGCCCGTCATCGCGACCGCCGAGACCGGGCCCAATCCCGAGCTGATCGACATGACGCGCCGGTTCTGGATCGGCCTCGTCCTGTCGCTGCCGGTCGTCGCCCTCGAGATGGGCGGCCATCTCACCGGCCTGGGCCATCTGCTGAGCCAGCACGCCTCCAACTGGATTCAGCTGCTGCTGGCGACCCCGGTCGTGCTTTGGGC
>DASXAP010000276.1:0-5194 GCA_036406655.1 Xanthobacteraceae bacterium | reverse complement strand
GAGCCGAGAAAGCCCTGGCCTGTGGAGCTGCGGCTGCACAAGGACCGCCGCACGCTGACCGTCTCCTTCGACGACGGGGCGAGCTTCGATCTCAGCGCCGAATATCTGCGGGTGAAGAGCCCGAGCGCCGAGGTGCAGGGGCATTCGCCGTCCGAGCGCAGGACGGTCGCGGGCAAGCGCAACGTCGCCATTCTCGAGGTGCATCCGACCGGGAACTACGCGGTGCGGCTGGTCTTCGACGACCTGCACTCGACCGGGATCTACAGCTGGGATTATCTCTTGGCGCTCGGCCGCGACCGCGAGCGCCTCTGGCACGAGCATCTCCAGGAGCTCGCCGCCAAGGGCCTCTCGCGGTGAGGCGGCATGGGCCGATCGAGCCTCAGATTCCGAGATAGCTCGATCTGACCTGCTCGTTCGCCCGCAGCTCCTCGGGGCGCGCCGAATAAACGAGCCGCCCCTTGCTCATCACGTGCACGTAGTCGACCAGCTTGAGCGCCAGCGCGGCGTTCTGCTCCACCAACAGGATCGAGAGGCCCTCCTCCCTGAGCCTTCCGATCGCCTCCCACACGCCCTGAATGATGATCGGGGCGAGCCCCTCCGAGGGCTCGTCCATGACCAGGCAGTCCGGGTTGGTCATCAGCCCGCGACCGATTGCCAGCATCTGCTGCTCGCCGCCCGACAGCGTCCTGGCGCGCTGGGTGCGGCGCTCGCGCAGGCGGGGGAAGAGCCCGTACACGCGCTCCAGCGTCCAGCCGTGCCGGTCCGGATTGCGCTCGGCCACCAGCAGGTTCTCCTCGACGCTCAAGGTGGGGAACACGCGCCGGCCCTGAGGCACCAGCCCGATCCCGCCGCGGACGGTCGCAAACGAGGAGATGTGGGTGATGTCGGCGCCCTTGAAGACGATCCTGCCCCGACGCGGGGGCGTGAAGCCGACGATCGAGTTCACCAGCGTGGTCTTGCCGACGCCGTTGCGGCCCAGCAGGCCGAGAATCTGCCCCTCCTCGAGCTGCAGCGACATCCCCTGCAGCACATAGGCATCGCCGTAATAGGTGTGGATGTCCTGAACTTCGAGAATCGCCATGACTCAGCCGGTCCCGAAATAGATCTCCTGCACCTTCGTGCTCCTGCGGATCTGCTCGGTGGGGCCGGTCTCCAGCACCTCGCCGAAATGCAGGACCGAGATGTGGTCGGCCACGTCGAAGACCACGTCCATGTCGTGCTCGATCAGCAGGATGGCAAGGGAAGGATCGAGGCCGCGCAGGAATTCCGCCATCTCCGCCGATTCGCCCGACGAGAGGCCGGCTGCCGGCTCGTCGAGCAGCAGAATGCTGGGATCGCTCGCGAGACCGACGACGATCTCGAGCTGGCGCTGCTCGCCGTGCGAGAGGTAACGAACCTCGGTGTCCTTGCGGGCCAGGAATCCGGCCCGCTCCAGGAGCGCGTGCGCCTTCTCATAGGGCTCCCGATAGGAGGACATGAAGCGCCACATCACGAACTTGGATTGCCGCAGCCCCTGGATCGCCAGGAGCACGTTGTCGAGGACGGTGAGCTTCGGAAACAGGCTGGTGATCTGAAAGGTTCGCGCCATGCCCAGTGCGGTGCGCCGATGGCTCGGCCAGCCGGTCACGTCGCGGCCGAGCAGCAGCACCTGCCCCGAGCTCGCCGGGAAGATCCCGGTGATCAGGTTGAACAGGGTGGTCTTGCCGGCGCCGTTGGGGCCGATGATGGCCTTGCGGTCGCCGGGCATGAGCTTGAAGGTCACCCCGCGCACCGCATGCAGGCCGCCGAAGCTCTTCGACAGCGCGCGCAGCTCGAGCGCCGGCGCGGCGGCAGTGGCGGGCGTGCCGGTATTCACGCGCATGCCCTCGGCGCCGGAGGGAGGGAGGGAGTGTTTCACTTCCCGGTTGAACACCTGACGCGTACCCCCTCCCCACCCCTCCCCCGCATAGCGCGTCGAAGACGCGCGTAAACGCGCTTATGCCGGGGGAGAGAGCAGATCCGTCGCGTTGCGCCGATGTGCATCAATCTGACCGGGACATGGTCTAGTTGCAGAACTTGCAGGGCGGGAAGTCCCGGCTGTACACGGGAGTCTTGAGGAACTCGTCCTTGTTGAACTGCCCGAACTGGCTGACGTTCGGATAGGTCTTGATGACGGTGTTCCAGAGCTCCGCCTTGTCGTAGCCGAACATCTTCTTCTTCTCGACCTTCTTGATGTAGATGTTCTGCACCGGATTGCGCATATCGTCGATGCTCACCGGCCCGCGGATCGTGTCGAGCTTCAGTGACGCGAGCTGCTTCACGAATTCCTCGGGACCGGGGAACTTGCCATTGTCCTTCTTGATCACCTCGTCGATCATCTGCGCGGTGGTGTAGTTGGTCTCCGAATAATACGACGGCACCTTGCCGTATTTCGCGCGGTACTTCTTCACGAAGGCCTCGTTCTTCGGCGTCTCCAGCGCGGCGCTGTACTGCAGCGCGGAGACGTGGCCGATCACCTCGTCGCCCATGGACGGCAGCACGAACTCGTCGTAGCTCGTGCCGCCGCCGAGCACCGGCTTCTTGTTGCCGGAGGCCGCGAGCTGCTTGGGAAACTGCAGCGACATGGGGCCGACCATGAGGGTGAGGATGGCATCGGCGTCCTGCCGCAGGGTCGGAATGTAGGGGCCGAAGTCCTTGGTGCCGATCGGCGGCCAGATCTTCTGGATGATCTGCCCGCCGCAGGCCTCGAATGCGCGCTGGAAGCCGCCGATGACCTCGTAGCCGAAGGCGTAGTCGGCGCCGATCGCGGCGATCTTCTTGTAGCCCTGATCGCAGGCCCACTGCCCGAACGGATGGCTCGGCTGCGAGCTGCTCCATCCCGTGCGCACCAGATAGGGATATTTCGGCAGATCGCGCTGGGTCAGGTCGTCGGCGGCGGAAACCGGAACGACGTAAACCGTCTTCTCGGCGGTGCTGACCGGCGCCAGCGCATAGCCGCTCGACGCCAGGAGCCCGCCGACCAGCATGTGCACCTTGTCCTGCAGGATGAGCTTCTTGGCGCGGGTGACGGCGGTGTCCGGCTTGGCCTGCTCGTCCTCGACGATGAACTTCACCTTGGCGCCGCCGAAATCGCTGTTGACCTCGTCGAGGTACATCTGAAAGCCGTCGACCATGTCCTTGCCGACCTGAGCGAAGATCCCGGTGGTCGGCGCCACAAAGCCGATGCGCAGCTCCTCGGCGGCCGATGCCGGCCCGAGGAGGGCAAGGACGATGCCCCCTCCCGACAGCAACGGTGCGGCCCGTCGCAGCAGCTCACTTCTCATGGTCCTACTCCTCTGTTGCAGGTGACGTTCCCCGCGCAAGCTCACGAGACGACAGGTGCCAGCTTTTTCGCCTGCTGTCGATCTGCCGCGAGCGCCCGGCGTTGCCGGAGCCGCTCCGGGATCCCCATCAGCCCCATCGGCAGATAGAGGATCGTCAGCACATAGACGGCGCCGAGGACGTACTGCCACCACGGCACCAGCGTGCTGAGGAACTCGCGCAGGCCGAAGACGATGAAGGCGCCGATCACCCCGCCGACGAGCGTGCCGGACCCACCGAGCACCGCCATCAGCAGCGCATCGACCGAGGTGGGGAGCTCGACGTTGACCGGGCTCACGATGCCCGCGGTGTGCGCCCACAGCACGCCGGAAAGCCCGCCGAAGGCGCCGGCGATGATGAAGGCGAGGTATTTGTGCAGCCAGGTGTTGTAGCCGAGAATCTTCATGCGCAGCTCGCGCTCGCGAATCCCGGCGAGGCTCCGCCCGAACGGCGATCGGACCAGCGTGTACATCAGCAGCAGCGAGAGGGCGAACAGCGCGAACACCAGGTAGAAGAAGGTGACCTCGTCGGCGAGATCGATGCCGAACCTGGGGCGGGCGCGCAGATTGATGCCGTTGTCGCCGCCGGTAAGCGAGTTCCAGCGGTAGGCCAGCCCCCAGACGCATTGGCCGAGCGCGAGCGTGATCATCAGGAAGTACACTCCGCTCGCGCGGATGGCGAGCAGCCCGAAGAACGCCGCCAGGATGCCTCCCACCGCCATGCCCGCCAGGACCACCAGCCAGAAATCGTAGCCGAGCCCGATCTGGTACCTGGTCGCGAGGATTGCGGTGACGTAGGCGCCCACGCCCAGATAGGCCGCCTGACCGAGCGAGGCGAGGCCGGTATAGCCGAGCAGGATGTCGAGACTCATGACCAGGATGGCGAAAGCGAGCGCGCGGGTCGCCAGCAGGATGACGAATGAGCTCGTGTGCGGGACGATCAGCGCGATGGCCGCCAGAGCGAGGATCACGATCAGGACATTGATCAGTCCGCGCCGCATCGGCCCCGCCTATTCCCGTCCGAACAGGCCGGTCGGCTTCACCGCCAGGATCAGCGCCATGGGCGCATACAGCGTGAAGTAGGACACCTCGGGGAACAGCGCCTTGCCGAAATTGTCGGCCAACCCGACCAGCAACGCTCCGATCGCGGCGCCGCCGAGGCTGCCCATGCCGCCGATGATGACGACGGCGAAGGCGAGCGGCAGCATCTCGAAATCGAGGCCGGGATAGACGCCGAGGAAGGCGCCGCCGATCACGCCGCCCAATGCCGCCAGGAACGCGCCGAGCGAGAAGATCAGCATCGAGATGCGCGAGGTGTCGATGCCGACCCCGCGCGCCATCTCCGCGTCGTCGACGGTGGCGCGCACCGCCGCGCCCATCCGGGTCTTCTCCATGGCGAGCCACAGCCCGATGCCGATCAACAGCGCCGTGGCGATCATGAAGATCCGGTACAACGGCAGATAGAGCCCGCCGACAACCACGCTTCTGGTCAGCTGCTCGGGCGGGTTGATGTCGAAGTTGTTGCCGGTCCAGATGTCCAGCGCCGCCTGCTGGAACAGGAATGCGAACCCCACCGTCAGCAGCACCTGCCGGAGCGGATCGAACCCCAACGGCCGCAGGAAGATTCGCTCCATGAGCAGGCCGAGGACGCCGATGGCCAAGGCCGCCACCGGCAGCGCCAGCGCCCAGGAGCCGGTCGTCCAGATCACCGTCAGGGCCACATAGCCGCCGAGCAGGAAGTAGGAGCCGTGCGCCAGGTTGACGATGCGCATCACGCCGAAAATGAGCGACAACCCGGCGCCGACGAGGAACAGGAGCGCGCCATAGGAAATGCCGTTGAAGGCCTGGATCAGCCA
>DASXAP010000275.1:0-23116 GCA_036406655.1 Xanthobacteraceae bacterium | reverse complement strand
AAAGACTTCGTTGACCAGATCCTCGGCCAGGGATGCATCATGGGTGAGACGCAGGATGAAGCGATAGATGCGCACGCTGTGCCGGGTGTAGAGGATCTGCATGGCGCGGCGGTCGCCGTCGGCAATTCCCCTGATCAGCGCAGCATCCGGTGTGTGCGAGGCAGCCGGCCGGGCGGCAGCCGGTGCGATGATCTTCTCCGATGGTGCGGTGATCGTTGACATGACCGATCCCCCTTGGTCATGGTTAATTAAGAATCCATAGTTCCCTTCCGGCGCGTCGAAAATTCAGATGATCTACCTAAGGGCACGCCCGTAGGGGCGCCGGGACGGCCGGCGGGAAAGAGAGGGAGCGGACGACCTGCCTTCCCGGACGGTCATGGCCGGCCTTGTGCCGGCCATCCCGATCCTGAATCGGGATCGCCGGGACGAGCCCGGCGATGACAGGTGCGAGGCACGGAGGTCCGCAGATTTTCCGACCGGCGGGGCCGCGCGCCCCAGTGAGGACTGGAGGACGACGTGCGACTGCTACCCGCTTGCGCGCTTCTGGCGGCCCTTGGCGCCGCATCGGCCGCCTTTGCCGCCGACGCCGACAACGGCAAGCGCCTCGCCGAGGCGCGCTGTGCGGCGTGCCACTTCGTCGGCGCCGGCCAGGGGCGGCAGGTCTCGAATGCGCCGGCATTCGAGGCGATTGCCCGCAAGCTCGGCTCCAACCCGGAGCTCCTCGCGTTCCTGATCCTCGATCCGCATCCGAGGATGAACATGACGATCACGCGCCGCGACGCCGAAGACATCGCCGCCTATATCGGCACGCTCGCCCGCTGATTGCCGGGGCAACGGCCCGCTCGGGCAAGCCGCAGCCGGGGCGCCTCGCCCGGATTACCCGGCGGGCTCGACCGATGCCACCTGGAAGGTGTGCATCTCGCCGTCGTCGCCGCGGATCGACACGTATTCGCCGGGGGCAAACGAATGGGCGCCGAAGCGGTAGCCGCTTTCGTCGTCCTCCGTCGATTCGGGGTCATAATCGAACACCCAGCGGGCGTGCTCTGCCCCTCCCGGCTTGTGGACGAGCTGGCCGAACTGGTCGTCGCTGCCGTTCCAGAACCTCCGCACGCCGCAATGCTGGCGGTGTTGCTGCCAGAGGTGCGGGTCGATGTGCCCCTTGCTGTCGAGCGGCGCGACAAATTCGTAGCCGTGCCGGGTCGACCCGGAGGGGAACCCCTTCGAGCGGGCGAGGTGCAGCCTGATGCGTTTGAACGCGTGTGGGAGCGCCATGGGAACGATCCTTTGCCTGCAAATAGATTGGAGCTGGGCCCGGGAAAAGTCCTTGATGTGCGTCAAAGTGACGACGGCTGCGCGCGCCTGCAGGGCGGTGTGCAGGGCGCTGCTCCGATCGACCGCGCCTGCCCCGGCGCGGCGGCCTTGACCGAGATCAAGTCACCCGAGCAGGAACCGGTCATGCTCCGCCTCTCGCGAAGGAGCAAGACCATGCCGCTCGAATCCGCCTTGATCGTCGCTGCAATCCTGATCGCGTTCTGCATTTTCGCGGTCACATTGGCGTGGACCGATTTCCGGACGCGCCGCATTTCCGGGCATTGAATCGTCTCAGCGCGCTCCCGCCGCGATGAGCTTCTCGAGTGTCATGGGATCACCCGACCTCGCGGGCTCGCGCGGCTCGACGCCGCGAAAGCGGCTCGCCTCGACGAACCACTGCCGCCGCGCCGGCAGCTGCCAGCGCCGCCTGGCGGCGGCACTCAGATCCCAGCGGATCGGCTCGTTCTCGATGTCCATCACCTGGTAATGGGTGTTGAACAGCTCGATGCGGTGCCCGTCCGGATCGCGCAGATAGACGAACAGCGCGTGCCCGGGGCCGTGCCGCCCGGGACCGAACTCGACGTTGGCGGCAAAGCCCATCTCGGCGGCAAGGTCGCACACGTAGAAGAAGTGATACGATTCGGGAATGCTGAAGGCGGCGTGATGCAGCCGCGGCCCGGCGCCCGGCGCGAACACGATGTCGTGCGGATTGCCCTTGCGCTGGAGAAACACGAACAGCAGCTCGTCGCTGCCGTCGGCGGCGATGTACTCCGACAGGCGGAAGCCGAGGCTCATCCAGAACTCGCAGGCCTTCTGCACGTCCGGGACCAGAAGCTGGAAGTGGTCGATCCGCTGCGGCACCGCGCCGTGGTGATCGGCGAAGGAGACGACGAGCCGCGGCTTGACCTCCATGCTGGCGCACAGCTCGATCGGCGCCCCCGAGGCATCGCTGACATGCAGTGTGCGGCCCTGATGCGGCACCTCGACCCAGCGGGCGGGCAAGCCCGCCCGGTCGAAGAAGCGCCTGGCTTTCTCCAGGTCCTCCTCGGAGAACACGCGCATGCCGACGCGCTCGACCAGCGGCTCCCCGGCTGTGCGCCTGAGCACCAGGCTGTGGTGACATGCTTCGGCAACGCCGCGCAGATAGATCGCGTCCCTGTCCTCCTCGCTGACGATGAAGCCGATGAGGTCGACATAGAATCTGCGGCTCAGCGCCAGGTCCCTGACCGCCAGCACCGAGTGGCTGGCGCGGGTGACGTTGAACGGCGGATCATAGACGGGGCTGGGGATGCTCATCGTCGGGCTCCACGACATCAGTAGGTGAGGTGGCTTGGCGCGCCGGGGTGGCGAAAGAGCCCGCCGCACGGGCGCGAATGCTGCGATGCATTAAATTCGTGTTAACGCCGTTGCTCAAGCCATGCGTCGCGCGCGGCTGGCGTTTTGCCAAGGCTCCATCAACGCTTCTTCAAAATATTGTGCATTGCACCCAGGCGCGACCGACCCGATTTGCCGGGCGGGGCAGCGGGCAATGTAGCAAGTGGAGAAAGACATGCGGACAACGGCGATCAATCTGCTTAGGGCGCTCGGGCTTGCGGCTGTGCTCGCGGCCGCTGCCGCCGGCGCAGCGCTTGCCCAGCCCTCGGACCCCGATTGCGTCCCCCAATACGACAGCTCGGGCGCGCAGACGGCGCCTTACTGTCACTAGGGGCAGATGTCGGTAGAGTTGATGCACAGAGGTGCAACACACAGAGGTGCAACACGACGCGTCTGCTTCCTCTCCCCGCGTCTTCGCGGGGAGAGGGGTGGGGTGAGGGGCTGTCAATACGACTTCGGCAGCTCGAGCACCTTCTCCGCGATATAATTCAGGATCATGTGCGGGGTGATCGGCGCAATGCGCGCGATCATGACCTCGCGCAGATAGCGCTCGACCTGAAACTCCTTCGCATAGCCCATGCCGCCGTGGGTCATGAGCGCGGTCTCGCAGGCGTGATAGCCGGCCTCTCCGGCGAGATACTTGGCGGCGTTCGCCTCGGCTGCGCAGTCGAGCTTGCGGTCGCAAAGGGAAGCCGCCTTCATGACCATGAGGTTGGCGGCTTCGAGATCGACCCAGCATCGCGCGAGCGGGTGGGCGATGCCCTGGTTCTGGCCGATCGGCCGGCCGAACACCACGCGCTGGCGCGCATAGGCCGCCGCCCGCCGCAGCGCCGCGCGGCCGATGCCGACCGCCTCCGCCGCGATCAGGATACGCTCCGGATTGATGCCGTGCAGGATCGCGCGAAATCCCTGCCCCTCCTCGCCGATGCGGTCGGCGGCGGCAACCGGCATCTCGTCGAAGAACAACTCGTTCGAATCGACCGCATGCCGCCCCATCTTCTCGATCGCGCGCACGCTGACGCGGCGCCGATCGAGATCGGTGTAGAACAGGCTCAGGCCGTCGGTCTTGTGCTTGACCCTCTCGGCCGGCGTGGTGCGGGCAAGGACGAGAACCTTGTTGGCCACCTGCGCGGTGGAGATCCAGATCTTCTGGCCGGAGAGGAGGTAGCCGTCGCCGCGCCGGCGGGCGTCGAGCTTGATCGAGGCGGTATCGAGGCCGGCATTGGGCTCGGTCACGGCAAAGCAGGCTTTGTCCTTGCCGGCGATCAACGGCGGCAGCATGCGGCGCTTCTGCTCCTCGCTGCCCAGCACGACCACGGGATTGAGCCCGAAGATGTTCATGTGAACCGCCGAGGCGCCCGACATGGCGGCCCCCGATTCGGCGATCGCCTGCATCATGATCGCCGCCTCGGTGATGCCGAGCCCGGCGCCGCCGTATTGCGCAGGCATCGCGATGCCGAGCCAGGAATCTGCGGCGAGCGCACCGTGCAGCTCGTGCGGGAAGCCGCCGCTCCTGTCCTTCTCGAGCCAGTACCCGTCGTCGAACCGGGCGCAGAGCTTGAGCATCGCCTCCCGGATCTGCTGCTGCTCCGCGTTCAGCGAGAAGTCCATCGTCCGCCCTGCCGCCGCCGGCCGAGCTCATTGTAGCGCATCGAAAGCGGAAGCGTGCAGCGCAGTGGTTGGAACGAGCCCGGCCATGACGACGTTGATTTCACGATCAGCCCGATCCGCGAAAGTTCGCCATTTGGCTCATTATGAACGCTTTGCCCGCTCTTCGGCTCGCGCAGCGAGCCGCTCATAATCCTGCGCGATCCGAAGCATCATTTGCTTGGATATCTCGTCCTTCATATCATTAGCTAGAATGCGTATCTCCTCGGCACGTTGGTGCCAATGGTTGGGATCATTGATGAACGAGCCGGGCATTAGGCACCAATCGCGGCGCTTTCGGCGAGAAACCTCTTGACCATACCCCAGGTGAGCGATGCCGTCGGTAATGTACATTACCGACGGGGCAGAACGATCGCGTATGTCTTGGGAAGATGAAAGATAATGCGCTTGCGCACCAGCTGATAGCATTCGCAGGATGCCCCCATCAGCCCTTTCCGGTCACGGATCATGATTTGTTGCCGGCCGCGCTTGATCAGGCCACTCCGTTCCAGCTCGCCGGCTGCATTTGTAACGGTCGGCCTTTGCACACCGAGCATCTCGGCGAGAAGGCTTTGACTGACGGGCAATGCATCATCGTCGCTGCGATCGCGCATCATGAGCAACCACCGCGCCAGTCGCTGCTTGAGGCTGTGCGCACCGTTGCACGCAACTGATGCCATGACCTGCTCCAGAAAGGCCTGAACGTAGGCGTACATGAGGCTTTGAAATGATGGCATCGATGCCATGGCCCGTGCGAACGCCGGGCGAGACATCTTTGCTGCGGTGCCCGGGATTTGGACGAAAAGACGGATGGAGGAAGTCTTGGCGCCAAAAATGGCCTGTACACCCGTGCAGCCCTCTCTACCGATCGTTGCCATCTCGATAGCGCTGCCGTCGGCATAAACCGCCAACACGGATATGACACCGCTGTCGGGGAAGTATACATGATCGAGCGAACCATCAGCTTCCAGTAAAACTTGTCCGCACCGGCAGTGAATACGTTCAATATCCGGCAAGAGCCGGTTGAGATTTCGGGGTGCCAAGGCGAGCAGAAGCCGATTGTGAGGCCAACTGTTTGTCTCATCCATAGGTTCTAAACGCCCAAGGCTCACTCCGGTTGCAAGCAACGTTGCAGCGCGGACGAGATTGATCGAATGGGGTCCAAAATTTATTGCACTGAATATGTCGGCTTGCCGCCTTGCGGCGACCACGATCCCGGCGATGACCGGACGATGCACCGGGACGAGGCCGGCGACGACAACTGCTGCAGCGGCAGAAGCCCGGCAGATGCCAGCCCGTGCATTTTGAAGGGCGTCATGGCCGGCCTTGTGCCGGCCATCCCGATCCTGAATCGGGATCGCCGGGACGAAGCCCGGCGATGACCGGTCGAGGGGGATCGGGCATGCTCGGCGCAGACGAGGCGCGCAAGGGAACAGGCGGGGATGGCTGCAGCCACGCAACGAGAGAGCGCTCTCCACTACGCGCTGCCTGCCGCCGACGCGCTGGCGGCGCTCGAGGTTTCCGCCGCCACCGGGCTCTCCGGCGGTGAGGTCAAGCGCCGCGCCCGCGCCTGTGGCCCCAACACCATCCTCGCCCGGTGCAGGACCAGCGCCCTCGTCGTGCTGGCGCACCAGTTCCAGAGCCCGGTGGTGTATCTGCTGGCGAGTGCGGCGGCGCTCGGCTTCTATTTCGGAGAGCTGAAGGAAGCGGGTGCGATCGCCGCGGTGCTCCTCCTCAACGCCCTGATCGGCTTTCTGACCGAGCTCAAGGCGGCACGCTCGATCGAGGCGCTGCGGGCGCTGGGCACGCGCTCGGCGCGGGTGCGCCGCGACGGCCACATTCGGGTCGTGCCGGCGGACGACCTGGTCCCCGGCGACATCGTGCTGGTGGAGGCCGGAGACGCGGCAGCGGCCGACCTGAGATTGATCGACGCGTCGAGCCTCGCCGTCGACGAATCGATGCTGACCGGCGAATCGATCGCCGTCGAGAAGGACCCGCACGCGGTCGCCCGGGATGCACGGCTCGCCGAGCGCAGCTCGATGCTGTTCAAGGGAACCGGCGTCATTCGCGGCAGCGGGGTCGGCGTGGTGACGGCGATCGGGCTCGAGACCGAGATCGGCCGGGTGTCGCAGCTCGTCGAGGAGGCGGAGCCGGGGACCTCGCCGCTCGAGAAGAAGCTTGCCCGCCTTTCCGGCCAGCTCGTCTGGGCGACGCTCGCGCTGGCCGGTGTCCTGGCCGCGATCGGGGTGTCCACCGGCGAGGACACCTTCCTCATGGTCGAAGCGTCGATCGCGCTCGCCGTCGCCGCCATTCCCGAAGGGCTGCCGATCGTCGCGACCCTGGCGCTTGCCCGCGGCATGTGGCGCATGGCGCGGCAGAACGCCCTGATCGAGCGGCTGTCGGCGGTGGAGACGCTCGGCGCGACCACCGTCATTCTCACCGACAAGACCGGCACGCTGACCGAGAACCGCATGATGGTGCGGCGCTTCTGGCTCGCCTCCGGCGAGGTGGAAGTCGGCGACGGCGTCACCGGCTCGGGGGGCGAGGCGGCTTCGGCCGGCGAGGACCCGCAGCTCGCACGGCTTCTCGAGGTCGCGGTCCTGTGCAACGACGCCACGCTCGGGGAATCGACCGGGCAAGCCAGCGGCGATCCGATGGAGCTCGCGCTCTTGCGCGCGGGCCGCCGCGCAGGGGTTGCGCGCGGCGCGCTCCTCGCCTCGCGACCGTTGCTGCGCAAGCACGCTTTCGACAGCTCGACCAAGATGATGGCGACCGTGCATCGCTGCGCCGACCGTGTCCTCTTCGCGGTCAAGGGCGCGCCGGAAGCCGTGCTCGCCGCCTGCGAGCGCCTTCTCTCCGATGGCGGCGAAGCGGCGATCGACGCCGCCACCCGCGGCAAATGGCTCGAGCGGGTCGAGCAGCTCGGCCGGCACGGCCTGCGGGTTCTGGCATGCGCCACGAAGTCGAGCCCGCGCGACGACAGCGCCCCCTATCGAGGTCTGACGTTCCTCGGCCTGGTCGGGCTCGAGGACCCCGCGCGCGCCGACGTGCCCCGCGCCATCGCGGCCTGCCAGCAGGCGGGCATCCGCGTGGTCATGGTCACCGGCGACCATGCCGTCACCGCCCGCAGCATCGGCCGCGCGGTCGGCATCGGCAGGGCCGCCGCCGGCGTGGTCGAAGGGCGCGCGCTCGCGCGCATCCTCGGCGACCCGGCCGAGCTGCTGAAGGTCGGCATCTTCGCCCGCGTCAGCCCCTCCGAGAAGCTCGATCTCGTGCGGGCCTATCAGCAGGCCGGCGCCGTCGTCGCCATGACCGGCGACGGCGTCAACGACGCGCCGGCGCTGCGGCAGGCGGACATCGGCGTGGCGATGGGCATGCGCGGCACCGACGTGGCGCGCGAAGCCGCCGCCATGATCCTGCTCGACGACGCCTTCCCCACCATCGTCACGGCGATCCGCGAGGGCCGGGTGATCTTCGCCAATATCCGCCGCTTCGTGGCTTACCTCTTGTCCTGCAACCTGAGCGAGGTGATGGTGGTCGGGCTCGCGCTCTTGACGACGCTGCCGCTGCCGATCCTGCCGCTGCAGATCCTCTATCTCAATCTCGTCACCGACGTGTTCCCGGCCTTCGCCCTGGCGATGGGCGAAGGCGAGCGCGACGTTCTCGCGCGGCCGCCGCGCGATCCGCGCGAGCCCATCCTCGGTCGCGCCCAGTGGATCGCGATCGTGCTGCAGAGCCTGCTGCTCACCGCTGCCACCTTCGGCGCACTGCTGCTCGGACGGGTCTGGCTCGGGCTCGACGGCCGCTCGGTCGTGACCGTGACCTTCCTGACGCTCGCCTTCGCCCAGCTCTGGCACGTGCTCAACATGCGCCCTCGCCGATCCCCCCTGCTGCAGAACGAGGTCACTCGCAATCCATGGGTGTGGGCTGCGCTCGGCCTGTGCGTGCTGCTGCTGGTCGTGCCCGTCTGGCTGCCGCCGCTCGCGCAGCTGCTGCATCTGGTCCGGCCCGACCCCGGCATGTGGACGGTGATCCTGGTCATGAGCCTCCTGCCGGTGGTCGTCGCGCAGGCGACATCAATCCTCGTGCTCCGCCGCGGACGCTCTTCCTGAGCAGGCACCGGCCGCCCGCCCTGCCGTGACCGAACTGAGCACGCCGGATGCTCTATGCATCCTCCTCGAGCGGCTCGAAATGCGGGCGGAACCAGATCTGCGCAATCAGGGTGGGAACTATGGCGCTGCCGATCACCGCCGTGAGCAGGATCGTATATTGCTCCTGATCGATGATGTGGTTGGTCAGCCCGAACAGCGCCGAGATCGAGCCGAAGGTCAGGCCGGTTGACATCATCAGGGTGGTATACATGCCCTCGCGCCGGTCGAACCTGAAGTAACGGGTCAAGGGCAGGATGCCGACGAACTTCGTCACCATCTTCACCGCCAGGAACAGCGCGATCAGCCCGGCCCCGGCCAGCAGCGCACGGGAGTCGATCAGGGAGCCGGCTTTGAGGAAGTAGAACGGCGTGAGAAACGCGAAGCAGATGGCCCGCATGCGCAGCTGGAGCTCCTTCTCCCCCATGAAGAACGGCGCGAGAGCCATTCCGATCAGGTAGGCCGGCAACACCGCTTCGCTCTTTCCCAGGTTGGCGAGACCGCCCAGCACGAACAGGATCAGGAAAAGGACCTTGATCTCGGGCTCGCTGGTTCGTTTTCCGAACCGCGCGAACAGGCGGGGAATGATCCATGGGAGCGCTGCCATCACGGCCACCGTCACCACGGCGAACAGGAGCAGGTAGATGTTGTAGTTCGCAAAGATGAGGCCGAGCGCCAGCACCGTGCCGATGTCGTTGATGAAGCATGCCGCGAGAATGATCTTGCCCAGCTCGGTCTGGTTGTAGCCCGTCTCCACCATCACCGCGTACACCACCGCGACCGAGGTGGTCGACAGCGCGATCCCGGCAATTTGCGCCTGCGGCCAAGGCCAGCCGAGGGCGTGATGCGCGATGAGCAGGCAGCCGAGATATGGCGCAAAAAATCCCATCAGCCCGATGGTGACGCTCGAGCCGAAATTCCTCTTGACGACGTGCGGATCGATGTCGGTGCCGGCGAGGAAGGTCAGGACGACGGCGCCGAAGGCGGCGATGTAGTCGATCCATGGCGTGAGCGGCAGGCCGATGGTGTTGCCGGCAACCGCGCCGACGACGATCTCGAACAATGCAGCGGAGATCGGGATGGCGAATGAGCCGAGCGCCGCGAGCAGCGCCAGCGCCATCCAGACGGCGGACTGGAACCATACGTTCTGCATTATTGAGATCCCTCTCGGTCGTGCCGCCGCGGGGCACAAAAAAACCCGCTCCTGGGCGGGTCACGAAAGCTCCCGCCGCAGTCGCGTGCGGCAGGAGTCATCAGCCTGTAGGCGGTTTCAGAGGGGGACTCCATCCCCGATGCCGCTTTATTCTATTGATGAAACGAGCCGCCGCAAGACCCGCGGCATGTGGTTCACCGATGCCGCGTGCAAAGGGCAGCGCGTGGCGAGGCGTGCTGCGTTGTCGCAGCCACGAGGGTATGATAGGTTTTGTTCCGTTTCCGGGAGCGGGGGATCGAACGGCCAGGCCGCGGCGGCCAGCTTCAGCCCGCCTATTTTTCTTGCGAGCGAGGGGATGGGGCCGTTCTCCCGATCCTGAAGCCCGCAGGCGCCAAGGCTCCAGCTGCGAAGGGCCGTTCAGGCGGAATTAATGCATACCTGGTCCATCCGTTCAAAAGCTCAGGGGTCCTATTCGGCGTTCACCTATCTGACGCTGTTTGGTCTCGCGATCGCGTTCCCCCTGTTACTGCTGCTGGGAGCGCTGCTCTGGCACTCCGCATCGGTCGAGCGCGAGCAATTGCAACGGCGCGTGCTGCAGGTTCTCGGTGCTCTGGTCGACGATCTGGATCGAGATTTCGATCGCCATCTGACCATTCTGCGAACGCTGGCGACATCGCAGGCGCTGAGAGAAGGGAACTGGGCAGGCTTTTACGAGCAGGCAAAAGCAGGCCTGCAGGGCCGCGCGTACCTGATTCTGACCGATGCTTCCGGCCGCCAGCTGGTGAACACCTACGTCGAATATGGCGAGCAGCCGCCCCTGACCGGCGATCCGGAAACGCTTCGGCGCACGCTCGCGACCAGAGCTCCGGTGATCTCGAATCTGTTCACCAGCCTGGTGGTCGGGAGCCCGGTCTTCAACGTCTCGATCCCCGTTCTGCGCGACGGAGAAGTCCGGTTCGTCATGAGCCTCGGGCTGCTCCCCGCCGACCTGGCCGAGCTGCTTGCCGGGCAAAAGCTCGGACCCGGATGGGTGACCATGGTGTGGGACGGAAACGGCGTCGTGGTGGCGCGATCTCGAGATGACGCGCGTTATACGGGAACGACCTTGCCTGCCCCCATGCGCGAGCACGATCAGCGGACGATCGTGCGGACGACCAATCTCGAGGGAACTGACGTCCTGCATGCGACGGCGCGATCGCGGCTTTCCGGCTGGGGCGTCGGAGTGAGCGTCTCCTACGCATCGATAAGCGAGCAGCTGCGACGATCCTTTCTGCTGTGGACTGCAGCAGCAGTGGCGGCAATCGCCCTTGCTCTGGCCCTCGGCCTGATGCTTGCGCGTCAGATCACGATCCCTCTCTCCATCGCCTCGCGCGCAGCCACCGCATTCGGTCACGGCGAGCAGCTGGCGATAACGAGCTCCCGCCTGCGCGAAGCCGACGCTTTTCTGCATGCGCTCGAGAATGCGCAACGCGAGCTGGCCCGTCATGCTGCGGAGCTCAAGCGAGCGGAGGAGCAATTCCGCCTGGTGGTGGAGGCGGCACCGAATGGAATGGTGCTTGCGGCCGGCGACGGCAGAATCGTCCTGATCAACAGGCAGATCGAGAAGCTGCTTGGATACGGCCGCGACGAGTTGATCGGGCAGAATGTCGACATGCTCGTTCCGGAGCGATTTCGTTCGCAGCATCCGATTGACCGAGCCAATTACGCGGCACATCCCAGCATGCGCCTGATGGGAACGGGCCGTGACGTTTTTGCGCGCCGCAAGGACGGAAGCGAGCTCCCGGTCGAGATAGGGCTGAGCCCGATTGTGACCGCACAAGGCACGATGATCTTGAGTGCGATCGTCGATATCACCGCGCGCAAGCAGTTGGAGGAGAGCCAGCAGCTGGTCGTACGCGAGCTCCATCACCGCACCAGGAATCTGCTGACGGTAGTGCAGGTGCTCGCCAATCGGAGCATCGAGGAGGCCAAGACGTTCGCCGAAGCGAAGCTGGTCATGAACGGGCGCCTGAGGGCCCTGGCGCAGGCCTACGACATGCTGGCCGACGCCAAGTGGGAAGGCGCTCCGCTGCGGCAGATCATCGAGCGGCAGCTCGCGGGCATGGGCGGGCGGGTGGTCGTAACCGGCTGTGACGTCGTGGTCACGCCGTCGGCTGCGCAGCAGTTTGCGATGATCATTCACGAGCTGACGACCAATGCGCTCAAGTACGGCGCTCTGTCCGTGCCAAATGGCCGCGTCTCGATCGAGGGAAAGATCGACAGGGACGGATTGTACTCGTTTGCCTGGAGGGAGGCCGGTGGACCGGCGGTAGCAGCGCCGACCCGAAAGGGGTTCGGGAGCGTAATTCTGCTCGATTCCGCCAGGCAGTTCAGCGAGAGCGTGCTCGCCGATTATGCATCGACCGGGCTGATCTACAGCCTGCGCATTCGTATCGAGGATTTTGTTCTGGGCCAGGGCAAGCTTTCGGCCTGAACCGATGCAGCGCAGCAGGAAGCGCCTCTGCTTGCTCGTCTCATCGCATGGATTGGGCGTCGCCGCCGGCACGTCCAACGCTCATGAAAGCCTCTCGCGCCGGGGCATCTGGATGGAGCTCGGGCACGACCGAGAGCTTCCAGGAATTCCTTCTTGCTCCGGTGGAATCATGGTATCGTTTCGTCATGGCTACGACCGAAGACGAGCTGGAGACGCTGTTTGCGAAAGTGCGGGCGCTGCCGAAGGCGCGACAGGAGCTCGCGGTCGAGGCGCTTTCCGAGATAACAAACGAAGAGACGTACGCTCTCTCCGACGATGAGCGCGCAACGCTCGAAAGCGCGCTGGAGCGCGCCAAGCGCCGTGAATTTGCATCCGAGGCCGATATCGACGAGGTGCTCAACAAGCCCTGGTCATGAAGCTTCGTTGGGACGTTCGCGCGGTTCAGGACCTTCGGCACATCCGCAGCTACACCGCCGAGCACGGTTCGCCTGCCGCGGCCGATCGCGTTCGCCTGTACTTGCGTGCCCGTGTCCAACGGCTGCTCACCACTCCGTTCATTGGAGTCGCAACCACCGATCCTCAGATTCGTATCCTGCCGCCGACCCGATACCCTTATCGCATTTACTATACTGTTCAGGGACATGACGTGGTGGTCCTCCACATACGCCATGCGGCACGAAGGGCGCCGGATGACTTGAGCCTCTAGGGCGGCAGGGTCAGGTCCGCCGTCGGTCGCGAGGCAGCAGCCATGCGGCAGGCCCGCGGCGCAGGAAGCGGGAGCCATGAAGCGCAGCACGGAACGGATTCTCACCACCCATGCCGGAAGCCTGTCGCGGCCGGCCGACCTCATCGAGCGCAACCGGGCGCGCAGCAAGGGTGAGGCGGTGGACGCGGCGGAATACGCGCGCTGCCTGCAATCGGCGGTGGCTGCGGTCGTGCGCAAGCAGCGCGAGCTCGGCATCGACATTCCCGACGATGGCGAGTTCGGCAAGCCGATGGCGGCCAGCTACGACTACGGCGTCTGGTGGAACTATGCTTTCGCGCGGATGCAGGGCTTCGTTCCCGCGGACTCGGTCCCGGAGACGAGGCACAAGAAATCCAGCGTCGCCGAGCTGGCGTTGACGGCGATGAGCAACCGCCGCGACTGGCAGAAGTTCGGTGAGTTCTACCGCGATCCGGAATCGAGCGGCACGCTGATGGGCAGCGCCGCACGCCGCCCGACCCGACGCCCGGTCTGCACCGCCCCCCTGAAATATGTCGGGCACGCCGCGATCGAGGCCGACATCGCCAACCTGAAGCAGGCGATGGCGGCGGCCGGCATCGACGAGGGCTTCATGTGCTCGGTGTCGCCGGGGAGCTTCGCCCGCGGCGAGGATCTCCACTACCGGACCGAGGAGGAGTTCGTGTTCGCCTCGGCCGAGGCCATGCGGGAGGAGTACAGCGCGATCGTCAATGCGGGGATCGTGCTGCAGATCGACGACCCGAGCCTGCCGGACAACTGGGACATGATCGATCCCGAGCCCCCGCTCGACGAGTTCAAGAAGTTCGAGCGGGTGCGGATCGAGGCGCTGAACCATGCCCTGCGCGGCTTGCCGCAGGACCGCATCCGCTATCACATCTGCTGGGGCAGCTGGCACGGTCCGCATACCACCGACATTCCATTGCCGGACATCGTCGATCTCGTGCTGAGCGTCCGCGCCGGCGCCTACTCGGTGGAGGCGGGGAACGTGCGGCACGAGCACGAGTGGCGGGTGTGGCAGGACGTCAAGCTCCCGGACGGCAAGTTGCTCATTCCCGGCGTGGTCAGCCACGCCACCAACATCGTGGAGCATCCGCAGGTGGTCGCCGACCGGATCGTCCGCTACGCCAGCGTGGTCGGACGCGAGAACGTGATCGCCGGAACCGACTGCGGGCTGGGGGGCCGCATCCATCCGCAGATCGCCTGGGCCAAGCTCGAGGCGCTCGCTGCCGGCGCAAGGCTCGCGAGCCGCGAGCTCTGGAAGTAGCGGATTTCGGTGAGATTGGATCACAACGGCGCCACCCGAGGGGATCCGCCCCCTCTCCCCGCTGAAGCGTCGCTGAAGCGAGGAGAGGGAGCAGTCGGAGTTTGCCGCAGCTGACCCAATCTCATTGGAACGTGCGCTAGCCGACAGGGTTGGCCGCAGGCGCGGGCGCGGATCGGCCGCGCCGGCTTTCACGTCCTGCTGCCGAAGCTGTGATTTGCCCGTTGCGGGGAGCCAGCGTATCGAGGACCGTCCCGACTCCCGGAGGACGACCGCCATGCACGTCATTCGCCGCCGCGGCTGGGAAATCCCCGAACGTCTCGCCACGCCCGAGCACTTGTTCCTCGACCGCCGCTCGCTGCTGGCGGCGGGCGGCGCCGCCGCCCTGGCGCTGTCGCCGGGCGGCGCGCTGGCGCAGCGGGTCGCCGACCTGCCCGACCCGACCAAGGACCTTTATCCGGTCAAGCGCAACGAGAGGTACACTCTCGACCGCCCGGTGACCGACGAGAAGATCAACACCAATTACAACAACTTCTACGAATTCGGCACGAGCAAGTACATCGCCAGGCCGGCGCAGGCGCTGCGGCTGCGGCCGTGGCGGATCAAGATCGACGGGATGGTGGAGAAGGCGCAGGAAATCGATCTCGACGACCTCATCCGCAGGATGCCGCTCGAGGAGCGGCTGTACCGCCATCGCTGCGTCGAAGCCTGGTCGATGGCCATCCCCTGGAGCGGCTTTCCGCTCGCCAGGCTCGTGGAGCTGGCCAAGCCCCTGTCCTCCGCGCAATACCTGCGGATGGAGACCTTCCTCGATCCGTCGATGGCGCCGGAGCAGCGCAAGGGCTTTTATCCCTGGCCCTACGTCGAAGGCCTCACCCTCGCCGAGGCGGGCAGCGAGCTCGCTTTCCTGGTCACCGGCGCCTATGGCAAGCCGGTGTCGAAGGCGCAGGGGGCGCCGTTGCGGCTGGCGGTGCCGTGGAAGTACGGTTTCAAGTCGATCAAGTCGATCGTGCGGTTCAGCTTCACCAACCAGCGCCCGAAGAGCTACTGGGAGGCGCTGCAGGCCTCGGAATACGGGTTCTGGGCGAACGTCAATCCGCAGGTGCCGCATCCGCGCTGGAGCCAGGCGAGCGAGGAGCTGATCGGGCTCAACGAGCGGCGTCCCACATTGCTGTTCAACGGCTACGGCGAATACGTCGCCGACCTTTATCGCGGGCTCGACAAGGAGCGGCTCTGGGCCTGACCTCACCCGCTGCGCGGCGCGGACGGGATGACCGGGTTGATCCAATAGCAGGTGCCCCTGTCGACGTTGACGGTGGGGCCCCATTCGATCTCCTTGGCGAGGTCGGGTATCTCGAATCCGAGCGTGAGGTTGGTCTGCCCGGCATCGCGCGCCTTGAGCACGGCCACGCCCACGGCCGGCTTCCATTTGTACACCGTGCTGGTCTTGGGATCGGACACGGCGAAGGTGACGGGTTTCTGATAAAGCGTCAGCGCGCCGTTCCGGAGCCCGATCAGGGCGTCCGAGGAGGTCAGGAGCACGGCGGAGCTGCCGACCGAGCTGATCGGATTGGGCGACCATCCCGGCAGCGACATTCCGGTCGGCGTGATCGGCACGATCAGGAAATGCATCACGTCGCGCTTGAGCTTGGCTTCCTCCTGACACTCGGCCATCGCCGCGACGATCCAGCCGTAGCCGTCGGCGGGTGCTGCGGAGGTCGGTGCGCTCTCGGCGCGCGGCGGGTTTTCCGCCGAACCCTTGCCGCGGAACGTCTGCACGCCCGCGCCGATCAGGGCGCCGATGCAGGCAAGAGCGAGCAAGCCGCCGATCGTGGCGACCGTATTGGGCAGATTGCGTGCGCCGCAGTGCGGGCATGCCCGCGCGAGATATGAGACCGGACCCTCGCAGTTGCGGCACTTACCGAGCGGCAGCTTGAGCATCTGCAGAATTGGCTCCGCCGAGCGATTCCGGCGCGAGAATAACCGAAGGTGCGGCCGAGTTCGAGTGCGGGCATCGCAACCCGCTCTGTGTCAGCCGTTGTCGGCGGCCTCGGCCTCTGCGAGCCTGCTGCGCCAGTCCTTGCGACTGCGCAGGAGCGACAGCCCGGCGAGCCCGAGCAGGCCGGCGCATGCCGCCAGCAGCACCGCGGCGATGGGGCGGAGAAGGAAGATCGACCAGTCGCCGTTCGACATGATCAGCGACTGGCGCAGGCTCTGCTCGAAGATGGGAGCAATCACCAGCCCCAGCACCAGGGGTGCGGGGTCGAAGTCGAACTTGCGCAACCCGTAACCGAGCACCCCCATGATCAGCATGATCCACACGTCGACGATGGAATTGTTCACCTGATAGACGCCGATCACGCAGAACATGATGATCAGCGGATAGAGCCAGGCGTAGGGGATGCGCAGCACCGTCACGAACAGGCCGACGAGCGGCAGATTGAGCGCGAGCAGCATCAGGTTGCCCACATACATCGAGGCGACGAATCCCCAGAACACGTCGGGATGCTCGGAGACCAGCATCGGCCCCACCGACACCCCGTGCAGCATCAAGGCGCCGATCAGCACCGCGGTGATCGGACCGGTCGGGATGCCGAGCGCCAGCATCGGCACGAAGGCGCCGGTGGAGGCCGCATTGTTGGCGGATTCGGGGCCCGCCACGCCCGCCACCGCGCCGTTGCCGAACTGCTCGGGGTGACGGGAAACGCGCCTTTCCAGCGCGTAGGAAAGGAAGCTCGAGATGATGTGCGCCGAGCCGGGAATGATGCCGATAAGAAAGCCCAGCAGTGTTCCGCGCGCGATCGGCATCGCCGATTCGCTCCACTCCCGCCGGTCGGGCAAGAGCTCGCGCAGGCGCGGCGCGATCACGCTCGCGGCCACGTTGGTGCTCGGCGTCGACAGGATCTCGCCGAGGCCGAACAGGCCGACCGCGACCGGCACGATGCCGATGCCGTCGCCGAGCTCGGGAAGATCGAAGCTGTAGCGGAAATGCCCGGTCATGTTGTCGATGCCGATCATTCCGAGCAGCAGCCCCAGGCAGGCCATCAGCAGCGTGCGCGGGAGCGCGGTCGACGACATGTAGGCGAGAAAGATCAGGCCGAGCACCAAGAGCGCGCTGTATTCGGGCGGGCCGAAGCGCACGGCGAGCGTCGCCAGCGGCGGGGCGACGATGGTGAGCACGATGACGCCGAAGGTGCCGGCGACCCAGGAGCCGACCGCGGCGATGCACAGCGCGGCACCGGCGCGCCCGTTCCTGGCCATCGCATGGCCGTCGATGCAGGTCATCACCGAGGAGGCCTCGCCCGGGATGCGCATCAGGATCGAGGTGGTCGAGCCTCCGTACTGCGAGCCGTAATAGATGCCGGCAAGCATGATGACCGCCTGCGTGGCGTTGAGCCCGAACGTCACCGGCAGCAGGATGGAAATTCCCGAAAGCGGCCCTATTCCGGGCAGGACCCCGACCAGCGTGCCGACCAGGCAGCCTAGAAACGCGTACCAGAGATTGTCGGGCTGCAGCGCAACCGCGAAACCGTGCAGCAGGCTGGGCAATGTGCCTTCCACGCCCCGACCTAGCCCGGCTAGAAACCGAAAGGTCCGGTGACGAGCGGGATCCTGAGCAGGTATTCGAACGTGACGTAGGTGAGCGCGACCACCATTGCGCCGTAGAGCGCCGAGAGCAATGCATTGCGCCGCTCGACGACGGCGAGCAGCGAGAATACCAGCAGCATCATGGTGAGGAGGAAGCCGAGCCGTTCCAGCAGCGCGATGCAGGCCCCGGTCAGGGCAACCACCTGAGCGGCGTGCCTGCCGTCGCTCCAGGAGATCTCGGCAAAGCGTCGGCCTTCGCCGGCACGGACGATCAGGGCAACGCCCAGGGCAGCGGTGAGGACCGCGAGGATCTTGGGCATGAAGCCGGAGCCGGGAAGCGCCAGGCTGCCGACCGGCAGATCGCCGCTCAGCGCGATCACGAGCAGCCCGAGGCCGACAAACAGCCCGCCGGCGACGTGATCGGCACGCAGCACCATCCACGAGCCCTTCATCGCTCCGCGACCGGAGCGGCCCAACGCCGCCCCGATCGGGATCGAGCCGGATCGCTCATCCCTGCACGCGGCCGATCGACTGCACCGCCGATTCCACGCGCTTGGCGTCCTCGTCCCAGAACTTCGCAAATTCCGGCTGGTCGAGATAGGCGACCTCGTCGCCGATGTTGTGCATGGCGGTCTTGAACTGCTCGCCGGTTGCCGCTTGCCGGGTGGCCTCGCGCAGCCGGGTGACGACTGCATCGGGCGTGCTCTTGGGGGCGAACAGGCCTACCCAGAGCGAGAACTCGACGTCATAGCCGAGCTCCTTCAGGGTCGGCACGTCCGGCAGCGAGGCGGCGCGTTGGGCACCGAAGCAGGCGAGCGCCCGCAGCTTGCCGGCCTTGATCTGGCCGCTCGCGGCGGCGATCGAGGAAACCAGCACTTGCGAGTTGTTGCCCAGGATCGCCGTGAGCGCCGGTCCGCCGCCGTTGGTCGGCAGGTGCCGCATGCGGATGCCCGCCGCCTTCATGAACAGCGCAGTCGGCAGGTGGAGCGCACCATAGAGCCCGGACGAGCTGAACACGATGCTGTCCGGTCGCTTCCTGGCCTCCTCGACCAGATCCTGCACGGTCCTGTAGGGCTGCGCATCGTTCACCAGCAGCACCATGGGACCGGCGGTCAGCCGGGCAATCGGGATGAAATCGGCGCGGGTGAACTTGGGCTGGCGTCCGAACAGCTTGTCGACCTCGGCAAAGCCGGAGATGGAGACGATGTGGACCAGCAGCGTATAGCCGTCCGGCCTGGCGTGAGCGGCGTATTGCGCGCCCACCTGTCCGGCGGCGCCGGCCTTGGTCTCGATCACCACCGCCTGCTTCAACAAGGGCTCCAGCATCGCGGCGAGCGGGCGCCCCACCACGTCAGCGGCGCCGCCCGGCGGAAACGGATTGACGATCGTGATCGCGTGGGTCGGATAGGCTTCCTGCGCGAGCGAGGTCCGCAGGCCCGCCGCTGCGGTCGCGGCGCCGATGACGAAACAGCGTCTGTCCACACGATCCTCCTGAGGTGAGCGGGCTCACGGTGCGCCGAGTCCGGCGCCGGCGGGCGATGCTAGGAGCGGCCTTCCGGGCGGTCAACCGACGCGATCGCGCCGGCGACCGCGGCGGTTTAGCCGGCCGAGCCGCCGCGAACGAGCGGTCGGGTAAGAGGCCGGTGGCATGGCGGGTGCCTCTCCGCAATGGATTGATCTATCCGAGCACAACTGCTCTCCTCGCGCTCGATGCAATGCCGAGACCGAGCGGTCGAGAGGTCGAGATGCCTGCTTACTGGGTTGCGAGATCGAAGATCAACGATCCCGTCGAATACAAGAAATACACCGATCTGGTGCCGGCGATCATCGCCAGGTTCGGCGGCAAGGTGCTGGCGCGCGGCGGCCGTCACCGGATCATGGAAGGCCCGGACAAGTTCCGCCGTTTCGTGGTGATCGAGTTTCCGACCTTCGAGCAGGGCGTGGCCTGCTTCACCTCGCCCGAATACGACCGCGCCGCGGCGTTCCGCCGCAATGGCGCCGGCGAGGTCGAAACCGTCATCGTCGAGAGCGGCGACGCCACGCGCTGAGAGCGGGCACAGACCCGTCCCCCTAGCCTGGGAGCGGCGGTTGTCGATAAGATCGATGCGCATTCGAGCAGGCTTGGTCGAGTGTGAACGGTCAGCGGAACACGCGCTGAAAATCACGAGGGAAGGAACAGCCATGAGATTCGAGCTCAAACCGACGGCATTGGCCGGCGCGGTCCTCGGGCTGGCGGCGGTCGCGCTCGCCGCGGCGCCTGCATCGGCGCAGACCGGCGAGCCGATCAAGATCGGCTACGGGATTTCCCAGACCGGGGGACTAGCGCCAAACGGCAAGTCGGCGCTCCTGGCGCAGAGGATCTGGGAGGAGGACGTCAACAAGAAGGGTGGCCTGCTCGGCCGTCCGGTCAAGCTCGTCTACTACGACGACCAGACCAGTCCGGCGACGGTGCCGGGCATCTACGCCAAGCTTCTCGACGTCGACAAGGTCGATCTGATCATCGGCGGCTACGGCACCAACATGCTGGCACCGGCAATGCCGGTCGTCGTTCAGAAGAAGAAGATGCTCATCGGGCTGTTCGGGCTCGCGGTCAACAGCGAGTTCCACTATCCCAATTACTTCGCCATGGTTCCGTCCGGACCTGAGCCGAAGACCGCCTTCACCAAGGGATTCTTCGACACCGCCATGGCGCAGACGCCGAAGCCGGAGACGGTGGCGATCGTGGCAGCCGATGCAGAGTTCGCGATCAACGCTTCCGAGGGGGCTCGCGCAAACGCCAAGGCGGCCGGGCTGAAGATCGTCTACGACAAGCGCTACCCGCCGGCGACGACGGACTTCGCGCCGATCGTGCGGGCGATCCAGGCCACCAATCCGGACATCGTCAACATCAACTCCTATCCGCCGGATTCGGTCGGCATGACCAAGGCGATCAACGAGATCGGCTTCAAGCCGAAGATGATCGGCGGCGGCATGGTCGGGCTGCAGGCCACCGCGATCAAGACCCAGCTCGGCCCGTTGCTCAACGGCTTCGTCACTTACGACTTCTGGCTGCCGGTGCCGAAGATGAATTTCCCCGGTGTCGCCGAGTTCATGACGAAGTACCAGGCCAGGGCCGGCTCGGAAGGCGTAGACCCGCTCGGCTATTACATCGCACCATGGGGTTACGCACAGATGGAGGTGCTCGCGCAGGCGATCGCGGCGACCAAGTCGCTGGTCGATGACAAGCTTGCCGATTACATCCGCGCGAACACCTTCAAGACGGTGGTGGGTGATGTGACCTTCGGCAAGGGCGGTGAGTGGTCGCACTCGCGCGTGCTGCAGGTGCAGTTCCAGCACGTCAAAGGCAACGACGTCGCCCAGTTCAAGGACATCTCGACCCAGGTCGTGCTCACCCCGGCCGAATACGCCTCGGGCAAGGTGATCTACCCCTACGAGAAGGCGAAGTAGCGAAGCCCGGGTCGGGTGAGGCTACAGGCCGAGATAGAACTTCCGGATCAGCTCGTTGTTGTTGAGCTCGTCGGCGGAGCGGCCTTCGAAGGCGATCTGGCCGTGCACGATGACATAGCCGCGGTCGGCGATGCGCAGAGCCTGCGGGAAGTTCTGCTCCGCCATCAGCACGGTGAGGTTGTACTCGTCCTTGAGCTCCTTGATCTTGTCGATGGTGCGGCTGACCAGCACCGGCGCGAGCCCCACCGAGGGCTCGTCGATCAGCAGGATGCGCGGCGCCAGCATCAGGGCGCGCGCCAGCGCCAGCATCTGCTGCTCGCCGCCGCTCATCGAGCCGGCGAGCTGCAGCCGCCGCTCGGCCAGCCGGGGAAAGCACTCGAAGCAGAAATCGAGGTTGCCCTTGAGCTGCCGGCGGGCCTTGCGGCGGAATGCGCCCAGCAGCAGGTTCTCCTCGACGGTGAGGCGGGGAAACAGCCGCCGGCCTTCCGGAACCAGCGCGATGCCGAGATCGACGATCTGCTCGGTGCTGCGCCCGACGAGGTCGTGCCTCTCCCCGTCGATCTCGACGACGATGCGGCCGCGGCGCGGGCGCACGATGCCCATGATGCATTTCATCAGGGTGGACTTGCCGTTGCCGTTGGTGCCGAGCAGCACCACGGTCTCGCCGCCGCCGACCTTGAGCGACACGTCCTCGAGGACGCGCACGGCGCCGTAGGCGGCATCGACGTTCTCGATCGCGAGGCTACTGGCCAAGATACGCCTTCTCCACTGCCGGATCGCGGATCACCGCGTCCGGGCGCCCGTCCGCTATCTTCCTGCCCGAGACCAGCACGATCAGCCGCTGCGAGAACTGCATCACCGCCCGCATGATGTGCTCGATGAGGATGATGGTGATGCCACGCTGGTTCAGCGCGATGAGCAGCGCAACGATGTCGTCGACCTCCGACTGCGACAGGCCGGCCATCGATTCGTCGGCGATCAGGAGCTTGGGCTCGGCCGCCATCGCGCGGGCGAGCTCGAGCTTGCGCATCTCGACCTGGGTGAGGTCGCGGGGGTAGGCGCCCGCCTTCCCGGCGAGCCCGACTAGCTGCAGGAGCTCGCCGCAGCGCGCAGCGAGCTCGGCCGCGGCGAGCGAGCGTCCCGGCCGTGCATTGACGGCGTAGAGCAGCGGCACGCGCAGATTGTCGGCGACGGTCAAGGTGGTGAACGGGCGCGGCAGCTGGAAGCTGCGCGCCATGCCCCGCCGCGTCCGCTCGTGGGTGAGGAGGCCGTCCACCGCCTGGCCGTCGAAGCGGACGCTGCCGGTCTCGTTGACGAGGGTGCCGCAGATGCAGTTGACCAGCGTCGACTTGCCGGAGCCGTTGGGGCCGATGAGGCCCACCCGCTCGCCTGCGGCGACGCTGAGATCGATGCCGTCGAGCGCGACGAAGCCGCCGAACCGCTTGCTGAGATTGGTGACCTCGAGGATCGGCATGGCGAATGCGCCGCTCTCAGCGAAAGCCGATCATCAGGCCGGCTCCTCGGCCAGGCGCGGGCCCGGCGCGAGCCCGCAGAGGATGCCGATGAGCTGGATGACGCTCGCTGCCGCCAGCGCAATCGTGGTGGCCTCGATCGGGCCCCCGAAGACATCCTGCGACCAGAGCACCAGGCTCGACAGGACCGGAGTGGCGTTGGAGATCGGCGCCACCGCGAGCAGCGCTCCGACCACGGGAAACACCACCAGCCAGGGTCGCCCGATGATCTGCCCGCGCGTATAGGCGACGAAGACCAGGATGCCCCAGAACACGATCCCGATCGATTGCGCCGCCTGTCCCTGTCCGATCAGGAAATAGGTGGGCAGCAGGTTGAGCAGATAGAGCAGCGCGAACACCGGCGGCTGGCCCATGGTGGCGAAGGCGGCCTGGCGATCCTTGACCAGCCCGACGATGCCGCTCGGCGCAATGATGACCGAATCCACCAGCAGCAGGCCGAC
>DASXAP010000274.1:0-84938 GCA_036406655.1 Xanthobacteraceae bacterium | reverse complement strand
CCGATGCTGACGCTCCTGGAGCAAGGCCGCGCCCGGGCACGCATGCCGCGCACGCTGATCCTGGAGCCGACTCGGGAGCTTGCCGCCCAGGTTCAGGAAAGCTTCGAGAAGTACGGCGCCGGGCAAAAGCTCAACGTCGCCTTGCTGATCGGCGGCGTCTCGTTCGACGATCAGGATTCGAAGCTCACCCGCGGCGTTGACGTCCTGATCGCCACCCCCGGCCGGCTGCTCGATCATTTCGAGCGCGGCCGGCTGCTGCTCACCGGGGTCGAGCTGCTGGTGATCGACGAGGCCGACCGCATGCTCGACATGGGCTTCATTCCCGACATCGAGCGCATCTGCAAGCTGGTGCCCTTCACCCGCCAGACCTTGTTCTTCACCGCCACGATGCCGCCCGAGATCCGGCGCATCACCGATCAGTTCCTGCACAATCCGGTGCGGGTGGAAGTATCGAGGCCGGCGACCACGGTCGCCACCACGACCCAGCTCCTGGTCAAGACCGGCCGCGAGCCGCATGACAAGCGCGACACGCTGCGCGGCCTGATCCGCTCCTGCGAGGCGTTCAAGAACGCCATCGTGTTCTGCAACCGCAAGCGCGAGGTCGCCCAGCTGCACCGCTCGCTGCTCCGCCACGGCTTCAACGCGGCGGCCTTGCACGGCGACATGGACCAGCCCGCCCGCATGGCCGCCCTCGATGCCTTCCGGAAGGGCGAGGTGACGCTGCTCATCGCCTCCGATGTGGCCGCGCGCGGGCTCGACATCCCGGCGGTCAGTCACATCTTCAATTTCGACGTGCCGTACCACGCCGACGACTACGTGCACCGGATCGGGCGCACCGGACGCGCCGGCCGCAGCGGCACCGCCATCACCATCGTGGCCCCTTCGGACCAGAAGAACGTCGCCGCCATCGAGAAGCTGATCGGCCAGACCATTGCCTGGATGCCGGCGCCGTCCACTCCGCCGGCAGAGGAGCGCCCCGCCGCAACGAGGCACCGCGCGGATAAGCAGCACGGCCGGCAATCCTCGGGCCGCCGCAGCAGCAGCGTCCGCACGGTCCGGCACGAGGAACCGCGTTCAGCTCGCCGGGAGGACGCGCGTCCTCGCCGCGCGCAGAAGCCGGCGCAAAGCTCCGAGACCGGCGGCGGGCATCTGCCGGCGTTCCTGCTGCGCCCGGTGCGCGCCAAGGCGTAAGCCCGCGTCCGGGGCGGCAAAGCTCCGCAAGAGGATCAGGGCGGCGAAGGTCGGACACCCAACGGGGTTAGAGCGCGTTTCGGTGAATTTGACGCACGACGGCTTTCGACCTGCGTCACCCTCCGCTGCAAGGGGAGGGTAAGTCGCCCGCTGGATCGATGTGCGTCAATTCGACCGGAACGCACTCTAATGCTGCGCCTCGGTTGCCGCCTCGCTATGGGGCTTGAGCTTGACCGATTCGCCGCAGCCGCAGGCCGAGGTCTGATTCGGGTTGTTGAACACGAACTGCGCGGAAAGCTTGTCGGTCTTGTAGTCCATGACCGTGCCGATCAGGAACAGCACCGCCTTGGGATCGATGAGCACGCGCACGCCCTTGTCCTCGACCACCTCGTCGGCGGGCTCGATCCGCTCGGCATATTCCATGGTGTAGGCCATCCCCGCGCAGCCGCCGTTCCTGACGCCCACCCGCACCCCGACGACCGGCTGCGCCGCGTTCGCCATCACGTACTTGATCCGCTCCGCGGCAGCGTCGGTGAGCTGGATGGCCTGAAGCCGTGGCTTCTGGGGCGCCATTGTCGGGTTCTCCTCTCGCCGGGTTAAAGGCCCGGCAGCGGACTCTACATTAGATAGCAGTGGATCTCCGGTTGTGAAGGTCCATGCTCGCGGGCCCGAGGCAATTCCCGGTGCATGACCCGGCTAATAGGTGGCCCAAAGCCCCGGTGTCGCCAGCTCCAGAAGATTGCCGTCGGGATCGCGAAAGTAGACGCTGCGCCCGCCGGCTGACCAGTCGGTGCGGCCCTCGATCGGCACGCCATCGCGGCGCAATCGTTCCTCCCATTCCGGAAGCTCCTTCCGCGATACCGCAAAGGCAATGTGCAGGGGACCATGGCCGTCGTGCGGCGGAATGGTGCCGCCCGGCATCTGCACGGTTTCCAGCGTTGCGCCGCGCCGGAACAGGAGAAGCACGCTCTTGCCGCCCACGTCGAAGGCGCGGAACCGCCCATCGCCGGTCATGAGCGCAAGTCCGAGGACCTCCGTGTAGAATCGGCCCGCGCGATCGAGATCGTGCACGTACAGGCAGGTCTCGATGACGCGGTCGAGCTTCACGCCTCGCCACTCTCACCACATGTTGAGAACGGCACGGGCTTCATCCGACATCCGGCTCGGCTCCCACGGAGGGTCCCAGACGATGTCGACCTTGACCTCGCCCACGCCGGGAACGCTGGCGACGGCGTTCTCCACCATCATCGGCAGCTCCTGCGCCGAGGGGCAATTGGGCGTGGTCAGCGTCATCTCCACCGTCACCTTGCGGTCGTCGGCGATGTCGATCCTGTAGATGAGCCCCAGCTCGTAGATGTCGGCGGGAATCTCCGGATCATAGACCGTCTTCAGCGCGGCAACGATCTCGTCGGTCATGCGCGCAAGCTCTGCCTCGGGCAAGGCGGCGCCCTGCTCCGTCCTGACCTCGCCGGCGGCGGAAAGGAGGGCCGGCACCGTATCCCCTGCAATCTTGTCCATGTCGTCGCTCACGTGAAGAAGCCCTGTGCCTTGACCAGCGATCGTGCCAGGCAATCGACCTCGTCGCGCGTGTTGTAGAGGCCGAAGGACGCGCGGCACGTGGCGCTCACCCCGAACCGGGCGAGCAGCGGCATCACGCAATGCGTGCCCGCCCGCACCGCCACGCCGGCCCGATCGATGATCGTGGCGACGTCGTGCGGGTGAGCGCCCTTCATCTCGAAGGAGACGATCGGCCCCTTGGGCCTGGCGCTCCCGAACACACGCAGCGAGTTGATCTCGCGCAGCCGCTCATGGGCATATTCGAGCAGCGCCGTCTCGTGCGCCCTGATCCGAGCCTTGCCTATCGAGCCGATGTAATCCAGGGCCGCACCGAGCCCGATCGCCTGCACGATCGGCGGCGTGCCCGCCTCGAAGCGGTGCGGCGGCTCGCCGTAGGTGATCCGGTCCTCGAAGACCTCGCGGATCATCTCGCCGCCGCCGTTGAACGGCGGCATCGCCTCGAGGTGGCGGTGCTTGCCGTAGAGCACGCCGATCCCGCTCGGCCCGTAGAGCTTGTGACCGGTCACGGCATAGAAGTCACAGTCGATGTCCTGCACGTCGATGTCGACATGGACCGCCGCCTGCGCGCCGTCGAGCAGGACCGGAATGCCGCGGGCATGGGCGCGGCGCACCACCTCCTTCACCGGCACGAGCGTGCCCAGCATGTTCGACATGTGGGTGACGGCGACGAGCTTCGTGCGCGGCGACAACAGCTTCTCGAACTCGTCGATGAGGAAGCTCCCCTCGTCGTCCACCGGGGCCCATCTGATCACGGCACCCTGCCGCTCGCGCAGGAAGTGCCAGGGCACGATGTTGGAGTGGTGCTCCATGATCGAGAGCACGATCTCGTCGCCCGCCTTGATCCGCTCGCGGCCGAAGGTGTAGGCGACGAGGTTGATGGCCTCGGTCGCGTTGCGGGTGAAGACGATCTCTTCCCTGCGCGATGCATTGAGAAAAGCGCGGACCTTCTCGCGCGCATCCTCGTAGGCTTCGGTCGCGGCATTCGCCAGATAGTGGAGGCCGCGGTGCACGTTGGCGTACTCGGCGGTGTAGGCGCGCTGCAGCCGGTCGAGGACGCAGCGCGGCTTCTGCGCCGAAGCGGCGTTGTCGAGATAGACCAGCGGCTTGCCGTAGACCTGCATGGCGAGGATCGGGAAATCCTCACGCAGCCGGTGCACGTCATAGGCGCCATTGGTGACGGCCGGGTGCATCGTCACTCCCGTCGCTCGAGCCAGGCGACCACATGGTCCATCAATGCGTCGCGCAAGCCGGCATGCTCGATGCCTTCGACCGCCTCCCCGACGAAGGCCTGGACGAGCAGCGCCTGCGCCTGCTTTTCCGGAATGCCCCGGGCGCGCAGATAGAACAGCAGCTCGTCATCGAGCCGGCCGGAGGTGGCGCCGTGCCCGCACTGCACGTCGTCGGCGAAGATCTCGAGCTCCGGCTTGTTGTCGGCCTCGGCGCCTTCCGACAGCAGCAAGGCATGCGTCGCCATCTTCGCGTCGGTTTTCTGCGCATGCGGGCGCACGACGATCTTGCCCTGGAAGATGCCGCGCGATTGGTCCTCGAGCACCGATTTGAACAGCTCGCGGCTGGTGCAGCCGGCAACCGCGTGATCGGCCAGGAGCGTCGTGTCGGCATGCTGCCGGTTCCGGAGCAGCGTTGCGCCGCCGATGCTGGCGATGGTGCCCTCCCCCGCAAAACGAACGAACAGCTGGTTGCGCACCACCGCACCCCCGGTGGTAAACAGGAACTCGTTGAAGCGGGCGCGGGCGCCGATCTCCGCCAACAGGCTCGAGACATGGAGCGCGCCGGCGCCGTCACCGGTGATCTTGACGTGGTCGACATGCGCGCCATCGCCGACCTTGAGCTCGACCGCGGCGTTCACCTGATATTCCGCATTGCCCTCGTGGCTCTCCACCAGCATGACGCGGGCACCCTCACCGATGACCACGAGCGAACGGACGAAGACGGAGGCGGGCGCCTTGCCGCAATTGACGAAAGCAAGATGCAGCGGCCGGGCCAGCGTCGAACCCGCCTCGACGTGGATCACGGCGCCATCGCCCATGAACGCGGTGTTGAGCGCCACCGCGACATCGTCCGTCCCCACGATCGTGCCGAGGTGCGCCACGGTCAACGGATCGCCCGCGGCCAGGGAGTGCGCCAGCGAGCGAATGCCAAGGCCGGGCTCGAGCGCGGCCAGATCCGAAAGCTCAGGGGCGAAGGCGCCGTCGATGAACACGATCCGCCGCGCCTCGATCGAGGCCAGCCCCGCGCCGGCATCTTTCGCCCGCGCCTTGGCCGCTGCGTCGGGCGCGCCGGCGAGCGGCCGCGCCTCGCGCATCAGCGCCCGCAGATCCGTGTACTTCCACTCCTCGATCCGCCGATGCGGCAGGCCATTGCTCTCGAAGACGCTGAAGGCCTGCTCGCGCAGGGCTGCCGCCCCGGGCAGCAGCCGGCGTGCCTGCTGCCACTCGGCGGCGAGCTGCTGCTCGGCGGCGGTCTTCATCAAGGCTAATTCGGCCATTCCTGGGCGCGCTGCCTTCGCTTTGAAGCCTTCGTCAACTCAAGCCTCGATCAACCCCAGGCGACGCTCGACACGATCGAGACGCGTATCGATGCGGTCGATCCGGACCGAGAGATTGGCGACTTGAACTTCGAGGCTGCCTGTGCGCTGCATCAACTCGAGCATCCGGGCGTTGAGCGTGTCGAGCTGCTCGCGGATCGCGCGCAGGTGCTGGAGCACGACATTGCCCAGCTCGGTCACGCCGCCTCCTCCCGGTATTGCGCGTACCCGGTCGCCTCGAGCTCGAGCGCAAGGTCCTTGTCTCCGGTCTTCACGATACGGCCGCGCGAGAGGACATGCACCACGTCGGGAACGATATAGTTGAGCAGGCGCTGATAGTGCGTGATCACCACGAAGCCGCGGTCGGGCGAGCGCAGGCGGTTGACCCCGTCGGCGACGACCTTGAGCGCGTCGATGTCGAGACCGGAATCGGTCTCGTCGAGCACGCACAGCCGCGGCGCCAGAAGCGCCATCTGCAGTATCTCGTTGCGCTTCTTCTCGCCGCCGGAGAACCCGACATTGACCCCCCGCCGCAGCATCTCCTGCTCGATCCCGAGCCGGCTCGCGACCTCACGCACCCGCTTGAGGAACTCGGGGGTGGAGAGCTCGGCTTCACCGCGCTTCTTTCGCTGCGCATTGAGTGAAGTCCGCAGGAAGGTCATGGTGGCAACCCCGGGGATCTCCAGCGGATACTGGAAGGCGAGGAACAGCCCCTTCGCCGCGCGCTCGTCCGGCGGCAGGGCCAGAATTTCCTCGCCGTCGAGCAGCACCTCGCCCTCCGTGACGACATAGTCCTCCTTCCCCGCCAGCACGTGGGCGAGCGTGGACTTGCCGGAGCCGTTCGGGCCCATGATCGCATGCACGCTCCCCCGGCTGACCGAAAGGTCGAGCCCGTTGAGGATGCGCTTGCCGTCCACCTCGACGTGCAGGTTCTTCACTTCCAACAGCTGCATTCTTTCAACTCGCATTCTTGGAAGGATACGGCCGCAGCCGCCGACCGGGCGCGCGCAGGACGGCGATCCATCTCCACGTCATCCGACGCTGCCTTCCAGGCTGATCGAGATGAGCTTCTGCGCCTCGACCGCGAATTCCATCGGCAGCTGCTGCAGGACGTCCTTGACGAAGCCGTTGACCACGAGCGCCACCGCCTCCTCCTCGGTGAGCCCGCGCTGCATGCAGTAGAACAGCGTGTCCTCGGAGATCTTGGACGTGGTCGCCTCGTGCTCGAACACCGCGGAGGAGCTCTTGGCCTCGATGTAAGGCGTGGTATGCGCGCCGCACTTGTCGCCGATCAGCAGGGAGTCGCAATTGGTGAAGTTCCGGGCGCCGGTGGCGCGCCGATGCGCGCTCACCAGGCCGCGATAGGTGTTGTTGGAGCGCCCCGCGGCGATGCCCTTGGAGATGATCCGGCTCGTCGTGTTCCTGCCGAGATGCAGCATCTTGGTTCCGGAATCGACCTGCTGGTGGCCGTTGGAGATCGCGATCGAGTAGAATTCGCCGCGCGAATTGTCGCCGCGCAGGATGCAGCTCGGATATTTCCAGGTGATTGCCGAGCCGGTCTCCAGCTGGGTCCAGGAGATCTTCGAGCCCGCGCCGCGGCAGTCGCCGCGCTTGGTGACGAAGTTGTAGACCCCGCCCCGGCCGCTCGCATCCCCGGGGTACCAGTTCTGGATGGTCGAGTACTTGATCTCCGCGTCGTCCAGCGCAATGAGCTCGACCACCGCCGCGTGCAGCTGGTTCTCGTCACGCGTAGGGGCGGTGCAGCCTTCGAGATAGCTCACATACGAGCCCTTGTCGGCGATGATGAGCGTGCGCTCGAATTGCCCGGTGTTGCGCTCGTTGATGCGGAAATAGGTCGAGAGCTCCATCGGACAGCGCACGCCCGCCGGCACGTAGACGAAGGACCCGTCCGAGAACACCGCCGAGTTCAGGGTGGCGAAGAAGTTGTCGGACACCGGCACCACGGTGCCGAGATATTTCTTGACCAGATCGGGGTGCTTCTGCAGCGCCTCCGAGATCGGCATGAACAGCACACCGGCCTTGGCGAGCTCCTCCTTGAAGGTGGTAGCCACCGACACCGAGTCGAACACCGCGTCGACCGCTACGCGCCCATAACCGCTGCCGGCAGCGTCTCCGTCCCCGGATGCCGGCTTCTCGATGCCGAGCAGCGCCTCGCGCTCGCGCAGCGGTATTCCCAGCTTCTCATAGGTCGCGAGAATTTCCGGATCGATCTCGTCGAGCGAGGTCGGCTTTTTCTTCGGCGCAGCGTAGTAATAGATGCCCTGATAATCGATCGGTCCGTAGCTCACGCGCCCCCACTGCGGCTCCCGCATCGTGAGCCACCGCCGGTAGGCGTCGAGCCGCCAACGGAGCATCCACTCCGGCTCGTTCTTCTTTGCCGAGATGAAGCGGATTACGTCTTCGTTGAGCCCTTTGGGAGCCTTCTCGGATTCGATGACGGTCTCGAATCCATACTTGTATTGATCGACGTCGATACGGCGGACCTGCTCGACGGTCTCCTGCACGGCCGGCATTCTTCCCTCCACTGCGGTTTCAAGGACCGCGGGTTGGATCAGTCGGTTATGGTCGGTCTGGCTTGCTTGCGCCTGCCTCGTTCGTCAGCTGCGTTTGCTGCCCGCCTGCCGACGGGCCTGGCGCAGGGTTGCCGGCAACGTCAGGCTGCGATCCCTCGCCTCTCCTTAAATAAGGTCCTCCATAGCCTTATCCAAGTTTCCAGGAAGCGATCAACCTCGGATTCCGCGCTGGTCGGACCGAGGCTGACGCGTATGGCGGCCCGGGCAAGATGCGGCGGAACCCCCATTGCAGCCAGCACGTGCGACGGCTGGACCTTGCCCGAGGAGCAAGCCGCGCCCGAGGAGACCGCAATACCTTCGAGATCGAAGGCAATCACCGCGGTTTCCGCCTTGATTCCGGCCACCGCAAATAGCGTCGTGTTGGGCAGCCGCTCGGCGCCGCTGCCGAAAATGACCGCCTCGGCGCAGGCGGCCCGCAGCCCCGCTTCGAGCCGATCGCGCAGGCCTGCCGTCCGTGCCGCATCGGCGCGGAGCTTTCTGCCGGCGGCCGCGGCAGCAGCGCCGAAACCGGCAATGCCGGCCACGTTCTCGGTCCCGGCGCGGACGCCGCGCTCCTGCCCGCCGCCCCGGATGAGCGGCTCCGGACCGGGCGGGGCAGCATCGCGCCGGATCAGCGCTCCGACGCCCTTGGGAGCACCGATCTTGTGTCCCGAGATCGTCAGAAGATCAGCGCCGAGCGCCTTCATATCGCAGGGTAATCTGCCGGCGGCCTGCACGGCGTCAACATGCAGGATGCCGCCCGCCTGATGGACCAGGGAAGCAGCCTGGGAGACCGGTTGAACAACCCCGGTCTCGTTGTTGGCAAGCATCAGCGAAACAAGCACACGGCCGCCGACAGCCTCGAGCCGCTCTTCGAGCGCGTCGAGATCGAGCTGCCCCGCATGGGTGACCGCCAGCCGCTCGACCGCCGCTGCCGGAAAGCGGCCGCCCGCCAGCACGGAAGGATGCTCGATTGCCGATACCAGGAGCCTTTGCGCCTGACCATCCTGGCGCTGAGCCGGTGCCAGGGCCAGCGCATTGGCTTCCGTCCCACCCGATGTGAACACGACATTGCGGGGCTCGGCGCCCACGAGCGCTGCGACCTCGGTGCGGGCTTGTTCGACGAGCCGGCGGGCCGCGCGGCCTTCGGCATGGATCGAGGAAGGATTGCCCGCGGCATCGAGGCCAGCCAAGGTCGCCGTGCGCGCCTCCTCCCGCAATGGCGCGGTGGCGTTCCAGTCAAGATAGATGCGTGGCTGCATGAGCTCCGCCGGTCGGCGTTCTCGCGGGCTGCTGCACTCGGTCGACCGGACAGGTCGAGGCGCCGCCAGCTCCCGTCAAGTGCTTGCTTTTTGCCCCCGCACCCATGCTAGAAAGCGGCCGACCGCCGTTCCCGCCGCGGTGCCCGGCAAAATCAAGAACGCTTGTAGACGCTTACGGGCACCTGCCATTGCCGTCAAGGCGTGCTTCGACCAGTGCCCGGCGTCTCTCAGCGCCAAGGCACCGGGATCCGGATCGAGGTTCGAAAGCTCATGCCCGAAGTCATCTTCACCGGCGCGGCCGGACGCATCGAGGGCCGCTATCATCCGGCGCCGCAGCGGAACGCGCCCATCGGCATCGTGCTTCACCCGCACCCCCAATTCGGGGGGACGATGAACCACCAGATCATCTACCAGCTGTACTACGCCTTCGCGCACCGGAACTTTTCCGTGCTGCGCTTCAACTTCCGCGGGGTCGGGCGCAGCCAGGGCTCGTTCGATCACGGCCAGGGGGAGCTCTCGGATGCAGCCTCGGCGCTCGACTGGGCGCAATCGATCAATCCCGAGGCCCGCAGCTGTTGGATCGCCGGCTTCTCGTTCGGGGCGTGGATCGGCATGCAGCTGCTCATGCGGCGGCCGGAGATCGAAGGCTTCATCTCGATCGCACCACCGGCCAATCTCTACGATTTCTCCTTTCTCGCCCCCTGTCCGTCGTCGGGCATGATCGTTCACGGCGACAAGGATGCGGTGGTGCCGGCCAGGGACGTGAGCGGTCTGGTCGAGAAGCTCAAGACCCAAAGGGGCATCGTCATCGAGCACAAGGTCATCACCGGCGCCAATCATTTCTTCGACGGCAAGATCGATCCCCTGATCCAGACGGTCGGCACCTATCTCGACAAGCGTCTCAAGACCGAACGCAGACCGAGCGCCGCCTAGGGGCGCGGATTCATTGCGGCCGTGCCAAAACGCCGCCTTGCATCGGCCGCGGCACCCCGGTCGTGCTCGGGAAGGTGATCGGCATGCCCTTGACGGAGCGCACGGCAAGATAGGCGAAGGCCTGTGCCTCCAGCGCCTCCGCCGACCAGCCGACGGCATCGGCCGTCTGCACGGCGATGGGGGCAAGCCCCTCCGCCAGCATCCGCATCAGCGTCCGATTCCGAGTGCCGCCTCCGGCAACGATCCAGCTCGTCGGCGGGCGTGGCAGGACAGCGATCGAGCGCGCGACGGCGGCTGCCGTGATCGCCGTCAGTGTCGCCGCGCCGTCCTCCGTGCTCTTGGCCGCAAGCCCCGCCTGCCCGGCGACCCATTGGCGGAAAGCGTTGCGGTCGAGCGATTTGGGCGGCGACTTGGCGAAGAACGGATGCGCCAGGACCCGCATGACGGCCGCGGCATCGACGCGCCCGGCAGCCGCCCTGCCCCCTTCGTCGTCGCGCGGCTGGCCAGTGCGCTGGCGGACGTAATCATCGATCAGCGCATTGCCCGGTCCGGTATCGAAAGCGATGAGTTCGGAGCCGTCGAGGAAGGTCAGATTAGCGACGCCGCCGACATTGAGCACGCCGACCGGGTTGCTGCGCCCGAGCTTGCGCACCATGGCCCGATGAAAGACCGGCACGAGCGGGGCGCCCTGACCGCCGGCCGCCACATCGGCGGCGCGAAAATCATAGACCACCGGAATCCCCAGACGGGCGGCCAGCGCACGACCGTTTCCGAGCTGCACCGTCAACCCAAGCTCGGGCCGGTGCAGAACGGTCTGGCCGTGGAAGCCCACGACCGCCACCGCGCTCGAAGCCAGCCCGTTCGCAGCAAGAAACGCTTCCACCGCCTCCGCATGCATGTCGGTCACGAGCTCCTCCGCCTCGGCGAGGACGTCGGGGCGCTCGGCGCGATCGCGCATCCCCGCCGCGGCCGCGAGCGCGCGCCGCAGCACCTCTCTCTCGTGCTCGGCGTAAGGTCGGTAGCCGGTAGGCCCGAGCTCCTCGATGTCCTCGCCGTCGGTGCCGAGCAGCGCCACGTCGATTCCGTCGTAGGAGGTGCCGCTCATGAGGCCTATGGCAGATAGCACCGGCATCGACTGGCTCTCGGTTTAATTCCGCAGCCGGACCTGTTACACCACCGGCCGAAAACAAGCGATATCAGCGGTCGATGCGCATGAGCGCCTACAAGTCCGAGTTCCTGCGCGTCCTCGCCGAGCGAGGGTTCATCCACCAGGTTTCCGATGCCGACGGCCTCGATGCACGCACGGCCGCAGGCCGGATCACGGCCTATGTCGGCTTCGATGCGACGGCTCCGAGCCTGCACATCGGTAACTTGCTGACCATCATGATGTTGCGCTGGCTGCAGCGGACCGGGCACCGGCCGATAGCGCTGATGGGCGGCGGCACCAGCAAGATCGGTGATCCTTCCGGCAAGGACACTAGCCGCACGCTGCTGAGCAACGAGCAGATCGACCGCAACATCGCCTCGATTCGAAGCGTGTTCTCCCGATTTCTCGATTTCGACGCGGGCGCCTTGATGGCCAACAATGCCGATTGGCTCGACCCGCTGCTCTACATCGAGTTCCTGCGCGAGGTCGGCCGCCACTTCACCATCAACAAGATGCTGACCTTCGATTCGGTGAAGCTCCGGCTCGAGCGGGAGCAACCCCTGACATTTCTCGAGTTCAACTACATGATCCTGCAGGCGTTCGATTTCGTGGAGCTGCACAAGCGCTACGGTTGCCTGTTGCAAATGGGTGGCTCCGACCAGTGGGGCAACATCGTCAACGGCATCGAGCTAGGCCGTCGGCTGTGCAACGCCGAGCTGTTCGCGCTGACAACGCCGCTGCTGACGACCGCATCAGGCGCCAAGATGGGCAAGACCGAGACCGGCGCGGTCTGGCTCAACCGCGACATCATGCGTCCATACGATTATTGGCAGTTCTGGCGCAACTGCGAGGACGGCGACGTGGCGCGGCTGCTGAAGCTGTTCACCGATCTGCCGCTTGACGACATCGCCCGCCTCGCCTCGCTGCAGGGGCGCGAGCTCAACGAGGCAAAGAAGGTGCTGGCGACCGAGGCGACCGCGCTCCTGCACGGCCGCGAAGCCGCCGAGCAGGCCGCCGATACCGCCCGCCGCACGTTCGAGGAAGGCGCGATCGCCGACACGCTTCCGACGCTCGAGATTCCGCATGCCCGGCTAGCAGCGGGGATCGGGGTGCTCGCTGCCTTCGTCGAAGCGGGCCTCGTCTCCTCGAACGGTGAGGCGCGCCGTCAGATCAAGGGCGGCGGCCTGCGAATCAACGATGTGACGGTCGCGGACGACAGGACATCGCTGGCGCTGGCCAACCTCACGCCGCAAGGGGTGATCAAGCTGTCGCTCGGCCGCAAGCGGCACGTCCTGCTCAAGCCGGTGTGATTCGTCCGTCCTCTGATCACTGCCTTCCCGGATCGGCGTAGCTCTGCGGCGCGGCTACGCTGTTGCCGCTCGGGAACTCGAAGAACTTCCGCAGCAGGCCCGGGGCAACCGCCGAGATCGGATTGACGCGCAGAATGGGCGCGCTCGCCGGACCGACCACTTCATAGGTGACCCCGAGCAGGCCCTCGTTGCTGCCCCCGAGAAGCTGACCGAATATCGGGATTTGCCCAAACATGTTGTTGAGGCCGTAGAGCGGGACGAAGGTGCCGCGCATCCGCACCTCGTCGGCGTGGTAATCGAGATATCCCTCAACGGTCGCGCCGATCACCGGTCCGCGCACCAACCCTTCGCGGATGATGAAGCGGCCGAGCGAGCGGGTGAAGTCGACGCGCAGGCGAGAGAACTCAACTCCCGGCGAGGTGCCTCCGGGTTGCGCCGGTGCGGCCGCCACCCGATCCAGCGCGGGTTCGCCGCGCACCGCGAAGTCGCGGACGTTGAGCATGCCTTCCTGCGGTGCCCGGTCGGCGCTTTGCGGATCGAGCGCCACCCACATCTGCCCGCCGGCGATCTTGGGATAGATGTCGCCGAACCGGAAGAACGCGCCGGCGTCGTTCGTCTCCAGGAAGACGACCTGACGGCCGTCGTAGCCGCGTCCGCGCAGGTCTCCCAGCAGCGCAGTATCGCGCCCGAGCTTGCCGCTCAGCGACAGCCCGGTGATGGCGCCGCCCCGGCGCGACAATCGCAGCTCGAGCCCGCGCAGCGTCTCACCGTGAAATCCGAGCACCGTCCCCAGCTTGATGTCGAGATCGACATCGGGATCGCTCTTCTGCTTTCTGCTGGCCGGCCCGGTCATCGCCGACTTGACGAAGCCGCGGGCATCGTAGAAATCGCCGCGCAGGATCACCCGCAGGGTCCCGTCGGCTGCGCGATCCGCCCGCAGGCTGGTCTTGTTGCGGCTCGACAAGTTGAAGACCGGGAAATTCGCCGAGACGACCTCGCCCGACGAATCGACCTCGACAGCGCCTTTGACCGAGGCATTCGGCGCGTCGAGCACCAGATCCTCGAACCGGGTCACCTGCGGCTTGTTGACGAGCGTGAAGCTTGCCCGCAAGGCCTCTCCGGCGGGCTTGGACCAGCCCGGCAGAAGGTTGTCGACCTTCGCCTGCGTCAGATCGGCTTCGACAGCGAAGCGCGCTTCGCCCTCGGCCTCGCCCGCCGGCAGGTGCCCGCTGAGCTTGATCGGGATCGGACCAGCCACGGCATCGCTCAGATCGAAGCCCAGCTTGCTGCGCGCGCGCTCGTCGAGGACCGCCTGCAGGCGCACATCCGCATCCCCGTCGCGCGGCTTGCGATAATCGAGCGCGGCGGCGATCCCGTTGAGCTTGACGTCGCCCCGGATCCAGTGCCCGTTGTTGTTAGCGCTCACCTTCAGCAGGGCGGCTTCGACCTTGCGGCTCATGATCATCCGCTCGGCCACGAAGTTGGCCACGTCGATGTTGATCGTGTAGATCGAGGATCCCGGCGCGAGGTCCGGGCGGAGCGGCAGCGCGAGCGTCACCTGCGCGCTGAGCGTTCCGCGACTCGTTGCGGCATCGATGGGGGTGCTCGCATAATCACGCAGCCGTTCCAGCGCCAGCAGCTCGGCGGCAGCCTGGACCGATCCGTCCAGCCGAAAACGAGCCTTGGCAGGCGGCGCCTTGGGGAAAGTGTCCGGCACCTCGAACACCCCGTCGGTGATCGCCAGCTTGCGCCCGGGCGAGAGCTCGACGTTTCCCCGACCCAGATTGATCGTTGCCGTGCGGCCGCTGATCTGCACGTTGAGATCGCCGTCACGAATGGCGGGCAAGCCTTCGACCGGGCGGATTTCCGCGCCATGCCCGACGATCTCGATGGAGAGGCCATCGTCCGGCACCGGCGGGCCGCTCGACTTGAGCGTCGACCAGGGTGCATTGGTGGCGATCAGTAGTCGCTCGATCGTCCCGGACAGCACGTGCTCGCGCACCCACGAGCGCACCTTCGGAGCCGCGCAGATCGGCCACAAGAGCTTCATCGCGGTCACCGGCATGCTGGTGCCGGCGATGCCCACCATCACTCGCGGATCGCCGCTCGCATAGTCGATGCTGCCGGAAAGTGCGATTCGCACATCCGCGTTGCCTATCTCGCTCGGCTCGATGTCGATCCGCTGCTTGCCGGGGTCGATCCGCAGGCTGAGCAGGAAACGATCGAGCACGAGCCGATCGGGATCAGCGGCAGCGTCCGCGGCGAGCACGACGGTGCCTCCGGATACCTTGACGCCCCAAATCCCGTCCGAGTCACGCGGCGCCTGCGCCTGGGCGAGCAGGGTAAGGCGGTTGCCACCCGACACGATCTGGAACGGCATGACGAGCGCCTGGTGTGCGGCATTCCACTCCAGGCCGATCTCGGCCTGGTCGATTGCCACTCGCGTGCTCGCATCATCGACATCGACGATGAAACCCTTCTCGACGACGATGCGGCCGTCCAGCATGGTCGGCAGGCCATCGGGTCCGATATCGGCGCGGATGCGCCCGGAAAGGGGGAGATCGGGCTCATACAGGACGTCGCTGATCCGCATCGCCAGCATGAGGTCCTTGACCGAGACCTTCTTCGCATCGATGTCGATGATGCGGTGGCCGGGCTTGCCCGGCGTCATGGCCGCACGCATGAGCCATGGATGTTCGGCGGCTTGCGAGCCCAGCGTCAGGGCAATACCGCCTCCCTTGGGGCGGGTGACGCTCAAATCGATGTCAGCGAAGGTCCATTGCTTTCCGTTGCGCTGGTCGTCGACGGTGAGATTGCCGCCCTTGAGACCGACTTCGGAAAGGTCGCGGCCGTCCAGGCCGGCAGCGTCGAGGCTCTCGATCCAGGCAAGCAGTGCGGCAAGGTCGGCGACGCCGCTGCGAGAGGCCGCTGCCGCGGGCGGCGGGGCTGCGGCAAGGGGAGCGCCGGGGCCGGCGCTTGCCAAGGCGGATCCGAGCAGCGAAGCGGAAACGGCGGACGCCGTGACGAGCGGATGCTTGTTGGTGCCGGCGAAGACCGTGAGCCTGCTGTCGGGACCGATGCGCACCGCCATCTCGGCGCCTACCAGGCTCAGCCGTTCCGCCCGCACCCGCCCGGTGAACAAAGCCAAGGCGGAGATGCCCACTTCGGCCTTCGGCGCGCTGGCCACCACGGTGCCTTCCGCATCGCGCACCACGATGTCGCGAATGCGCAGCGAGATGCGCCAGTTGCCTTCGCGCTCGATCTGGGTGCCGCCGATCTCGACCTGGCGTCCCTCGCCGAGGTTCTCCGCTATCGCCGCTCGCAGCCATGGCGTCGCCATGTCGAGCTCGATCGGACCGCTCGAGAGCCGCCACCACAGGATGGCCATGACCAGCAGCGGCACGCAGCCCGCCACACCGCCGACGAGCGCAAGCTTGCGCACGCGCGGCGCCTGGACAAGCCGGTGCAGCGGCTCCCCCGGGAGGAAAAACGAACGGCACCGCCGCAGTGATAGTGACATCCAAGCAGGCAGCGCAGGGGTGGTGCGGCGCTCGAGCTTGCGCCGTCGCCGCGGCCGGGATCGCGGATCAGGCAAATGCGCCTCGAGGCTCGCTTCGAGCTTTCGGAGCGACTCCAGACTCGGATAAGCTTTGTGCCCCGCCATGCCCCGACTTGGCGTCCCCTCGACTCCCGTATCGCCGCGCACCGCCGGCGAGCCGGTCCTCCGCCGCAAAACAGGTGAACGATCAACCTGCTAGCACACGCCCGACTAACCGGTAACTCACCGCGAAAAAGGGACGAAAGGAAGGCGCCTCGATGGCAAGCGGGCCGGCTGTGGGTTCCAAGGCACCGGATTTCCGGCTCATTCGCGACGACGGCAGCGCGGTCGCCGGACGCAAGCTTTCGCCCCATCCGAGCTAACGCCGCTGAACGGCGGTCCCATCGAGCGGTTTGGGGAAAATTAACCATGATCGGCTCGAATTGGGCGAGTTAGCGCCGGCGTAAGTGATGTCGCCTAGTGGACCGGCGGGGGGCGTGGATGTCGCGTCGGCTTCCAACCAGGCATGCTCAGTGGAAGGACTCCGTATCCGAGGCCGACGCCAGGATCGATCGCCTGGCCCAGGCGGGGAGCGCCTACACCCTTGTGCATGCCGGCCGGCAGCTGCGGCTCGGCCCGCTGGCGTTCTGGGTCGGGGTCGGCACGCTCGCCGTCATGGCCGCATGGACCATCACCACGGCCACCTATTTCGCCTTTCGCGACGATGTGCTGACGCGATTGATCGCGCGGCAGGCGGAAATGCAATTCGGCTACGAGGATCGGATTGCCGAATTGCGCGCGCAGATCGATCGCACCTCGTCCCGGCAGCTCCTCGACCAGGAGCAGTATGAGCAGAAGCTCGAGCAGATAATCCGTCGGCAGACGGCCTTGGAGTCGCGCGCGAGCGCATTGAGCGGGCTGGGCGAGGTCACCGGCTCGGTTCGCCAGCCCGCCGCACGAAGCGGCGGCAGCGGCGAGCCGCGGCAGGCGAAGCCTTCTCCGGTGGGGGACAAGGGCACGCTGTTGCGACTGCCGGACGCAGCGAGCCGGCTGCTCCGCGGCTTCGCCACGGCGAAGCCGGGCGGCCTGGGCGGGACCCTGGCTCGCCTGCAGGCGTCACTCGATCGCATCGAGCAGCATCAGGTCGCGGCGCTTGCGTCGATCGAGCGCAGCTACGAGACGAAAGCTGTGCGCATGCGCGGGGTGCTGGCAGAGCTGGGGGTGGACGTCGGCAAGGCCGCGAGCGCCGACCGCGCAACCGGCATGGGCGGACCCTTCGTACCGGCGCGACTGGGCAGCGACGGCACCAATTTCGAGCAGCAGTTTCAACGCATCAGCCTCGCCCGCAGCCAGATCAGCCGGCTCACCCGCGCGCTCAGCACGGTGCCGGTGCGCCGGCCGCTCCACAACGTGCTCGATCCAGTCTCGCCGTTTGGAGTCCGCGCGGACCCCTTCACCGGCACCCCGGCAATGCATACCGGCCTCGACCTGCACGGCGAAACCGGCGATCCGGTGCGGGCAACCGCCGACGGGACGGTGACCGCCGCCGGCTGGAGCGGCGGTTATGGCCGCGTGGTCGACGTCGACCATGGCAACGGCCTCGCCACCCGCTACGGCCACCTGTCATCGATCGAGGTGCGCGTCGGAGAGTCCGTCAAGATCGGACAGCTGCTCGGAAGGGTGGGATCGACCGGTCGATCGAGCGGACCTCACCTGCACTACGAGACGCGGGTGAAAGGGGAGCCGGTCGACCCGAACAGGTTCCTGCGCGCCGGGCAGCGGCTCGATCCGACCCTCTAGGTCATTCCACGTCCTCGACCTGCTTTGGCTCGGTGCCGAACGCCTTCTGCGCCAGCGCCGCCTCCATGAACGGGTCGAGGTCGCCGTCGAGCACCGCCCCGGTGTTGGAGGTCTGCACCCCCGTGCGCAGATCCTTCACCATCTGGTACGGCTGCAGAACGTAAGAGCGGATCTGGTGGCCCCACCCGATGTCGGTCTTGGCGGCCTGCTCGGCGGCGGCCTTCTCCTCGCGCAGCTTGAGCTCGCGCTCGTAGAGCCGCGCCCGCAGCATCTGCCAGGCTTGCGCCCGGTTGCGGTGCTGCGAGCGGTCGTTCTGGCACACCACCGCGATATTGGTCGGAATGTGCGTGAGGCGCACGGCCGATTCGGTCTTGTTCACGTGCTGGCCGCCGGCGCCGCCGGCGCGCATGGTGTCGACCCGCACGTCCGCTTCCTTGACATCGATATTGATGCGGTCGTCGACCACGGGGTAGACGTTGACGCTCGCGAACGAGGTGTGCCGGCGGGCATTGGAGTCGAACGGGGAGATGCGCACCAGGCGGTGCACACCGTTCTCCGTCTTCAGCCACCCGAAAGCGTTGCGGCCCTTGACCTGAACCGTCGCCGACTTGATGCCGGCCTCCTCCCCCTCGGTCTCCTCGATCCACTCGACCTTGTAGCCGTGCTGCTCGGCCCAGCGGGCATACATCCGCATGAGCATGTTGGCCCAATCCTGGCTCTCGGTGCCGCCGGCCCCGGCATGCACCTCGAGATAGCTGTCGTTGGCATCGGCTTCTCCCGACAGCAGCGCCTCGAGCTCGCGGCGGGCCACCTCGGCCTTGAGCTTGCGCAACGCCGCCTCGGCCTCGGCGATCGTCCGCTGATCCTTCTCGGCCTCGCCGAGGTCGATCATGGTGATCTGGTCGTCGAGCTCCTGCTCGATCCGGCCGATCGCCGTGAGCTGGTCCTCGAGCGCGGTGCGCTCCTGCATGAGCCGTTGCGCCCGCTGTTGATCGTTCCAGAGCGCCGGATCCTCGACCTGCCGGTTGAGCTCGGTCAGGCGCGCGCGCGCCTTGTCGAAGTCAAAGATGCCTCCTCAGCAGCCCGACCGACTGCCTGATCTCGTCGACGATGTTCTGGATCTCGGTGCGCATGGCTGGTCCGGGAATGCTCCGCAGACCGCGAGATTTAGTGCCCTCGCGCATCCGGCGCAACAGCGCCACGCTCCCGATGCGCCGTCCCGCGTCGATTTCGCCCGGCGCGCAGCCGAACGTCCCGCGACCCCGTTGCCCGGGCGACGGGTCGGCTGCTGCGGATCGAGCGTGACGACGACTTTCGAGGGCTGCACCGTTGATGCGCCGATCTCACCGGACGCTCAAGATGCCGCGGCTCGCTCCATGGCCACCTCCGCTTCGAGGCTGTCGACGTCACGGAAGATCGATGCCACCGCCAGCGCGCGTCCGTTGCGCTTGTAGCGGAGGAGACAGTCTTTCGCCCCGATGTTGCCCTCGACGGTCAGCTCGTCCCATCTTTCTGCATGCCCGACATAGTTGATCGGGATGTCGTAGTGCTGGCTCCAGAAGAACGGCACCGCGGTGAATTTCTCGCGCTGGCCGAGCATGTTGCGCGCCGCGGTCTGGCCCTGGCGCTCGGCGACCACCCAATGCTCGACTCGGATATTGTCGCCGCTGTGCGGATCGGGCCAGCGCGCGATGTCGCCTGCCGCGAAAATTCCTGAAGCGTTCGTCTCGAGGCAGCCATCCACGAGAACGCCGCGATCCATGGCGAGCCCCGCCGCCTCGGCGAGTGCAATGCGCGGGCGAACGCCGATCCCGGCAACGACGAGATCGGCATCGAGCGCGCCGCCCTTCCCGAGCATCACCCGACCGGGCCCGATCGCGCTCGCGGTATCCCCGAGATGGAAGATCACGCCATGCTCCTCGTGCAGGCTGCGCACGAAATCCCCCAATTGCGCACCCAGGATGCGTTCCATCGGCCGAGCTTCCGGCGCGACGACCCGAACCTCGATATTGCGCGCGCGCAGCGAGGCTGCGACTTCGAGCCCGATGAAGCTCGCTCCCAGCACGACCGCGCGGCGGGCCGTCTCCGCCTGCGCGATGATGGATCGGCAATCGGCGAGCGAGCGCAAGACGTGCACATGCGCCTGCTCGGCGCCCGGAATGGACAGGCGCAGCGGCTCGGCGCCGGTCGCCAGCAGCAACCGGTCGTAGCCGACCTTGCCGCCGTCGCCGAGGGTGACTTCGCGCGAGCGCGGGTCGATGCCCGCAACCGTGGCGCCGAGCCGCAGCTCTATCCCGTTCTCCGCGTAATACTCATCGGGGCGCAACGGGACCCATTCTTCCGGCGCGCTGCCCGCGAGGTAATCCTTCGACAGGTTCGGCCGATCGACCGGCGCCGCAGGGTCGCTGCTCAGCATGACGATCGATCCGTGGTATCCCTCCTCTCGCAAGGTGTGGGCGGCGGCAAAACCGGCCGCCCCGCCGCCCACGATCACGATCCGCTCGGGATGCCCGGAGTGGGCGGGGAGCGAGGGTCTGGCCCGCGATTGCTTCCTGGCGCGCACGACGACCTTGTCCGCGTGCCGCTCGACCGCCCAGCACGACGCATCCGCGAGCGCCGGCGGGCGCAGGGCCCGCCCGGTCTTCAGATCGAAAGCGGCGTGATGCCACGGGCAACGCAGGCTGTCGCCGACGACCAGGCCGTCCGCCAGCGGAGCATGGTAATGCGTGCAATGCGCTCCGATCGCGAACACATCCTCGCGCCGCCGCACCAGCAGCACTTCCTCCTCGCCGACGTGGCCGACCAGCGGCTTGCCGTCCGCGAGATCGGCGAGAGAGACGCCCTGGGTCAGATCGGGGCCGGCAGGCTTGCTCTGCTCTTGCGCCATCGGGCTCTCCTCGGTTCGTGCCGCGCAACAGCCGGGCTGCGACGTCCAGCTGCGCGCCGGCTTCAATCGACCAGGCTCAGAAACTCCTGCCGCGCCAGCGGATTGTGGCGAAGACAGCCGAGCATTCGGCTGGTGACCAGCTCGGTGCCGGGCTTGTGCACGCCGCGCGTGGTCATGCAGTGGTGGGTTGCCTTGATGATCACGCCCACGCCCTGCGGCTTGAGCACGGCGTCGATGGTGTTGGCGATCTGCGCGGTGAGCCTCTCCTGGATCTGCAGGCGCTTGGCGTAGGCCTCGACCACCCGGGCGAGCTTGCTGATGCCGACGACGCGCTCGCGCGGCACATAGGCGACCCAGGCGCGGCCGATGATCGGCGCCAGATGATGCTCGCAATGGCTCTCGAACGGAACCCCGCGCAGCACGATCATCTCGTCGTAGCCGTCGGTCTCCTCGAAGGTCTTCTGCAGAATGAGCGTGGGGTCCTCGGCGTAACCTGCAAAGAACTCCTCGAAGGCACGCGCCACGCGCGCGGGAGTCTCGATGAGCCCGTGCCGCTGCGGGTCGTCACCCGCCCAGCGAATGATGGTGCGGACGGCGGCTTCCACCTGCTCGCGATCGGGCCGGCCGGTCCCGGCATGCTTTCCCGGCAATGGGCTGGGAAGCGGGGGCACAAGGGCGTGTACGCTGGACATCCAATTTTCCTCCGAGGGCCGGATTCGGGCTCAAACAAGGTTTTCCGCCAACCGCCAGGCGGGGTTTTTCGCCGTCGCGCAGGCGATATGATGAAAGGCGGCAGTTTTGTCAATATTCAATGTTTAAACATTTAAATCAGGATATAGTTGCATTTCCTCTGTCAGCTGATAAAGTGCCGCCCAAAAGGCGAACGGCACGGCGATGATTGCGACCAGAGAGCTCACTAGCGGCACACAGCGGACCCTGCTCCGCGAGCTGCTGCGCAACCGGGACGGGGTGACGGTAGATGCCCTGACCAGGGCGCTCGACATCAGCCGCAACGCCGTGCGCCAGCACATTACCTCGCTCGAGCGCGATGGACTCGTCGCCCGGGGCAAGACCCAGCCCTCCGGCGGCCGGCCACAGCAGCTTTATGTCTTGACCAGCGAGGGCGAGGAGCTATTTCCGCGCCAGTATTCCTGGTTTTCCGAAATGCTGCTGCAGATGCTGCGCGGTGAGAGCGGCAGCGCCGGGCTCGAGCAGAAGCTCGCCGAGATGGGCCGGGCGGTCGCCGGATCGTTGCAGGCGCGGCTCGCCCGGGAGGGAGACCTCAACGCGCGAATCGCGGCGATCGCGGATATCCTGCAGGAGCTTGGCTACGACGCCGCCGCCAAGGAGCGTGACGGCGAGCTGCAGATCGAGGCGCACAATTGTGTGTTTCACAAGCTCGCTTCCCAGCATCCGGAGGTATGCAGCTTCGACCTCGCGCTGCTCTCAAGCTGCAGCGACAGCGAGGTCGAGCACAGCTCCTGCATGGTCCGCGGCAGCGATGCGTGCCGCTTCCGTTTCCTTGCCCGCGGGCGACCCCTGCCGGCCGATGGCGGATCAGCGCCGGGAGACTGAGGCCGTTCTTGCCGTCCTTTCCCGCTCGCGGCAGGCCGAGGCCTCGTTCCTCAATACGAGGTCAGATCCGGCACGTCGCACGTTGAGCGCGCGCGGCTGCAGGCCGCCCAATCCGGCACGCCAGTGGACACGGGTTTCCCGGGTTTCGCTTCCCCTCGAGCCGGGCTACGAAGCAGGTGAATGGACAATCGCCCCGTTCGCAAGTCCTCGGACGTGCTCTGCCTCTATGCCGCCCGCGCCGCGCGCGGCTTCGGCGACGGCTTCGCCGCCATCCTGCTGCCGGCCTACCTGATCGAGATCGGCTTCGACGCTTTCCAGATCGGCCTCGTCGCCACCGCCGCATTGCTCGGCTCGGCGGCCTTGACGTTGACGATCGGCTTCCTGGCGCCCCGCCACGAGCTGCGGACGCTGCTCCTCGGCTGCGCCCTGCTGATGCTGCTGACCGGCATCGCCTTCCCCAATGCCCAACATCTCGTGACGGTCGCCACGGTCGCTTTCATCGGCACGATGAATCCGACGACCGGCGACATCGGCGTGCACGTCCCGCTCGAGCAAGCCGCTCTCGCCCAACGCACCCCGGACAAGGACCGGACCCATCGGTTCGCGCGCTACAGCCTGATCGGCGCGTTGTCGATCGCCGCGGGCGCGCTCGCGGCCGGTCTCCCCGATCTGCTGGTGAGCCTCGGCATCGACAGGATTCTCGCATTGCAAGCGATGTTCTATCTCTACGCCGCGCTCGGTCTGCTGGCAGCAGCGTTCTATCTCCGGCTGCCGCGCCGCGAGACGCCCGGGCAGGCGCGGCAAGGGGGCGCGCTCGGCCCATCGCGCGCTACCGTCTACAAGCTTGCCGCGCTGTTCAGCCTCGATGCCTTCGCCGGCGGCTTCACCGTCCAGTCGCTGCTCGCACTCTGGTTGTTCGAGCGTTTCGAGCTGTCGCTCGCCACCGCGAGCGCCTTCTTCTTCTGGTCCAATGTCCTTGCTGCATTCTCATATCCGGCGGCGGCGCGCCTCGGCAGCCGCTTCGGCCTCATCAACACGATGGTGTTCACCCACATCCCCTCGAGCGTCTGCATGATCTTCGCCGCCCTCTCGCCCAATCTGACGCTGGCACTGACGCTGCTGCTGGTGCGCGCGGCGCTCTCGCAAATGGATGTGCCCACGCGCACCTCCTATGTCATGGCGGTGGTGACGCCGGCAGAGCGGACCGCGGCGGCCAGCGTGACGGCGGTGCCGCGCAGCCTTGCCTCGGCGGTCAGCCCCGCGCTGTCGGGCGCGCTGCTCTCGGCCTCGCTGCTCGCCCTTCCGCTGGTGATCAGCGGCACGCTCAAGATCGTCTACGATCTGTCGCTGCTCTATTCCTTTCGCCACATCAAGCCGCCCGAGGAGCGACGGCCCGGTTGACGCTGCGCCCTTGCACCCGCACCTTCGCAATCACGCTGCGAGGCAGACATGCATCTGAGCCAATTCCACTACCTCCCGCTGGCGCCGCCGTTCTTCTTCATCCTGGTCGGCCTGTTTCTGATCCTGCTGCTGCTGATCCAGCTCGGGGCGCTGCGTTACGCCTATATGCGGCTGGGCCTGAGCTCGCGAGGGGCGCTGCTGCTGCTGTTCGGATCGCTGATCGGCAGCTATTTCAACATCCCGATCGCGCAACTGCCCGGGCAGCGCTCGGTCGGCGGACAGGAGATCTATTACTTCGGGATGGGCTACGTCGTTCCGGTCGTGGCCGAATGGCCCGGCACGATCATTGCCGTGAACGTGGGTGGCGCGGTCATCCCGACGGTGATGTCCGTCTATCTGCTGGTCAGGAACCAGCTCTGGCTGCCCGCGGCGCTGGCAACCGCCGGCGTGGCGATCGTATGCTATCTGCTGTCCGATCCCATTCCCGGCCTGGGCATCGCCGAGCCCGTGTTCGTGCCGGCGGTGACCACCGCAATCATCGCGCTGCTGCTGTCGCGCGAGAGCGCCGCGCCGCTCGCCTATATCGGCGGCAGCCTGGGCACGCTGCTCGGCGCCGATCTGCTCAATCTCGGCGCCATCCAGGGTCTCGGCGCCCCGGTCGCCTCGATCGGCGGAGCCGGAACGTTCGACGGCATTTTCCTGATCGGCATCGTCGCCGTCCTGATCGCCAGCCTGACCCAGCTCTGGAGCCGGCACTGAGCCAGGCCCGCGACCATCGCCACAAATCCGTCGTCCGTCGCACCGACAGTGGCGTGCCATGCTGACGAGGGCAGCGCATCCCGCCCGCATCGAGCCGCCGGAGCAGCGGTTGTCCACCTTCCGGCTGCTGCGGACCGTGGTCGACAATCCGGTCAAGGCCTGGCCGGCGGCGCTCTATCGCGAGCGCCTCTACCGCTCGCGCGTGCTCGGCCGCGACACGCTCTACGTGATGGAGCCCGAGCTCATTCGCCGGGTGCTGGTCGAGGGAGCGGAAGACTTCGAGAAGGGCGAGATTGCCCGCCGCGCGCTCGGGCCGGCGCTCGGGGATGCAATCCTCACCGCGGACGGCGCGAGATGGCGCTGGCAGCGCCGCGCGGTCGCTTCCATCTTTCGGCACGAGCGGATTTTAGGCTTCGTGCCGGCGATGATCGCCTCCGCCGCGCGCACGCTCGACCGGTTTCGCTCGTATCCCGCGGCGGCGGAGATCGACATCGCGCGCGAGATGATGCGCACGACCTTCGAGATCATTCTCTCCACGATCGTGGCAGGCCGCGCCGGTATCGATCGCGACCTGATGGAGCGGTCCATCAATCAGTACCTCGAATCGACCTCCTGGATCGTCGCCCTCGGGATGGTGCGCGCCCCGCGCTGGGTGCCCTATCCCGGCATCCGCAGGACCCGCCGCGCGCGCGACCATCTCCACCGTGTCCTCGACGGGCTGATCGAGGAGGCGAGCCGCGACCGGGGAGAGCGGGAGGACCTGCTGTCGCTGCTGATGCAGGCGACCGACCCGGAAACCGGCAGGTCCATGGACGAGATGGACGTGCGCTACAATCTGCTGACCTTCATCACCGCGGGTCACGAGACCACCGCGGTGGCGCTGACCTGGACGTTCTATCTGCTGAGCCTCCATCCGCATGTCGAGCAGCGCGTCCGACACGAGATCGCGGCTGTGACCGGCGGAGCTCCGCTCGGGCCCGAGCACGTCGAGGCGCTCGCATATACACGGCAGGTCATCCAGGAATCGATGCGCCTCTACCCTCCCGCGGCGTTGATCGTGCGCGCAGCTCGGCGGGACCTGCAGCTCGACGGCCAGGAGGTTCGAGCGGGAACGACAGTGTATGTGCCGGTCTACGCGGTGCATCGGCACGAAGCCTATTGGCACGACCCCGATGCCTTCGATCCCGGCCGCTTCGAGCCGGAGACGGCACAGGCGCGCGACCGCTATACCTATCTTCCGTTCGGGGCGGGGCCGCGCGTCTGCATCGGGCAGGCCTTCGCGCAGCTCGAGGCGACCGCCGTGCTCGCCACAATCGTCAGCGGCTGTCGGCTGCAGCTGCGTCCCGGCTACCTTCCCGAGCCGCGCCTGCGGGTGACGCTGCGACCGGCAGCCGGCATGCCGATGCGCATTGCCGACCTCTCCGATGCTTCCGGAATGCCTGCAACACGCCCGACATCGCGAAGCTGAAACCGAGCTTCACCCATCGGGCAGCCTGCGCCCGCGTCACGCGCGCCTTACGATGCGCAGTTCCCGCGCATGACGTGTTCTAATACAAGCCGCCGGTGCCGCTGCGAATGGCGCGATCGGCCTCGGGCGAGACGCCGAGCGGCTGCCCGTTCGCGTCGGTGACGCCGATCACCGCATAGTTGTCGGGCGGCGCGGTGCCGGGCTTGAACGCCTCCAGGATCACCCGCTGATCGCCGGGGGCGGCGCGCATGCCGGTTTTCGGATCGATGCGGATGAGCTTGATGCCGGCCGGCACCCGGAACGGCACCGCCGGCTTGTCGGCGAGCGCCACCTTCATGAAGTCGCGCACGATGGGTGCCGCCAGCACACCGCCGGTCGCACCGCGGCCGAGATGCCGCGGCTTGTCGTAGCCGAGATAGACGCCGACGACGAGATCGGGCGAGAAGCCGATGAACCAGGCATCCTTCTCGTCGTTGGTGGTGCCGGTCTTGCCGGCAATCGGCTTGCCGACCTCCTTCACCACGGTGGCGGTCCCGCGCTGCACCACCCCTTCCATCATCGAGGTGATCTGGTAGGCGGTCATCGGGTCGAGCACCCGCTCGCGCCTGTCGATCAGGGTCGGCTCGTTCTGCCCGGCCCATTTGCCGGCGTCGCAGCCCTGGCACTCGCGGGTATCGTGCCGGTAGATGGTGTGGCCGTAACGGTCCTGGATGCGGTCGATCAGCGTCGGCTGAATTTTCCGGCCGCCGTTGTCGAACATGGCATAGGCGCCGACCATGCGCAGCAGCGTCGTCTCCCCGGCGCCCAGCGCGAACGACAGATACGGCGGCAGGCTCTCGTAGATGCCGAAGCGCTTGGCGTATTCGCCGATCAGCGGCATGCCGATGTCCTGAGCCAGCCGCACCGTCATCACGTTGCGGGATTGCTCGATGCCGAAGCGCAGGGTGGAGGGTCCGTAATACTTCCGGGTGTAGTTCTCCGGCGCCCAGATGCCGCTGCCGGTATCGATCTCGAGCGGCGCGTCCAGGATCACGGTCGAAGGCGTATAGCCGTTGTCGAGCGCGGCGGCGTAGACGAGGGGCTTGAACGAGGAGCCGGGCTGGCGCAGCGCCTGGGTCGCGCGATTGAACTGGCTCTGCTCGTAGGAGAAGCCGCCGGCCATCGCCAGCACGCGTCCGGTCTGCGGGTCCATGGCCACGATTGCGCCGGAGACTTCCGGCACCTGGCGCAGCCGGAACTCGCCGTCCCTGCCGGCGATCGGCTCGACATAGACCACGTCGCCGACCGCGAGCACCTGCGATACCTTGCTCGGCGCCTTGCCCTTGAGCGGCCCGCTCACCGGCTTCGCCCACTTCACGCTGTCGAGGGTGACCGTGCCGGTTTCCCGTTCCCTGGCGACCGCGCCGCCGGGGTCGCGGCCCGGCTGGAAACCGACCCGGGCGAGATTGTCGCCGCTGTCGAGCACCACCGCGAGCCGCCAGGGAGCGACGTCGGAGAGCGCCTTGACCTCGGCGAGCTTGGCGCCCCACTCGCTCGCCATGTCGAGCCTGCTGATCGCCCCGCGATAGCCCTGCTGCTCGTCGAAGTGCACGAAGCCGTCGACCAGCACCTTGCGCGCCAGCATCTGCAGCTTGGGATCGAGCGTGGTGCGCACGGAGAGACCGCCTTCGTAGAGCTTCTTCTCCGTGTAGTTGTCGTTGATGTAGCGGCGGACCTCCTCGGCGAAATATTCAGCCGCGAACATGTGCGCGCCGGTCGGCCGCTGGGTGACCCTGAGCGGCTCCTTGCGCGCCCGGGCCGCCTCCTCGGCGCTGATATAGCCGTCTTCCGCCATCCGATCGACGACGTAGTTGCGCCGCTCCAGCGCGCGCTCGCGCTGCCGGAAGGGATGGTAGTTGTTGGGAGCCTTCGGCAGCGCGGCGAGATAGGCCGCCTCTGCGATCGACAATTCGTGCACCGACTTGTCGAAATAGAGCAGCGAGGCCGCCGCCACCCCGTAGGCGCCCATGCCCAGATAGATCTCGTTGAGGTAGAGCTCGAGGATGCGCTCCTTGCTGAAGGTGCGCTCGATCTTCATCGCCAGCAGCGCTTCCTTGACCTTGCGCGAGAGCGACAGCTCGTTGCTCAGGAGGAAGTTCTTGGCGACCTGCTGGGTGATGGTGGAGGCTCCCTGCGGACGCCGGCCGCTGCCGTACTGCTGCACATAAAGCACGGCCGCGCGGGCAATGCCGGAGAAGTCGATGCCGCCGTGCTCGTAGAAGTTCTTGTCCTCCGCGGCGATGAATGCCTTGATCACGCGCTGGGGTATCGCCTGAATCGGGATATAGAGCCGACGCTCATGGGCATATTCGGCAAGCAGCGAGCCGTCGGCGGCGTGCACCCGCGTCATCACCGCGGGCTCGTAGTCCTGCAGCTGGGAGTAGTCCGGAAGCGATTGCGAATAGTGCCAAAGCAGCCCCGCCGCGCCGGCGACGGCGACCACGAAGATGATCGTTCCGGCGGCGAAGACGAGGCCGAGAAACCGCAGCATCAATCGCATGGATCGGAGTCCCCCCCCCTCGGCCGGACGATTGGTCCAGGATCGCCGATTTGCCGCCGGCCCTGCGGCGGTCCCCACAGCCACCGCGCCCGCTACCTGTCCCCATTGCCGGGCACGGAAAGCAGATGCCTAAGTCGCGCTGTTTTATGTTGAAACTGAGGCTGAACGGGGTCGCCCGGCTCAATTCCGGCCGCCCCCCGCCAGGCGGGTGCCGAAAAACGCGTTGACTGCCCGCACGATCGAATCGGCGGTGCGCTCGCGCCATTCCGGCGAGATCAGCGACTGCAGGTCGGACTTGTTGGTCACGTAGCCAAGCTCGAGCAGCACCGATGGCACGTCGGGGGCCTTGAGCACGACGAACGCGGCCGATCGAATCGGCCCCGGATGCAGCCGCGCGGCCTTCTTCAGCTCGCCGACCATCGCGTGCGCGAACTTGACCGAGTAGGTCTTGGTCTCCCGCCGCGTCAGATCGATGAGAATGCCGGCAACGTCCCTGGGCTCGGAGGATAGATCGAGCCCGGCAATGGCGTCGGCCTGGTTTTCGGCCTCCGCCAGGCGCGCGGCGCGCGCATCCGACGCCCGTTCGGAAAGCGTATAGACCGTCGCGCCCTGGGCATCGCCCTCTTTCCGTCGCAGCGCATCGGCATGGATCGAGATGAACAGGTCGGCCTGCTGCGCGCGCGCCAACGTGACCCGATCGCCCAACGGTATGAAGCTGTCGTCGGCTCGGGTCATGAGGACGCGATATTTCCCGGTGCGCTCGATCTTGTCGTGCAGCAGGAGCGAGAACTCGAGCACGATATCCTTCTCGAGCTCCCCGCTCGATGAGCGGGTGCCGTTGTCGATGCCGCCATGACCCGGATCGATCATCACCAGCGGTCGCGGGTCGCCGGCCGGCTTGGCCTCGATATGCGCGGGTGCCGGACGGGTTTCCGGCGGCCGGCTCTCGAGCGAGATCGCCCGCATGAACGCCTCCCGGTCGGTGGCCGCGAGATCGAGGACGAGGCGGGCCGGCTGGTCGTTGGCCCGGTCGACCACGAACGCCTTGTCGAGGCGGGCCGGGTGCGCAAGGTCGATGACCATCCGCGAGCCGCCGGGCATGACGAGACCGAACCGGAACGCCTTGATCAGGCCGCGCCCCGCTTCCCCGGCCTTGGGGCCGAGCTGGAAGCTGACCTGCGGCATGTCGATCACCACCCGGTATGGATTGGCGAGCGTGAAAGCCCGGAAGTCGACCCGGCGGCTGAGGTCGACGACCATTCTGGTCTCCTTGTCGTCGCCGCCTAGCCGCACATCGCTGGCTACGGGGAAGTCACTTTCCGCCTGCACCCTGTCCCGGGCGGTGCTCCGCTCAGCGGCAAGGGAGCTGCCGAGCAGGGCGGCGAACAGGAGAGCAGCCAATCGTGCCGTACGGTCCAGCATTTCCAGCCCCAACCCCAGCCCTGCCGCTTCTATCCGAATAGCCCACACTGGTTAATCCCAACTTCGGTGGTCGCATGGCAACTCACGGAAAAAATGATGACATGCGGGATCTCCGAATGCTGCGGCGATGGGAGCGCGCGGCAAGCACGATCACCGCGAGAAAGCGGGCCAGTTGCCCCTCGAGTGCCGGGGCGGAAATGCGGCGCGGCTTCGTGCTCCAGAGCCATTGCAGGATTTCCGGATAAACCCCTGATTGACCGTAGATCCGCTGGCTTCCCATCGGGGAAGCCGGGCAACGCGGCCCTTGCCATCCCCGATCGTCGGCCCTAATAAATAGGTGCTGACGTTTCGAGTTCCGGTTGCGCCGCGTTCGGACATCCGGCCGATCTCCGAGACCGCCTGCCCCTCCGCAAACGGGAGGCAACTTCGAGGATCGAGGTGGTTGGTGTTGCCGCCGCTAGCGGCGCATGAGCCATCAAGGCCCATGTTCTTGTGGACGACAACCGGCGTTGCGAGCGGCCATGCCTCCCGCGCCGGAAGAGCGGCTTATCCTTCCCGCTGTCCCGAGTCGCGGATCGTCGGCCAAAAACCTGCGGCTGCGCCGAGAGGCGTTGCCGCCCCCCGTTACGGGCCAAATGGTCATGTTGCGACCACGCGTCGAGAGCCAAGCCTGCCACTGCTCCCGCGAGATCGTCCTGGACGATGCTCGCTCGCTTCGCATCTGCAGTGCCAGCGCTTCGGCTCTTTCCAGCGCGCTGTGCCCAATCCCGGCTGGCTCCACAGCGGCCCGCCCCCACACTCTGTTCAACCACGATACGGCCGGCCTCTGGTCGCGCCGTTCCGCGCCGCGCACGCGGCGGGGGACGGTGGCGCGCCCGCCGGCCACGACGAGATCAGTCAATGCCCAACAAGATGCTTATCGACGCGACCCATCCGGAGGAGACCCGGGTGGTTGTCCTGCGCGGCCACCGTGTCGAGGAATTCGACTTCGAATCGGCCAGCCGTAAACAGCTCCGCGGCAACATCTATCTGGCCAAGGTCACACGCGTCGAGCCGTCGCTGCAAGCGGCCTTCATCGATTACGGCGGCAATCGCCACGGCTTCCTCGCCTTCAGCGAAATCCATCCGGATTATTATCAAATTCCGGTTGCCGACCGGCTCGCCCTCATTGCCGAGGAGGAGCGCGCCCAACGCGACGCCGATGCCGAAGCGGACCGCCAGAACGGTCGCGGACATCGCGAGCGTGAACGTGGCAGCCGTCGCCGGCGGGATGGGGTCAGGAGCCGGCCGATCGAGCCGGAGGCCGAGGACGAACCGGTCGCCATGGCGGCGGGATCCGAGCATCTGGCGCCGCCGGCCGGGGACGTTGAGCTCACCGAGCCGCGCGGGCCGCATGTTCCCGCCGAGCCGACCCCGCCCGCACAGGCCGAGGACGTGCCAGCCGCCATGGTCCCGGCTGAAACGCCCATCGGGCTGGACCAGTTAGCTGCGAGCAGCGCTGCCGAGCCGATTCCGGCGCCGAGCGGTGAGCGCGCGGCCGCCCCAAGCGAGGCGGAGGGGAGCCATGACGAAGGCGTGAGCGCGGAGAGCTACCAGCACGAGCCCGGCCCGGTTGAGCCCGCGCTGCCCGATGCCGAGCCCGCCGAAGCCGATGCGCCGGCTCCCATCGAGGGGGCGAACAACATCACCGAGGTGAACGGCGGCGACAGCGAAGAGGAGGAGGTGGTCGAATCGGTCGGCGGCGCCGACGCGATGGAGGAAGTGCCGGAACGCATGCCGCGGCTGCGGCGGCAGTACAAGATTCAGGAGGTGATCAAGCGCCGGCAGGTCATGCTGGTGCAGGTGGTCAAGGAAGAGCGCGGCACGAAGGGCGCGGCGCTGACCACCTATCTTTCCCTCGCCGGCCGCTACTCCGTGCTGATGCCGAACACGGCGCGGGGCGGGGGGATCAGCCGCAAGATCACCAGCCTCGACGACCGTCGGCGGCTCAAGGAGATCGCCCAGGAGCTCGACGTGCCGGAAGGGATGGGCGTGATCCTGCGCACCGCCGGCGCCAGCCGCACCAAGACCGAGGTGAAACGAGACTTCGAATACCTGCTGCGCCTGTGGGAGACGGTGCGCGATCTCACGCTCAAGTCGACGGCGCCGACCCTCGTCTACGAGGAGGGCTCGCTGGTCAAGCGCTCGATCCGCGATCTCTACAACAAGGAGATCGACGAGATCCTGGTCGCCGGCGATGAGGCTTGGCACGAAGCCAAAGAGCTCATGCGCATGCTCATGCCGAGCCACGTCAAGAACGTGAAGCCGTATCGCGACACCTTGCCGATCTTCACCCGCTACGGGATCGAAAACCAGCTCGATGCCATGTTCACGCCGGTGATGCAGCTGCGCTCCGGCGGCTACATCGTGCTCAATCAGGCGGAAGCGCTGGTGGCCATCGACGTCAACTCCGGCCGTGCCACGCGCGAGCACCATATCGAGGATACCGCGCTCAAGACCAACCTCGAAGCCGCCGAGGAAATCGCCCGGCAGCTGCGCCTGCGGGACCTTGCCGGCTTGATCGTCATCGATTTCATCGACATGGACGAGAAGCGCAACAACCGGGCAGTCGAGCGCCGCCTCAAGGAATGCCTGCGGCACGATCGCGCCCGCATCCAGGTCGGACACATCTCGCATTTCGGGCTGCTGGAGATGTCGCGCCAGCGCATCCGCTCGAGTGTCCTGGAAAGCTCGACCGAGAAATGCCCGCATTGCGGCGGCAGCGGTCACGTGCGCTCGGTCTCCTCGGTGGCGCTGCAGCTGCTGCGCTCGATCGAGGAGATGCTGCTCAAGGGCGCAACCCACAACCTGACGGTCCGCACGCGCTCGGACATCGCGCTCTATCTGCTCAATCAGAAGCGGGCGCATCTGCGGGCGCTGGAAGAGCGATTCCGCATCGTGATCATGGTCAATGCCGATGCCAGCATCGGCGGCCAGGTATCCTTCGTGATCGAGAAGAACGAGCAGGTGCACAGTCTCGAGCAGGCGAAGGCCCTGGCCCTGGCCGCGCCGCCTCCCGTCGCGGAGAAGGACGAGGAAGAGGAGGAAGAGGAGGAGGAGGAGATCGAGGAGGCCGAGGAGGCGGTCGAAGCCGACGAGTCGCAGATGATTGCCGCCGACGAGCAGGCAGCGGCGGAGACCGGGCCCGACTCGGCCCAGGGGCGTCGGCGTCGGCGCCGGCGCCGCGGTCGCCGCGGCACCGAGCTGCGTGACGAGGCCGCCCCCGCCTCGGCGCAGAGTGCTCCTCCCGCATCGCGGCACGAGCCTGCCGAACCTGCTGGCGGCGCCGCGGAGCACCTCGAAGCGGAGAGCGACGAGGCCGCAGGAGCGCCCGAAGCCGGTGCGGAACCGGAGGCCGAGCCGGCTGGCGACGGCGACCGACGACGGCGCCGGCGGGGTCGGCGCGGCGGCCGCCGCAATCGGCGTGATCGGGAGGGCGAGCCCTCGACCGCGCCGAGCCGCGCCCCGGGCGCGGGACCGAGCCATTTGGAGGATGAGGCCACCGCCGAGCCCGAGGAGCTGCCGCAATCCCAGGTCGCAATCGCCGAAACTCCGAGCCATGAGCCTGCAGCCGACATGCGGGCGGAGGGGGCGAGCACGGCGGAGCATCTCGCGGCGGCCCAGGCCCCGTCGGTTGTGGAGCCAACGCCCGCCGAGCCGGTTTCCGTCTCGGCCGCTGCCGAGCCTCCTGCCCAGCCGAGCCGCCGTCGATCGACGGTACGGGAGCCGGCCCCGACCACGCTGAGCGAGGCAAGCTCTGCCGCACCGAGCTACGAGTCGCTGCCGGAGCCCGTCGTGGTATCGAGCTCCGAGGAGGATGTGAGCAGCGACCGTCCGCGCCGTTCGGGCTTGTGGAGCAGACGCGTTCTCGGCAAAGGTTGAGCTGCGGTGGAGAGCGCCTGGGTCGAGGCGGAGGCGCGATCCGCAATCGATCACTATGCGCGGGCCGGCTGCGGTCCCGACCTTGCCCTGCGCGTCTACAGCACGCGACTGCTCGGCCGCGAGCCGAAGCTCGTCCTGCATGGCGGCGGCAACACTTCGGTAAAGACGAGCACCACCGATCTGCTCGGCGACGAGCTCGCGGTGCTGTGCGTGAAGGCGTCGGGGTCGGACATGGCCGCGGCCGAGCCCGCGGGATTCCCCGCCTTGCAACTCGAGCGTTTGCGCAAATTGCGCGCGCGCACCTCGTTGAGCGATGCGGAGATGTCGCTTGTCCTGCGCGGGAGCCTGATCGACCCGACCGCGCCGAGCGCGTCGGTCGAGAGCCTGCTGCACGCCTTCCTGCCGCACAAATACGTCGATCACACCCACGCCAATGCGATCCTGAGCCTGGTGGATCAGCCCTACGGCGAAGCGAGCTGCGCCGAGGTGTATGACGGGCGCGTCGGGGTGGTGCCTTATGTCATGCCCGGCTTTGCCCTCGCCAAGGCCGCCGCCGACATCTACGACGCCGATCCCGACGTGGAAGCGCTGATCCTGCTCAAGCACGGCATCTTCACCTTCGGGCAGAGTGCGCGCGAGGCTTACGAGCGGATGATCGAGCTCGTGACGCTCGCCGAGGAGCGGCTCAGGCGAAATCGCAAGGCAGTGTTCGCGCCGAGAAGCTTGCCGGATGCGATCGCCCCCCTCGTTGCGATCGCGCCGATTCTGCGCGGGGCGTGCGGCCTGAAGGATGAAAGGGTCGAAGGTGCCTGGCGGCGCGTGATTCTCGATTTCCGCACCAACCCCGCGATTCTCAATTTCGTCAATGGCGCCGAGCTGGCGCGTTACAGTCAGGCCGGGGTCGTGACCCCCGATCACACGATCCGGACCAAGAGCCGGCCGCTCCTGCTCCCGCCCCCGGAACGGGACCGCGCGGCCGAGTTCGAGCGCGGCGCACGCGAGGCAGCGCGCGCCTTCGTCGAGAGCTACAAGACCTATTTCGCGCGCAACGACGCGCGCGCAACGAGCCCGAGCATCATGCTCGATCCGCTGCCGCGGGTGGCGCTGGTGCCGGGGCTCGGCCTGCTCGGTCTCGGCCGCAGCAAGGCGGAGGCGCGCGTGGCCGCCGATCTCGCGGAAGCGGCCATTTCCATCATCGCCGATGCCGAGGCGATCGGCCGTTTCGAATCGATCTCCGAGGCGCAGATGTTCGAGATGGAATATTGGCCGCTCGAGCAGGCCAAGCTCGGCAGCAGGCCCGAGCCGCCGCTCGCCGGGCAGATCGCCGTGATCACCGGCGCGGGCGGGGCGATCGGAGCGGCAACCGCCAGGGCGTTCGCCGGCGCCGGCGCCGAGGTGGCGCTGCTCGATATCGATGCGGGTGCCGCGCGAGAAGCCGCACGCGGGATCGGCGGCGCCGCGCTGGCGCTGCAATGCGACGTCACCGATGCGGCCTCGGTGGGGGCCGCTTTCGACGCGGTGGTCACGGCCTTCGGCGGAATCGACATCCTGGTGTCGAATGCCGGCGCGGCCTGGCAGGGCAGGATCGGCGAGGTGCCCGAGGAGGTGCTGCGCCGCAGCTTCGAGCTCAATTTCTTCGCGCACCAGCGCGCGGCACAGGCAGCGGTCAAGGTCATGCTGGCGCAGGGCACCGGCGGCTGCCTGCTCTTCAACGTCTCCAAGCAGGCGGTGAACCCCGGGCCGAGCTTCGGTCCCTACGGCTTGCCCAAGGCAGCCACGCTTTTCCTGGTGCGCCAGTACGCGCTCGACCACGGCGCAGACGGCATCCGCGCCAATGCCGTCAATGCAGACCGCATCCGCTCGGGCCTGCTGACCGACACGCTGATCGCCGAACGGTCGGAGGCGCGCGGGCTGAGCGAGAAGGACTACATGCGCGGCAACCTGCTCGGACGCGAGGTGACCGCCGACGACGTGGCGCAGGCATTCCTGCACCAGGCGCTGGCGCTGAAGACTACCGCTGGCGTGACCACGGTCGACGGCGGCAACATCGCTGCAGCGTTGCGCTGATCACCCCTTCGAGGGCGAAGTCCGGCACGGCGGTGACGAGCCGGTCATCCCGCCCGCGCCTGGGCGGATCGCATGGGCGGCTGCGAAAGCGAGCGATAGAGCTCGTAGGCGGCGCCCGGCTTCTCCCCGTCATGCACCACCTTGCGGACCGCCTGGATCATCGCCACCGGGTTGTCCGACTGGAAGATGTTCCGCCCCATGTCGACCCCCAGCGCTCCCTGCTCGATGGCGGCATGCGCCATCTTGAGCGCCTCGAGCTCGGGGATCTTCCTGCCCCCGGCGATCACGATCGGCACGGGGCAGGACGCCGCCACCGTGTCGAAGTCCCGTTCCACATAATAGGTCTTGACGAAGGCCGCCCCGAGCTCGGCGCAAATGCGGCTCGCCAGGCGCATGTACTGCGCGTCGCGCACCATGTCGCGACCGACTGCGGTCACCCCGAGCACGGGCATTCCGTGCCGGTTGCCGAGGTCGACGAGCCTGGTCAGGTTGTGGACCGATTGGGTCTCATATTCACCGCCGACGAACACCTGCACCGCCACCGCTGCCACATTGAGGCGCTGCGCATCTTCCATGTCGACCGCGATCTGCTCGTTGGAAAGCTCCTTGAGGATGCTGGGGCCGCCGCTCGCTCGCAGGACGACGCCCTTCGTGTAGGAAGGGGGAACGGTGGAGCGAAGCGCCCCCCGGGTGACCATCAGCGTATCGGAATACGGCAAGAGCGGCGGCACGGCGAGATCGAGCCGCTCGAGGCCGGTGGTGGGGCCCTGGAAATAGCCGTGGTCGACCGCCAGCATCACGGTGCGGCCGCTCTGCGGACTGAAGATGCGCGCCAGCCGATTCTTCACTCCCCAGTCGAGCGAATTCGAGCCGCGCAGGAAGAAAGTCTCGCTTCGCGCGGGCCTGTCGAGATGGAATTCCTTGAGCTCCCGGCGACCTTCCAGATCCGCCATGACGGCTCCTCCGCGGCGACAATAAGCATTCCCTCCGCGCGCCAAGCTCGACGCGCGCGGCGGCACCCTAGCAACAGATGCAGCAAGCCGGAAGGGTCCGACCCCGCCGCGCCCGGCGTCGAGCGTCGAATGGTGGGCGTCGCTGCCTCTCGAACAGTCATGGCGGCCCCGTGCCGGCCATCTCGATCCTGAATCGGGATCGCCGGGACAAGCCTGGACAAGCCCGGCGATGACAGTCAGGTTAGAACGATCGTCGCAGCCAGTCTGCGATCCGATCCACCGCCTCGCCCATGTCGGCGCGGGCGCCGGCATAGCAGAAGCGGACGAAATGCTTGCCGAGCACCGGGTCGAAATCGACGCCCGGGGTCGCCGCGACATGCGTCTCCGCCAGCATGCGCTTGGCGAATTCGAAGCTGTCGTCGCCGAACTGCGACACATCGGCGTAGAGATAGAATGCGCCGTCGACCGGGAGGATCTTCGCGATACCCGCCTTGGGCAGAGCCTCGATCAGGATGCGCCGGTTCTCCTCGTAGCCGTGCTTGACCGCCTCCATCTCCGCCCGCCCCTCAAACGCGGCCTCGGCCGCGATCTGCGAGAGCGTCGGGACCGAGATCGCGAGATTGCCCTGCAGGCGGTCGATCGTCCGCACCAGCGGCCCGGGCAGCACCATCCAGCCCACACGCCAGCCGGTCATGCAAAAATACTTCGAGAACGAGTTGATGATCACGGCGCGGTCGGACAGCCCGGCCGCGGTCGCCGCCGCGAACGCATAGTCGAGGCCATGATAGATCTCGTCGGAGATGAAGCGGATGCCCTCGCTCTCCGCGGCATCGAGCAGCGCGCGAAGATCCTGCTGCCGCATCATCGTGCCGGTCGGGTTCGCCGGGCTCGCCACCAGCACACCTTTGAGCGGAGAACGGCGATGCGCGTCGATCAGCAGCTCGGGCGTGATCGCCCAGCGCGTCGCCCGCGAGGTCGCGATCGCCACCGGCTCGCAGCCGAGCGCGCGCAGGATATGCCGGTAGGGCGGGTAGCCCGGCAGCGCGACCGCGACGCGATCGCCCGGCTCGAACAGCGCGAGAAAGGCGAGAATGAAGCCGGCCGACGATCCGGTCGTGACGACAACCCGCGCCGGGTCGAGCTCGATGCCGTAAGCGTCGCGATAGTGGCGCGCAATGCGGGCGCGCAAGCCGGGAATGCCCAGGGTTTGCGTGTAGCCGAGGCGCTTTTGCCCGAGCGCCGCGTGCGCCGCCGCGATTGCCGTTGCCGGCGCCGGAGCCGCGGGCTGTCCGACCTCCATGTGGATCACCCGCCCACCCGCCTCCTCGATGCGGGCAGCCGCCGCCATCACGTCGACCACCATGAACGGCGGAACATCGCTGCGCAGCGAAGGTGCGATCAAGCGTCTCGCGCTGTCCAGCATCATCTCCGGCTCATGCATGCCCGGCCAGGCCCCGCCCCGCTGTCGCCGCATTCTGCGGCCATCTCCGATCGCGAGCTCTCACAAGCACATGTGATCGCAGCCGCGTTGACCCGGTTCGGGCGCATCCCTAGGTTGCGCGGCGAAGCAAGGGAGTCCCCTTGAGGCGCATCGGCGAGCTTCCTCGGCGCGGAATGGAGGCTTGCAAGAGTGCTCATCGACGCGGGTACCGATGCGCTATGGCGGATTGCGAAGTCAAGCCGACATGATCGGAAGCCCAGCACCCACCAGGGCCCCACGACCGCGGCGAGGCACGCCGGCGGTGGCGCTGCTCGCCGCCGCAGCCCTCGTCGGCGCGAGCTTTCCGGCGCCAGCTCAGCAATCCGCGCCGATCATCCGCGACGCGGAGATCGAGCAGCTGTTGCGTGATTATACCCAGCCGCTCCTCAGGGCAGCCGGGCTCGCCCAGCAGAATGTGCAGGTCGTCATCATCAACGATCGGGCGTTCAACGCTTTTGTAGCCGACGGACGACGCATCTTCGTGAACGCCGGCGCCTTGATGGAATCCGCCACGCCGAACCAGATCATCGGCGTGCTCGCGCACGAGACCGGGCACATTGCCGGCGGGCACCTGGCGCGACTGCGCGAGCAATTGGCGGCCGCCTCGACGGCCTCGATTCTCGCCATGCTGCTCGGGGTGGGCGCGATGGTCGCCGGCGCTCGCAGCGGCGGCTCGGGCTCCGGCATGAGCCAGATCGGCGCCGCTGCCATTGCCGGGCCGAGCCAGGCGATTCAGAATACATTGTTCGGCTACATGCGCGCTCAGGAGGATCAGGCGGACCGCGCCGCGGTCAAGTTCCTCACCGCCACCGGCCAGTCGGCGCAGGGCATGTACCAGACCTTCAAGCGGCTCGCCGACCAGACGCTCTACCAGACACCCTACATCAATCCGTACATGCAATCGCACCCGTTGCCGAGCGAGCGCGTCGCCGCGCTGGAAGGCATCGCGCGCGCGAGCCCCTACTGGGACCACAGGGATGCGCCCGCGCTGCAGGCTCGCCACGATCTGATGCGGGCCAAGCTCTACGGCTTCATCGAGCGACCGGGCACGGTGGCGCGCCGCTACCCGCCGAGCGATACCTCGCTTGCCGCCCGCTACGCCCGCGCCATCTCCGCCTATCGCTTCGGCGATCCGCGCTCCGCCGTCGCGCAGATCGACTCGCTCATCCAGCTGCAGCCGCAGAACCCGTATTTCTACGAGCTCAAAGGCCAGGCACTGCTGGAAGCGGGCAAGCCCGGCGAGGCGATCAGCCCGCTGCATCAGGCGATCCAGCACGCACCGAACGCGCCGCTGATCAAGATCATGCTGGGGCAGGCGCTGGTCGCCGCCAACGACCGCGCCCATCTCGACGAGGCGATCACGATGCTGCAGGCCGCCTTGACGCGAGAGCCGGAATCGGCCGAAGGCTACCGTCAGCTGGCGATCGCCTATGGGCTGAAGAACGATCTCGCGCATGCGGACCTCGCGTCCGCGCAGGCAGCGTTCATGCGCGGCGATCTCAAGACCGCGCGCGAGATCGCGATGCGGGCGAAGACGCGGTTCGCGGTCGGCTCGCCCGGCTGGGTCAAGGCCGACGATATAGCCAGCTACAAGCCGCCGCAGACCGCGGTTTTCCGCAATAGATGACGAGAGGATCGACGCCCATGAACTTCATCCCGCGCCTTTTCGCCCCCGCGCTGATTGCGCTCGTGGCGGCCTTGCCTGCGTTCGCTCCCGCGCGCGCGCAATCCTTCGGCGCCGAGCAGCGCGGCGAGATCGAGCGCATCGTCAGGGAATACCTGCTGACGCATCCCGAGCTGCTGCAGGAGGTGCTCACCGAGCTCGAGAAGCAGCAGGCGGCGGCCGACGCCGAGAAGCACCGGGCGGCCGTCAAGGAGCACAGCGATGCGGTTTTCAGCTCCGCCCGTCAGGTCAACCTGGGCAATCCGCAGGGCGACGTCACCGTGGTCGAATTCTTCGATTACAACTGCGCATATTGCAAGCGGGCAATGGCCGACATGCTCGATCTGCTCAAGGCCGACGGCAAGCTGAAATTCGTGCTCAAGGAATTTCCGGTGCTCGGGGAGGGCTCAGTCCAGGCTGCGCAGGTGGCGGCCGCCGTTCGCATGCAGGATGCAAGCGGCGGCAAGAAGTATCTCGAGTTCCATCAGAAGCTGCTGGGCGGCCGCGGGCCGGCAGACAAGACCCGCGCGCTCGCGGTGGCAAAGGAGGTCGGCTTCGACCTCGGCCGGATCGAGAAGGACATGGCGAGCGAGGAGGCGAAGGCCACGATCGAGGAGAACCTCAAGCTCGCCGACTCGCTCGGCCTCAACGGCACGCCGAGCTACGTGGTCGGCGGCGATGTGGTCGTCGGCGCCGTCGGCCTGCAGGCGCTCAAGGAAAAGATCAACAGCGCGCGTTGCGGCAAGGCTGCATGCTGAGCTGAGCCGGCGAGCGCCCGGCAGCCAACAGCGACCGTTTCGCGCGGGTTCGCTGCCCCGGTGCGCGAGCCTTCTTGCCGGCTCTCGCTGCTCGCCTTCGCCCCAGCCTTCCCGCGACGCGGGCCCGCGACTTCCCCTTTGTGCGGGGGATGCCTATAAAGCCGGTCACGCCTCTGGGGGCGGACACGGTCCAATGGCGAAGAGCGTCTACGTTCTCAACGGGCCCAATCTCAATCTTCTCGGCACGCGCGAGCCGGAAATATACGGCCGCGCCACGCTCGAGGACATCGAAGCCTTGTGCCGCGAGACCGCCAGACGCCATCGGCTCGCGGTCGAATTTCGACAGTCCAACCATGAGGGCGAGATCGTGGAATCGATCCACGAGGCTGCCGCCAAGATGGCGGCGGGCATCATCATCAATGCCGGCGCCTACACCCACACCTCGGTCGCCATCCGCGACGCGATCGCGGCCGTCGCGACGCCGGTGATCGAGGTTCATCTCAGCAACATTTTCGCGCGCGAGAGCTTTCGCCACCACTCCCACATCGCGGGGGTGGCCAAGGCGAGCCTGTGCGGCTTCGGGCCCGCCGGATACACGCTCGCCATCGACGGATTGGCCACCTGGCTCGCAGGCGGGAAGACGCAACGCTGACCGGCGGTCGCAAGAGCGAGCACATGCCCAAGCAGAAGCCGGCGATCGATCACGAGCTGATCCGCGAGCTGGCCCGCCTGCTGGACGAGACCGGCCTCACCGAGATCGAGTTCGAGCGCGACGGCCAGCGCGTGCGGGTGGCGCGGCAAGCGCAGACCGGCGCGCCGACGGCCGCGCGCCCTCCGGCGCTGATCGAAGCGCCCGCAACCTCGCCCGAGGGCATGCTGGCCGATCCCGGCAAGCATCCGGGCGCAGTCACCTCGCCGATGGTAGGCACGGTTTACGTGGCTCCGGAGCTCGGCGCGCGTCCCTTCGTCGAGATCGGCAGCCGGGTTCGCGCCGGTGACACGCTGCTGATCGTCGAGGCGATGAAAACCATGAACCAAATCCCGTCGCCGCGCGCCGGGACCGTGGTCCAGATCCTGATCGAGGACGGCCAGCCGGTCGAGTACGGTGAGCCGCTGATGATCATCGAGTGATGCACCGAGCCGGTCATGGCCGTCCTCGCCACGGCCGGCCTCCGATCGGCACCGATAGAGAACGCCGCCCCTCGCCATGTTCGACAAAATCCTGATCGCGAATCGCGGCGAGATCGCACTGCGCGTCCTGCGAGCGTGCAAGGAGCTGGGCATCCCGTCGGTCGCGGTGCATTCGACCGCCGACGAGGATGCCATGCACGTGCGGCTCGCCGACGAGAGTGTGTGCATCGGACCGCCACCCGCGCGCGAGAGCTATCTGAACGTCCCGGCATTGCTCGCCGCCTGCGAGATCACCGGTGCCGACGCGGTGCATCCCGGCTACGGCTTCCTGTCGGAGAATGCGCGTTTTGCCGAGATCCTCGAGGAGCACAACATCCACTTCATCGGTCCCGACCCGGCCCATATCCGCTTGATGGGAGACAAGATCGAGGCGAAGCGGACGGCCAGACGGCTCGGCATCCCGGTGGTGGCGGGATCGGACGGCGCCATCTCGTCGGATCAGGAGGCAGTCTCGCTCGCGCGCTCGATCGGATTTCCAGTGCTGGTCAAGGCCGCAGCCGGAGGCGGCGGGCGCGGCATGAAGATGGCGCATGGCGCCGACGAGCTCGCCGCCGCGCTCGCCACCGCGCGCGCGGAGGCCAAGGCGGCATTCGGCGACGATTCGCTCTACCTCGAGAAATATCTGGCCCGGCCCCGGCATGTGGAGTTCCAGGTGCTCGGCGACGGACAGGGGCACGCCATTCACCTCGGCGAGCGGGATTGCTCGCTGCAACGGCGCTATCAGAAGCTCTGGGAGGAAGGGCCCTGCCCTGCCCTCAACGAGGCGGCGCGCGCGTCGGTCGGAGAGATCGTGGCCGCGGCCATGCGCGAGCTCAACTATCGGGGGGTGGGCACGGTCGAATTCCTTTACGACGACGGGAAGTTCTATTTCATCGAGATGAACACCCGCATCCAGGTCGAGCACCCGGTGACCGAGATGATCACCGACATCGATCTCGTCCTCGAGCAGATCCGGGTCGCCGCGGGCGGCGAGCTCGAGTTCTCACAGGCAGACATCAAGTTCCACGGGCACGCCATCGAGTGCCGGATCAATGCGGAAAATCCCGTCTCGTTTCGTCCCTCGCCGGGCAGGATCGTGCACTATCACCCGCCGGGAGGGCTGGGCGTGCGCGTCGATTCCGCCGTGTATCACGGCTATTCGATCCCACCCTACTACGATTCGCTGCTGGGCAAGCTGATCGTGCGCGGCAAGACGCGAGGCGAATGCCTGATGCGGCTCAAGCGCGGGCTCGACGAGTTCGTCGTCGATGGAATCGAGACCACCTTGCCGCTGTTCCGGGCGCTGGTGCGCGAGAAGGACGTCATCGATGGGGATTATCACATCCACTGGCTGGAGCAGTTCCTGGCCGGGGGCGGGATGAAATCCTGAAAGTGCTGCGGCGGTGACGAGCCGGCGCCGAGGTGCCGCGCGGGCGCCGGCTGGAATGACGAGCTCTCGCATGGCAGGCTCGGGCTGCTTATGTTCGCGGTCGGGACGGGCGCTCGCGGTAGCGGCTCATGGCCAATCGGGAATCAGCGTTCATCGAGATCACCCCGGAGGTGCTGCTCAAGGCCTATGCCTGCGGCATCTTCCCCATGGCCGAGAACGCCGAGGATCCGGCATTGTACTGGATCGAGCCGGAGATGCGCGGGATCATCCCGCTCGATCGATTTCATCTGCCGGGACGGCTCGTGCGTACCGTGCGCTCGGATTGCTTCATCGTCACGGTCAATCGTGATTTTGACGGGGTGCTCGAGGGCTGCGCCGAATCCCGACCCGGACGCCCGAGGACCTGGATCAACAGCCGCATCCGCTCGCTCTACCGCAAGCTCCACGACCGCCGCCATTGCCACAGCCTCGAGGTCTATCAGGGCGAAGCGCTGGTCGGCGGCCTCTACGGAGTGGCACTCGGGCGCGCGTTCTTCGGCGAGAGCATGTTCCACCGCGCCCGCGATGCCTCCAAGGTCGCTCTCGTGCATCTGGTCGCGCGCCTCAGAGCCGGAGGGTTCCGGCTGCTCGACACGCAATTCGTGACCGATCACCTCAAGGTCTTCGGCGCGATCGAAATTCCGCGGCGGCAGTACCACAAGCTCCTGGAGGCGGCACTCATAGGCGAAGGCGATTTCAGCGTCCTCGACGTCGATCGCCCGATCACGGGCGCGGAGGCGCTTGCCTGTCTGCAGGCAGCACCCGGACGCTAGCCGTATCTTTCACAGGGGGCAGGCAGGCTCAGCGGCGTGGAGCCGCTGAAGCGGAAGGCTGCGGTGGCGGACGCCGCTGTGCCGGTGCCGCAGGTTTTGCCGGCGGCACCGCCGGTGCCGCGGCGGGCTCGGCCTGGGGAGCGGCGGCGACAACCGCATCCTTGCAGTCGGTGAGCCAGACGTCATAGATCGGATGCTCGACCGCGTGCAGCCCCGGGCTCGATGCGAACATCCAGCCGGTGAAAATCCGCTTCACCTCGCCCTGCAGCGTCACCTCGTCGACCTCGATGAACGCATCGGTGTTGGGCGTCTCGGTGGGCGGCCGCGTGTAGCAGACGCGCGGTGTCACCTGCAGCGCTCCGAACTGCACGGTCTCGCCGATGGTGGCGTCGAAATTGATGATGCGACCGGTGATCTTGTCGAGGCCGGAGAACACCGCTTGCTTGTTGGCTATCTTCTGCGACGGCGGCTCGGCGATCACCTCGTCGCCCGGCTGCGGCGAGGTGTCGGCAGGCTGCGGGACACTGCGCAGCGGAGCCTGGCCCGAGCCGGGCAGCGGCTGCCCCGGAGGAACCGCAGCGACCGTGCCTCCCGGCGGCGGCGGCAGCGGCTGTGACTGAATTGCGCCGTCGGACGGACCCTGGCGGGCAATTCCGGCCTGATCGGGATATTGCTGCTGCCCCGGATACTGCTCCGGATAGCGTTGATCCCGATAGCGCGGATCCGGGTATTGCTGCTCGGGGTACTGCGGATATGCCTGCGGCGCCTGCTGGCGGCCGGCGGGAACGCTGGAGGGCGGACGCGGGGGCGCCCCGAACAACGCTTCGAATGGATTGAACTGCGCCGCCGCCGGCGGACCGCCCAGCGCAGCGGCAAGAGCGATCAGGCTCACGGCACGGAGCGGTCGGGCCATTGGACGAGGCTGGTCCAGCAGGAAGCGGGCCCATGGCCCGCGGATCTGGTCGTGCCGTTAGCGGGGGAATGCGGCGAATCGGAGGACAGAGGACAGACGACAGAGGACGGATGAAGAAGGCCGGAACCGCGCTGACCGTCCTCGGACCTCTCTATCGTCTATCCTCTGTCCTCTGTCGCCTGTCCTCTGCCGTCTGTCCTCTGCTATCCCGGCGTCCAGGGCCTGTAATCGCCGGTCGCCTTCGGCCGGCGTCCTTGGGCGAGCGTCGAGCCGGTCGGGCGGTGAGCCGCAGGCGTGCCGGTGAGGTTGGGCCGGTGCGGCTTCCACCAGGGACGCGGCGTGACCTGCTCCTGTGTGGGCGGAACGTCGACCGTGTGGTGGAGCCATCCGTGCCAGGACGGCGGCACGCTCGAGGCCTCCGCGGCTCCGTTGTAGATCACCCAGCGCCGCTCGAAGCCCAATGCACGGTCGATCTTGCCTCGCCTCCGGCGATAATAGCGATTGCCGAGCTCGTCCTCTCCGACGAGCTCCCCGTAGAGCCAGGTCCAGAGCTGCGTGCCGAGAGTCTGGCCGTTCCACCAAGTGAAGAAGCGCAGCAAGAATGTCCTCATGGCACTCCCTGCTCGAAGCAACCGAGGTCGTCGCGCGGCATGCCCGACCATGGGGCGCGCGGTTGATGCCATCGGGCGAGGGCGATGTCCAGCATCGGCACTGTGCGCGAGCCGCTGAAGGCGCGGCTGTCAAGCCTGCCTGCCGCGGCGAGCCGGCACGACGCGCAACGTGATGCCCGCCTCGATTACGGGGTTTCGCCGCCGCAAGCGGACCCGTATTCTTGCCGACGCTGTCCGTCCTGCTGCAAGCGGGGCAGTCGAGTTGCGCCGGGTGGCCCAGAGGAGGTGAAGATGTCGTCACTGCGTGTTCTTGCACTGAGCATGCTGGTTGCTTGCATTTGCTCTCCGGCTCCCGGCCAGGCGCCGACCCCGGCCGCGCCGACGGCAGCCAATCCGTGGATCGTCGGGGCACCGTTCCCTGATCCTTCGGAGGAGCTGCTCGGCGCCACGGCCAACGGCAAGCTCTACGTGCTCTGCGGTCTGGCACCCGGGTGGAAGCCGAAGGCGCTAGTCTACGAATATGACCCGGCGGCCAACCAATGGACGAAGAAGCAGCCGATGCGGCTTGCTTCACATCACGTGGCGTTCGCAAGCCTCAACAACAAGATTTACGCGTTCGGCGGCTTCAGCCTGCCGGAAGCAGGCCCCCCGGCCTGGAGCCCGCTGAACAATGCCTGGGAATACGATCCCGCAGCCGATCAGTGGCGCGAGCTCGCACCGATGCCGACCAGGCGCGGCGCGGCCTCGGCGGCGGTCGTGAACGGCAAGATCTACGTCACCGGCGGAGCCGACTCGCTGCCGGGGGTGACCGAGAACGGGATCCATCCGGCAAGACCGCACAACGTGCTCGCGACGGTGGAGGAATATGACCCCGCCGCCAACACCTGGAAAACGGCCCGCTCGCTGCTGCTCCCGCGCAACCACCATGCGGCGATCGGCGTGGGCGGGCACGTGTTCGTCATTGGCGGCCGGGTCGGAGGAGCGTTCATCTCGAGCGCCAGCAACAATGTGGATCTCGTCGAGATGTACGATCCGGCGACCGACATCTGGACCGCGCGCGCGCGAATGCCGACGCCGCGCAGCGCGATCGGCGCCGGCGTTTTCGGCAATCATATCCTGGTCGCCGGGGGCGAGGGCCAGGACCAGCGATTCCTCGCGGCGTTCAAGGCGGTCGAGGCCTACGATACGGTTCTCAACCGCTGGCAGATCCTGCCGTCGATGCCGCATCCTCGGCATGGGCTCGCGGTGGGAGCGATCGACAACCGACTCTACACTGTGAGCGGAGACGGACAGTCCGCCGGCAACGGCATCGCCCACTCGGCGGTACCGTTCAACGAGATCCTGCAGATGGATTTGCTGCTGAAGTGAGCGCAGCGCGCCCGGTGTGACGTGGAGCTCTCCGGGGCGGACAGCCATGCGAGCGTGAGTGAATTTGCCGCTTGACAGCAATTGCCCGCGCGGCGGCCCGCGCCCAGCGGGGACGACGCTCCTTGGATTCCTCACCGAAAATCCGGCACTTCCCGCAGTGCACCCGATTCGCCCCCGATTTCCACAGCTTCCCCCAACATTTAGAGTTCCTAAATCACCCCCATACTAGAGCTTGACGAAAATAGGTTCGCCGCATAGGTTTGAAAAGTTCGGCGCGAGTGGTTCGAAGTCCCGCCGGGCGCTCTCCTGAAAGGGTCTGCGTAACCGCTCCGCCCGCCGCCCGGCGCCGGAGAGAGGCGTTGTCTCGCCTCGCAGGGACGAAAGCGCCGGACGCGCCGCAACAAGCCGAGGTCACCCAAGACCTCGCGATCGAGGCGTTAGGCAGACCAACGAGCCAAAACCGCGCGCGGCCGGAGGCCAGGGTCGCGTCACGGGCAACGCGTCGGCGGCCATCTCGGCGGAAACTCCTCCGATGGCCCACCGCGCCAGCACAAGGGGCAAAGCGATGCGGATCGAGCGGCGCTACACGAAGGAAGGGCAGTCACCCTACGCCAACATCGAGTTTCGGCTGACCACGAGCGAGATCCGCAACCCCGACGGCTCGGTCGTGTTTCACGCCGATGATGTCGAGGTGCCGAGCTTCTGGTCGCAGGTGGCCGCCGACGTGCTGGCGCAGAAGTATTTCCGCAAGGCCGGCGTCCCGGCCCGGCTCAGGAAGGTCGAGGAGCCGACGGTTCCTTCCTGGTTGTGGCGCTCCATCCCCGACGAGGCGGCGCTGCAGGCGCTGCCGGACAAGGACCGCGACATCGGCGAGCGCTCGTCGAAGCAGGTGTTCCAGCGTCTCGCCGGCACCTGGACCTACTGGGGCTGGAAGGGCGGCTATTTCGATTCCGAAGCGGACGCGCGCGCGTTCTTCGACGAGCTGGTCTACATGCTGGCCATGCAGATGGCGGCGCCCAACTCGCCGCAGTGGTTCAACACCGGGCTGTTCTGGGCCTATGGCATCGACGGCCCGAGCCAAGGCCACTTCTACGTCGACTTCGCGACGGGCAAGCTGGTGAAGTCGAAAACGGCCTACGAGCATCCGCAGCCGCACGCCTGCTTCATCCAGTCGATCGCCGACGATCTCGTCAACGAGGGCGGGATCATGGACCTGTGGGTACGCGAGGCGCGGCTGTTCAAATACGGCTCGGGTACCGGCTCGAACTTCTCCCGTCTGCGCGGGGAAGGCGAAAGGCTCGCCGGCGGCGGAAAATCCTCCGGCCTGATGAGCTTCCTCAAGATCGGCGACCGCGCCGCCGGCGCGATCAAGTCGGGCGGCACCACCCGGCGCGCCGCCAAGATGGTGATCGTCGACGCCGACCATCCCGATATCGAGCAGTTCATCGACTGGAAGGTGATCGAGGAGCAGAAGGTCGCCAATCTCGTCACCGGCTCGAAGATCAACCAGAGGCACCTGCGGTCGATCCTGAAAGCCTGCGTCAACTGCCAGGGCTCCGGCGACGACTGCTTCGATCCCGAGAAGAATCCCGTGCTGCGGCGCGAGATCAAGGCGGCGCGCAAGAATCAGGTGCCCGACAACTACATCAAGCGTGTGATCCAGTTCGCCAAGCAGGGCTACACCGAGATCCAGTTTCCGGTCTACGACACCGACTGGGATTCGGACGCTTATCTCACCGTCTCCGGCCAGAACTCGAACAACTCGGTGCGGGTCACCGACGAGTTTCTCAAGGCCGTCGAAGCCGACGGCGAATGGGACCTCACCTGGCGCACGAAGCCGGGCAAGATCGCCAAGACCGTCAAGGCGCGCGATCTCTGGGAGAAGATCGGCTATGCCGCATGGGCCTGCGCCGATCCCGGCCTGCAATTCCACACCACCGTGAACGACTGGCACACCTGCCCGGCGTCGGGCTCGATCCGCGGCTCGAATCCGTGCTCGGAATACATGTTCCTCGACGATACCGCCTGCAATCTCGCCTCGATGAATCTGCTGGCCTTCTACGCCCGCTCCTCCGCCGCGAACGGGCGCGGCTCGGAGCCGGACCCAACCGCGGGCGCCGGGCAAGGCGAGGCCGGCGGCGGGCTGCTCGACATCGAAGGCTACGAGCACGCAGTGCGGCTGTGGACGATCGTGCTCGAAATATCGGTGCTGATGGCGCAATTCCCGTCGCGCGAGATTGCCCGGCTCTCCTACGAGTTCCGCACGCTGGGCCTGGGCTATGCCAATCTCGGCGGGCTGTTGATGTCCTCCGGGCTGTCATACGATTCGGATACCGGGCGGCAGATCGCGGGAACGCTCACCGCCATCCTGACCGGCATCGCCTATGCGACATCGGCCGAGATGGCCGGCCAGCTCGGTGCCTTCCCCGGTTACAAGAAGAACCGCGAGCCCATGCTGCGGGTGATCCGCAATCATCGCCGCGCTGCGCACGGCGAGCGCACCGGATATGAGAGGGTTGCAACCCCGCCGGTCCCGCTCGATCACAAGGCCTGCCCGGATGCGCGTCTGGTGGAGCATGCCAGGCGCGCCTGGGACCGGGCGCTCTCGCTCGGCGAGCAGCACGGGTTCCGCAATGCGCAAGTGTCGGTGATCGCCCCGACCGGCACCATCGGCCTCGTCATGGACTGCGACACGACCGGGATCGAGCCCGACTTCGCGCTGGTGAAGTTCAAGAAGCTCGCCGGCGGCGGCTATTTCAAGATCATCAACCGCGCGGTGCCGGAGGCCCTGCGCGTGCTCGGCTATTCGCAGGCGCAGATTGCCGATATCGAGACCTACGCCGTCGGCCACGGCAGCCTCGCACATGCGCCGGGGATCAATCCCGTCACCCTCAAGCAGAAGGGCTTCACGCAAGAGGCGATCGACAAGGTCGAGCGGGCGCTCCCCACCGCCTTCGACATCCGGTTCGCCTTCAACAAATGGACGCTCGGCGAAAGCCTCGTCGCCACCCTCGGCATCGCGCCGGAGAAGCTCGTCGAGCCTCGCTTCGACCTCCTGTCGGCGCTCGGCTTCACCCGGCGCGAGATCGAGGCCGCCAATATCCATGTCTGCGGCGCCATGACCGTGGAAGGCGCCCCGCATCTGAAGGCCGAGCACTACCCGGTGTTCGACTGCGCCAATCCCTGTGGCCGCAACGGCAAGCGCTATCTCTCCGTCGAGAGCCACATCCGGATGATGGCGGCGGCGCAGCCCTTCATCACCGGAGCAATCTCCAAGACCATCAACATGCCCAATGATGCGACGGTGGAGGATTGCAAGGCGGCCTATCTTCTCTCCTGGAAGCTCGCGCTCAAGGCCAACGCGCTCTACCGCGACGGCTCCAAGCTCTCGCAGCCGCTGCAGAGCCAGCTGATCGCCGACGACGAGGAGGACGAGGAGGCGCTCGTCGAGGCGTTCGTCGACAAGCCGGCCGCCGCGCGCGTTTCGGCTCTGGCGGAGAAGGTGGTCGAGAAGGTGGTCGAGCGCATCGTGGTCATGCGCGAGCGCGAGCGGATGCCCGACCGCCGCAAGGGCTATACCCAGAAGGCCGTGGTCGGCGGCCACAAGGTCTACCTTCGCACCGGCGAGTACGACGACGGGCGGCTCGGCGAGATATTCATCGACATGCACAAGGAGGGCGCGGCGCTGCGCTCGCTGCTCAATAATTTCGCGATCGCCGTCTCGCTCGGCCTGCAATACGGCGTGCCGCTCGAGGAGTATGTCGACGCCTTCACCTTCACCCGCTTCGAGCCGTCGGGCCCCGTGCAGGGAAACGACTCGATCAAGTACGCGACCTCCATTCTCGACTATGTCTTCCGCGAGCTGGCGGTGAGCTACCTCGAGCGCTTCGATCTCGCCCATGTCGAGCCGGGCGAGGGCTCCTTCGACGCGCTCGGCAAAGGGGTGGAGGAAGGCAGGCCCGCGGCGGCGCGCTACGTGTCGAAGGGACTCACCCGTTCGCGCACCGACCGGCTGTCGGTCCTCTCCGGGGGTGCCGGGCCGGAGCCACGCGGGGCGGCGGGCGACGCCCGGGCAGCCACCCCCTCGAACATCAAGGCGTTCGGCGGTCGCGAGGCGCGCGCCGAGGTGGCCGGCAGCAGTGCGTTGAAGGCCGAGGCCGAGCTGAGGCTGTCCCCGACCGAGCAGCTTGCGCAGCATGCCGAGCCGCGCCCCGGCGCGCGCGCCGATGTTGCCGACGCTCGCGCCGGCGCGCGAGCCGCGGCGGCCGAGAAGCGCGCCGAAGCCAAGGCCAGGGGCTACGAAGGCGAAGCCTGCGGCGAATGCGGCAACTTCACCCTGGTGCGCAACGGGACTTGCCTCAAATGCGATACCTGCGGCGGCACCACGGGGTGCAGCTGACCCGACGCCTTTGATCAGGTCGCCGACGAGCGAGCCGCACACGCCGGATGAGCCCTCGCCTTGACTCGACCGCTCGCGCTCGATCACCTCGCCGCGCGCGGCGAGGGCCGATCCCGCATTCCGCTCTGCGGCTGCAGGCACCGCAGAACGTCCGGCGGTCTTGCGCGTTATGTCTCTCGCCAATGGCAGCGTCCGCGAGGGCGGCGATGGAAAGCGTGGAGCACAGCGGCAGGAAGCTTGCCGAGAGCGCCAGGCAGATGCAGCGCGCGACCGGCCGGATCGAGGATGCGGCCGACCGGCGCACCGAGCTTGCCGGCGACCGCACCGTTCTCGCCGCCGAACGCACCTACGCGGCCTGGGTGCGGACCGGGCTCGTGGCGTTGGCGAGCGGCATCGGCGCGAGGAAGCTGCTGGCGGACCTGATCCCGCCGTGGATGATCCTCGCGACCGGCAGCGTGCTGATCCTGTTCGCCGCCTTCTGCTTTGTTGCCGGCGTGTGGCGCGAGCTGCAGCCGGTGCGACCGCCGCCGCATCCCGATACTCGGCATCTGCCCGCCTGGCTGCTCGTGCTCGTCAACGGCTTTCTTGCGCTGGTTGCGCTCGCGGCTCTGGTCGGCGTCTGGTTCGGCCGGGAGCCGTAAGCGCGGCACTGCCGCGGCGGGCACGCGCCGGCGCGCGCGGTCACCGGCCGCCGAACAGGTAGTTGAATCGCGCCATGATGCTGTTGCTGCGCACTCCTACCGCGTAGCTCTCGACGGTTCCCGTCGCTGCGCCCGCTGCCGCTCCGTTGATGTCGGTGTTGCGGCCGAGATCGGTATGCATGAATTCCAGTCCGAGCGAGAAGCGGGGCGCGAGCTTGACCTCGACGCCTCCGCCGGCAGTCCAGCCGTAATGCACCGCCGATCCCTGCGCCAGCGCGCCGGCGGCGGTGTTGGCAATGCTGGTATCGACATTGCCGGCGGCGAGCCCGGCTTTGAGGTAGGGCATCCACGCGTCGAAGCCGTAACCGAGGCGGCCGGTCACCGTGCCGAGCCAGGTGAGCTTCGATGACCAGACGTCGGTTGCGGGAAACCACGGGCTGGCGAAGCTGCGGTCGAAGTCCGCCGCCGAGAGGGATCCCTCGATGCCGAGCACCACGCGCCCGAATTGCAGATTGTAGCCGGCTTGGCCCCCGCCGATCACACCGCTGCCGCGGTCGATGGTCAGCGCGTCGAGCGGGGAGAAGAAGGCAGAGGCGCCCAGATTTCGCCAGTGCACGCTGTCACTGCCATAGCCGACTTGCCCTCCCACATAGAAGCCGGCCCACCCTGCCGGCAGCTGCAGTGCCGGCGGCGGCGGCGCCGCCTTCACCGGATAGGGGATGTCGGCGGCCGCCGCGATGCCGGCACTTGCCAAGCTCGCGCACAACGCCAGGGCCGCGCTTCGACCGGTGCGGAAAGGCATTCGTCCGCTCTTGCTCGCCGCCCGCCCCCCTCGGCCAGCTAGCTCGCCAGCAAGATTGGCGAAACGACGACCCTGCTGCGGTCTCTTCTGGACGAGGTTAATGAATTTTCATGGCCCGTTGCATGCACCGGCCCGCGCTCGGCGCTTCTCGGGGCGCGGCCCGCAGCGCGGCTCGGCTCGCTCCTGCAGCGACGCGAAGGAGCTCGATCTCGAGGCAAGCCGCAGGCGCGCCGCTCATCGCAGACCCCGATCCGCGCCGCTTCGTGCGCGGCTCGCGTCAAGCGATCCGTTGCGCTAGAGTCCGCATCCTGCCTGGAGGACATCACCGTGGCCCGTGTCAGGATGATCGAGCCCGCGGATGCGGACGCGGAGCTCCGAGAGGTCTACGACGGAGTGCTCAGGCAGTGGGGCCGGATCAGCAATTTCTCGCGCGTGCTGGCGCACCAGCCGGCTGCGCTCGCCGGCTGGATGCTGCCGAATGAGGCGATCCGCCTCGCCAACCTGAAATCCGATCCGGATTATGTGAAGATCCAGCAGCTGGTGATCATCAAGACGTCCGCGCTGAATGGCAGCGCGTATTGCATGTCGCACAATGTGCCGCTCGGGCGAAAGATCGGCTTGACCGAGGCGCAGATCGCGGCAGCGCAGGGCAGCAACTACATGCAGTCGGCCGAGCTCGACGATCGGCAAAAGGCGGCACTCCGCTGGGCCGAGGCGGTCACGCTGATGCGGGCGCGCGACGACAACGATGCTTTCGCTGCGATGAAGAGGCACTTCACCGAAAAGCAGATCGTCGAGCTCACGGTATTCTGCGGCATGTGGAACTACTCGAACCGGCTGTGCGAGGCGCTTCAGGTCGAGCTCGAGCGTCCCGACAAGCGGATCGAGTTTCAGCAGAGATAGAGGGCGCCATGGCCGCGAAGACCTACACCGGCGGCTGTCATTGCGGCGAGGTGCGCTTCGAGGTGACAGCCGATCTCGACAACGTCGTCGCCTGCAACTGCTCGATTTGCCAGAAGCGCGGCGCGCTCTGGACCTTCGTCAAGCCGGAGCACTTCGCGCTCCGCGCCGGAGCGGACGACCTCAAGGACTATCAGTTCGGCAAGAAGCTGATCCACCACCTGTTCTGTCCACAGTGCGGAATCGGCGCGTTTTCCCGCGGGACGACGCCGAAGAGCGGGGAGATGGTTGCCGTCAACGTGCGCTGCCTCGACGATGTGGATGTCGCCACGCTCAAGCTCACACCGTTCGACGGCCGTTCGCTGTGACGCGCGGCGGCCCGCGGCCGGGCTGCGCCCCTCGCCCCGGCTCTCCCGAAGCCGGCGCGGGAGGCGCGGCGTCCCGAATGCTCGGCTACAGGGAATAGCCGCCGTCCACCACCAGGGTCTGCGCCGTGACCATGCCGGCATCGGCGCAGAGAAACACGATCGCCGCGGCGATATCGGCGGGGGTGCAGGCGCGCTTGAGCAGGCTGCGCTCGATCGCCGCCTGCTTGCGTGCCGCCGGCCAGCGGCGCGTCCAATCGCTCTCGACGAAGCCGGGCGCCACCGCATTCGCGCGCGCCCGCGGCGCCAGCGCCCGGGCCAGATTCCTGGTCAGGCTGATCAGGCCGGCTTTGCTCGCTCCGTAGGCCATGCTGGAGCCGGGCATGTTGCGTCCGGCGACCGAGGCGGTATTGCAGACGGCACCTCCCGCAGCCTTCAGAGCTTCCGCCGCTGCGCGCGTGCAGCGAAACGGACCGAGCAGGTTGGTCGCGAGAATCGTCGCCCAGAAGTCCTCCGACAGCCGGTCGAGGTCGCTCGGCGGGATCGGTTCGGCTGTCGCCGATGTGCCGGCATTGTTCACGAGAAAGTCGAGCCGTCCGAGGGCGGCAATGGCCTTGCGCACCATTTCTTCCGCAACGCCCGCTTTCGACACGTCGCCCGGGGCGCCGATCACGGAGAAACCCTGCGAACGCAAGCGCTCGACCGCTGCCGCACCGCGCGGATCGTCGGGCAGATGATTGAGCGCGATCTTGACGCCGCGGCGGGCGAACAGCTCCACGGTGGCAAGCCCGATCCCGGAGGCCGCTCCCGTCACCAGCGCGGTCTTGCCGTCGAGATCGCCCATGCGCGCGCCCCCGACCCAAGTCCCGAGCCCGCATAAAATTTTCGCCCGGAAAACCGGGCGAAAGGCTTGGCGAGACGAGGGGCGCTAGCGCCGGATCTCGCTGAACAGGACCCCGCCCTTGGCCTTCGCGGTCGGCTCCGCTTCGACGATCTCGACGGTCACGGCTTCGAGCGGAACGGAGAAGTTCTTGACCACCGCATCGGTGATGTCCTTCACCAGCGCGCGCTTTTGCTCGAGCGTGCGCCCCTTCACGGCATGGACGTAGACCTCTGGCATGTCAGTCTCCCTGTTCAGCGCCTCGCCACCGTATAGGGTTTGCGGCGGCAGGAGAAGCCGCTGGTGCGGGCCGCAGCTGGGGCCGCTGTCGCCGTTCCGCCTCGTTGTGCACGCTGCCGGCCGTTCCCGGCGCCGCCTTCCGCGAAACAGCCCGATTCCGGCTGCCGCGGTTGCGGGCGCGATCCCAGCGCACAGCCGAGCCGCAGCGCGCGCCGCCCCCAGCCCGTGAAGCTTCTGCGAATCGGGGAGGACCTTTCGCACTGCAACCGTCGCGCCGTCCCTTCGATCGACCCGCGTCATAGGTCAGGGTTGCTGCTTCATTACCCGGCCGATTGGTTTACTATGGGACCCATCTTGGGGAGGGGGAGAACATGGCGGAGGAAGCGTCATGGAGCTCCATACGGAGAGCCCCCGGAAATACGCCCATGCCCGACCGCTAAATCTGTGCGCTCAGTGCGGGGAGACGCTATTTCTACCCGAGTGGTCCGAGTACCTCGATCGGCACCGCGTGCGGCACCTGTGGGAATGTGAAGCGTGCGGCTACAAGTTTGAGACCCTGGTATCTTTTCCGGTATCCGAAGCGGCGTAGTCGCGATTGGGGGTTGACGAAATCAGCAGAGCCATCGGCATCGCCGATGGCTCTGCTGGTTTTTGCGCACACGCAGCCGCTGTGACGCGCGGTCAGATGGAAAGCGAAGGCTCCGATGCCGTCGCCGGATCCGCAACGATCGCCGGCCGCGCATTCGCCGGCAGCTGCAGAACGGTTGCTCGCTGGCCTTCGCACAGCCGGGTCAAGAGCACGACCTGGCCATCGGGGAACTCGAGGGCATCGTGATGCGTCACCGCGTTGTCCATGTTGATCTGGCGAAAGCGCGCGAGCCGCTGTCCGATCTTCTTATTGGGGAGAAGGCCTATCCCGAACGACGGTTCGCATTCGACGTTGCCGTCGAAGGCCACCTCGGTGCCCGGCAACAGGCAAACAGCAACATGCGGCTCACCGACGGCGGCGAAGCCGCGGGTAATCGAGTTGCTGAACTTCGTCACCACCAGCTTGTCCTCGATCTGAGCAGGACGGGTCGCGACGTGGTGCAAGCTATAGTCGCACATGTAGAGGGCTCCTTTTCCTGTCCACAGCCGGGATGCTCGTCCTCCTCCGCACATCCGATCCCGTCTTCGATTGGCGATCGTCTGTCGGACATTGTCCCGACTTAACCAATGTCGCCTCTTGACCTTGCCGGGGAGAGTCCTGTCCGCAGGAGCTGCCGAAGCGGCAAAGTTCTGTCGTCCATCTCCCCTCAATCGGTTACAGAGGAGGCTGAGCAGGGAACGCCGAATGCAATAAACGGTTCCACCCTCGCGCCGGGCGGATGGCGCGCCCCGCTTCATCCGGCCATGCGTCGTGCTAAATAGGATACGCATCGACCCCAGGAGGTGACCAGTGCCTGCAGCGCGCGGACCCGTTCTTGCCGTTCTCGCCGCATCAGTCGCCCTGCTCGGGCCGGTGTCATTCTGCCGGGGGCAGAGCATCCCCACGCTGCAGGGAGCGGCCATGAGCCGGGTCACGGCGTTCGCCTTCTCCTTCGCCGGGCTCGACGGTGGCGAGATCAGGCTTGCCGACTACGCCGGCAAGCCGATCCTCGTCGTCAACACCGCCTCGCTCTGCGGCTACACGCCGCAATACGCGGGCTTGCAGCAGCTTTGGACGCGCTACGGCGGACGCGGGTTGATGGTGATCGGCGTCCCCTCGAACGATTTCGGTGGCCAGGAGCCCGGCGGCGCCATGCAGATCGTCCAGACCGCGCAAGGAGAATACGGAGTCGGGTTTCCGCTGGCGGCCAAGACGCAGGTGAAGGGAGCCGGCCAGCATCCATTCTACAAATGGGCGGCGAGCGAGCGTCCGCTGGAGATGCCACGCTGGAATTTTCATAAATACCTGGTCGGACGTGACGGGCACCTCGCCGCGGCTTTTCCGACCGAGATCGAGCCGACCGACGCACGGGTGATCGACGCGGTGGTCAAGGAGCTTCCGCACAGCCAATGATGCCGTCCGGGAGCCGCAGCCCGCAGCGAGCGAATCTGCTGCCCGTGCGGGCTACGCTCCCGAAAGCATCCGACGGTTCGTCCGCTATTGCGGAATTTGCACCAAGTCCTTGATCTGGTCGGGCGTCAACGGCGCCGGGATGAATTTCGCCGCCATCGCATCGGCCATGATCTGATCGATGCCCTCGACCCGTTCGATCTCGAGATTCTCCTTCGGGATGAGGCTGCGCACCCGCAGCACGATCTTCTCCGGCAGATGGGAATATTCGCCATAATGCTTGAGCGCGGCAGGATCGGAGTACATCCACGCCACCGTCTCCTGGTAGGCGCGGTTGAAGCGAATGAGCGCGTCGCGCCGATTTTGCAGCGTGCTCACATTGGTGAGATTGACCCGGACGGTGCGGGTGCGCAGCGAAGCCACGTCGTTGCCGGTGGCAATCATGCGAGCCTTGCCGTCCTCGACCAGATCGAGCCCGAACGGCGCCGCGCCGAAGCCGACATCGACCTGTCCGCTCATCGTCTGGGTTATGGTGGCCGCGATGTTACCCGTCGACGTCGGCTTCGCCGTGAGCTTGTGCTGCGCGATCAACGCGAGCAGACCGGCGTGGCTCGACGAGCCCGTGAGCGAATAGGCGACTGTCTTGCCGTTGAAGTCTTCGATCCTCTTGATCGGTGAATTCGCCGGAACGTACCAATACAGATCCGGCGAGCCCACCATCTCACTGCCGATGATGCGGATCGGTGCCCCTTTGGCGAAAGTGCTGACCGCCGCCGAGACGCCCGACGCAGTCGCTATGTCGATGCTGCCGCCGATCAGCGCCTGGATCGATTCCGGTCCAGCCTGAACGTAGAGGATTTCCAGGTTGAGCCCGTGCTTCTGGAAAATGCCGCCGCGCATGCCGAGATCGGCGATGCCGGCGTCCCAGGCGCCCCGCTGCGGAATCGCCACTTTCAGCGTCTCCTCCGCCCCCGCAGGCTCGCGCCAGAGCGCAAGCAAGGCGGCGAGCACGCCGATCGCGGCCGCCAATTTCTGCCCGTTCATGTTGCTCCTCCTGTCATCCCGCGCAGGCGGCGACCATATGAGCCGAGGCAACGGGCTCATTCAAGTGAGCATGTCCGCGCGACCGATGCGAAGCCATGACCGCAGGCGGGCGCGACCGGGTGGAATGCAGTGGCGGCCGCGCAACTTCAGGCCGGAGCCGTTCATCGGATCCGAATGCCGATCCTGGTCGCCCATCGCTGCGGCAAAAGGGTTCATTGATGGGACGCGAGCGCGGTTCGACACCTGCCGATCTCCTCGAGCACGAATTCGCCCAGGAAAGGGCATCCGCGCTGGGTCGGCTCGGACGCGCCCTCGAAGCATCGCTCGGCGCACTGGCGCGGTTCGATGCGGAATGCTCGCCTGCAGGATCATCGGCGGAAGCCCGGCCGCTGCGTGCGTCGCTGGTGGCGGAGGCGAGCACCGCGCTCTGGCATTTCGTGGTGCAGCGCGAAGCATGCGGCCTGCGCGACATGCGCCATGTGCTGCGCGATTATCGGTCCCGCCCGAGGTCTCAGCCCGCATGGGGGCCCTGCCCCATCGGCACCACTAGTGCGTGTTTCGGTGAGTTTGACCCACGAGCGTTGTCCACGTGCGCTCCCTCCCCTGAAACGCAGGGCGATTGCATATGCGCTTCGTCATGCCCGGCTTTATGCCGGGCATCCACGTCTTGTGCCCACGCAAAGGCGTGGATGGCCGGGACAAGCCCGGCCATGACGATCCATATGCGATTGCCCTGTCCCTGAAAGGGGAGGGTAAAGCGCCCGCTGCACCGATGTGCGTCAATTCGACCGGAACGCGGGGTAGTAGATCGGAAAGCCTCCGCAAACTTACCGATAGGGCCTCCGCACCCGCGAAGGAGGCGGATAAGGACTTTGCCTCAGCCGCGGATTGGGCGAGCAATATCCGCCCAGGCCTCTCGCCGTCTCCATGCATTGCTCGAAGGTGTAGTAGCTGCAATCAAAGCCGCTGCTGCCGCCCATGAATGCGCAGAAAGGCGCAAGCTGCCGCCAGTCCGCCCTGGCCCCTGGGATCGACCAGACCAACACCATCATGCCGGCGAGGAGACCCGCCGCGACGGTGATCGCGAGCCGCGGGCGACTGTTGTCGAGCGCCATTCAACCACTCCTTCAGCTTCGGCACGACGCCTTCGAGCGTCAGCCGCAATTGCGGCAAGCCCACGGCCTCGTCAGAACCCGCTTTTCACGATAGGCTGCCCACATACAGCCGCCAAGCCGTCCTCGAGGGAGAGATCCATGAGCATGAGCGTGGGCTTGCTTGACCATTACAACGTGTCGACCCGCAACCTTGCGGATACCGTTCGCTTCTACGAGAACGCGCTGGGTTTCGTGAACGGGCAGCGGCCGCCGTTCGACTTTCCCGGCGCCTGGCTCTACAGCGAAGGCCATCCGGTGCTGCATCTCAACGACATATCCGGCACGGACAGGACGCAGCAGCCCGATTCCGGCGTCATCGATCACGTCGCCTTCGGCAGCCGCGGCTTCGAGGCGATGCAGCGGCACCTGGCGAGCAAGGGGATCGGCTTCCGGGTCAATGTGGTGCCGAACAGCTCGCGTCGGCAGATCTTCCTGACCGATCCGAACAACGTTCTGATCGAGCTCAACTATGACCTTGCCAAGGAAGGCATGACCGAAGCCGCCGCGCACCAGGACTCGGCGCTCGCCTCGGCGACCTGACCGGTCAGCGGGCGCGGCCCCTGGCCACCCGTTCGGCGATGAAGCGCGGCAGCGCGAAAGCCGCTGCGTGCACGTCGGGCGTCCAGTACCGGGTCGGGAAGCCGCCGGCCTTCCGGTATCGCTCGGCAAGGGTCGCAACCGCCAGGCGGCGCAGGCGGGAATTATCCGTGGCCCAGCCCATGGCCAAATGCCCGCCAACATAGGTCGGAATGGCGGCCACGTAGCAGTATGCGTCCGCGAACAGCCTGCCGAGCTTTCTGATGCCGGAAGTGAGCTCGCCGGATTGGAAAAGCGGAACTCCGTTTTGCGTGACCAGGACGCCGCCTGCCGCCATGCAGCGCCGGCAGCCGGCATAGAACCTGCTGCTGAACAGGACCTTGCCGGGTCCCTGCGGGTCGGTCGAGTCGACGATGATCACGTCGAAGCGGCGGTCGGTAGCAGCGACATAGCTCATCCCGTCATCGATGACGAGGTCGAACCGCTCATTCGTCAGCACCGGTCGGGTGAACTCCGGAAAATGCTCGCGGGCGAACTCGACGACCGAGGCGTCGATCTCCACCTGGGTGAGGCGCTCGACCGACTTGTGCTTGAGCACCTCCTCGGCGATGCCACAGTCGCCCCCGCCGATGATCAGCACCTCCTTGGCCCGGCCGTGAGCAAAGAGCGGGACGTGAGTCATCATCTCGTGGTAGATGAACTCGTCCCGGCTGGTGACCTGGGTCGCGCCGTCGAGCATCAGGACCTTGCCGAAGAACCGGTGCTCGAACAGCAGAAGATGCTGGTGCTCCGTCCGCGTCTCGTGCAGCACCCGTTCGGCCGCATAGGACATGCGGAAGCCGAGATCGTCGAACAGCGTCTCGGAGATCCAGCGTTTCGCGGGCATCGTGTCAGCGGACAGCGGCTGGGCGGCTGACGACGACACAGGAGTGCCGCTTTCCCGCCGTGCGCCGCCCGTGCTCCGGCGCCCGCCGCCCGCTCAAGCGCTTTGCCCGCGGAGAAGCTCGTTCACCTCGACCCGCTTGGGCCTGAAGGCCTTGCGCAGCACCGGAATGCAGGCGTCCGGGCTGGCTTTCCCGCACATGAAAATGTCCAGCGCCGCATAGGCCGCATCGGGCCAGGTGTGGATCGAGATGTGGCTTTCGGCGAGCACGGCTACACCCGACACCCCATTGGGCTGGAAGTGATGCAAATGAATGTGCAGCAACGTCGCCTGCGCCGCGTCCACGCATCGGCGCAGCGCCGTCTCGATCAGATCGAGATCGTCAAGCCCGGCGGCGCCGTGCAGGTCGACGATCAGATGCACGCCGGCGCAACGGACGCCGTTACGAACGGCAAAGTGGTCTTGCCGCTCCTCGACAGGCAGCGGAGCAACCATCGCAACCGGTGCGTTCCTTCGGAAGAGGCCTGGAGTCCCCAAGCCCTTCCCCGATCGCAAGAGGGCGTTCTGGCGCATCGCGTCATCCTCCCCCACCGAGTGATCCAAGCCGAGTGCCGATGAGCGGCGTCAGTCAAGCGAATGCCGCTCGATCAGCCCGACGCGGACAGAACTCGAGCGGCAAATCCCCACATAAGGCCAAGGTCCCCGGAGTCAAGAAGATTCTGCACGCCAAAGGTTTAGAATTTGCTCGCATCGAGCCGCCGTGACGTCGGCACCGAAGCGGCCCGCGCCAGAGTCTCGCAGGGTGGGCAAGATCGCCTCGTGATGCTGACGTCACGGACGACTGGCGGCGATCTTGCCCACCACGGCCGGCGCCGGTGGGCAACGGCGCCCCGATCATCGAATCGGTGAAGAGAGCGGGCGAGCCGCCGTTGCCCACCCTAGGCGAGTCACCGCTCCGGCGGATTGAGCCGGATGTGCAGCTCGCGCAGCTGCTTCGGCGTCGCCTCCGACGGCGCGCCCATCATCAGATCCTCGGCGCGCTGGTTCATGGGAAACAGCACGACCTCGCGCAGGTTCTCCTCGCCCGCGAGCAGCATCACGATCCGGTCTATTCCCGGAGCAATCCCGCCGTGCGGCGGCGCCCCGAGCGAGAGCGCGCGCAGCATCCCGCCGAACTTCTGCTCGAGCGTGTTCTCGCCGTAGCCGGCAATGGCGAAGGCTTTGCGCATGACGTCGGGACGGTGATTGCGGATGGCGCCCGATGAGAGCTCGATGCCGTTGCAGACGATGTCGTATTGAACGGCCTTGATCGAGAGGAGCCTGGCGTGATCGGCAGGATCGAGGGCGAGGAACTCCTCCGCCGGCATGTTCGGCATCGAGAAGGGGTTGTGCGAGAAGTCTATCTTCTTCTCCTCCTCGTTCCATTCATACATGGGAAAATCGACGATCCAGCAGAGCTCGAAGCGGTCCTTATCGACGACCCCGAGCTCCTCGCCGATCCTCGCCCGCGCCGCACCGGCGAGCTTTGCGGCGCCGGCGGGGCTGCCGGCGGCGAAGAAAAGCGCGTCGCCGGCCTTGACGCCGGCCTTGGCCACGATCCTGGCCTGCACGTCGGCCGGCACGAACTTGGCGATCGGCCCCTTGCCGACCGCTTCTCCTCTCTCGGGCGCCCCGTCCTTCGTCTGCGATGCGACGAGCGGTCGATCGGAGACCCGGGCTGCTTCCGCCTCGAACACGATATAGCCGAGGCCGGCCGCCCCCATTTCCGAGCGCGCCCAGTCGTTGAGCTTGTCGAACCAGGAGCGTGGCTGCGACGCCGCGCCCGGGGCCGGGATCGCGCGCACCACGCCCCCTCCTGCGATCACCCGCTTGAAGGCGTTGAAGGTGACGCGCGCGTCGTTGAACTCCTCGGTGACGTCGGCGACGACCAGGGGGTTGCGCAAGTCCGGCTTGTCGGAGCCGTACTTGAGCAACGCATCCTGGTAGGGGATCTGGGGGAATTTCGGAGTGACGGGCTTGCCGCCGGAAAATTCCCCGAAGACCCCGCGCATCACCGGCTCGACCGCATCGAACACGTCCTGCTGGGTCACGAAGCTCATCTCCAGATCGAGCTGATAGAACTCGCCGGGCGAGCGGTCGGCGCGCGCATCCTCATCGCGAAAGCATGGCGCAATCTGGAAATAGCGATCGAAACCCGCGACCATGATCAGCTGCTTGAATTGCTGCGGCGCCTGCGGCAGCGCGTAGAACTTGCCCGGATGCAGCCGTGACGGCACCAGGTAGTCACGCGCCCCCTCGGGGCTCGACGCGGTCAGGATCGGCGTCTGGAACTCGAAGAAGCCCTGGGCTTTCATCCGCCGCCGGATCGAATCGATCACCGCGCCGCGCAGCATGATGTTGCGGTGCAGACGCTCACGGCGCAGATCGAGAAACCGGTAGCGCAGCCGAATGTCCTCCGGGTATTCCTGATCGCCGAACACCGGCATCGGCAGCTCCACCGCCGGACCGAGCACCTCGATGTCGCTCGCATAGACCTCGACGGCGCCGGTTGCGAGCTCCGCATTGTCCGTGCCGGCCGGGCGCTTGCGCACCTTCCCGTCGACCCGCACGACCCATTCCGCGTGCAGCCGCTCGGCCTGGCTGAAGGACGGCGAGTCGGGGTCGGCGACAACCTGAGTGAGGCCGTAGTGGTCGCGCAGATCGATGAACAACAACCCGCCATGATCGCGGATGCGATGACACCAACCGGAAAGCCGTACTTGCTTGCCGACATCTGCTTCGCGCAGCTCGCTGCAGGTGTGGGTGCGATAGCGATGCATGACCGAGAGGCCCCGATGCCGCGCGAAAGGCACACGGGCAGGCTCGCTTGTCAAGGACGGCGCCGCTAACATGCCGCTGGAACGGGCACGGGGCGTTAGGGGCTCAATCGACATGCCGCATTCCGAGCTTGAGGGAACCGCCAAGAGGCCGCGGGCTCGCTCGCAAGCCGCGGTGCCCGCCGGATTGCCGGCGCGAATGACGACGGCGGAAGCGACCGTGGCAGCCTTGATCGCCCACGGCATCGACACGGTGTATGCGCTGCCCGGCGTGCACAACGATCACCTGTTCGATGCGCTGTTCAAGCAAGCCCACCGCGTCCGCACGATCCATGCCCGGCACGAGCAGGGCGCAGCCTACATGGCGCTCGGCGCCGCGCTTGCGACAGGAAAACCGCAGGCCTATTCGGTCGTGCCGGGACCGGGCCTGCTCAACTCCGCTGCCGCCCTGCTCACCGCCTACGGCACCAACGCGCCGGTGCTGGCGCTGATCGGCGAGATCCCGCAAGCCGCGATCGGCCGAGGCCTGGGCCATCTCCACGAGATCCGTGACCAGGCCGGAATCGTCGCGCGGCTGACCGATTTTTCTGCACGGATCCGCGAGCCGTCCGAGGCCGCCGGGCTCGTCGCCGAGGCGATAGCCGCCATGCGCACCGGCCGACCCGGACCGGCGGTGCTCGAATGCGCCATGGACGTTTGGGGCCGCAGTGCGCCGGTTGCCGGGACCGGCAAGCCGCTGCCTCCCGCCGGCTCGCCGGTCGACGAGGACGCCGTGAGCGATGCCGTCCGACACCTCGCGGCCGCCAAGCGGCCGCTGATCGTCGTCGGCGGCGGGGCGCTCGATGCGGCAGCCGAGGTGCAGGAGCTCTCAAGCCTGCTGCAGGCGCCGGTGCTCGCCTATCGACGCGGCCGCGGGGTGCTCGACAGCCGAGATCCGCTGAGCGTCACGCTGCCGCTCGGTCGCGAGCTGTGGGGCGAGGCGGACGTGGTGCTCGGAATAGGCACCCGGCTCTTCTACGGCTTCACGCAGTGGGGCGTGGACCGCGAGCTTGCGGTCATCCGCATCGACGCCGACCCGGAGCAGCCGGAGCGCTTCGCCCGCCCGGCAGTGGCGCTCATCGGCGACGCCCGGCCGATCTTGCGTCGCATCGTGCAGACGCTGCCGCCGCATCGGCGCCCCTCGCGCGTTGCCGAGCTGCGGGAACGGCAAGCCAGGATGCGTGCGCGCCTCGACCGCCTGGCGCCCCAGATCGGCTTCCTCGAGGCGATCCGGGCCGAGCTGCCCGAAGACGGCATTTTCGTCGACGAGGTGACCCAGATCGGTTTTGCCGCCCGGCTTCTGTTTCCCGTCTACAAGCCGCGCACCTTTCTCTCCCCAGGCTACCAGGACAACCTCGGCTGGGGTTTTGCGACCGCGCTGGGCGCCCAGCACGCGCGACCCGAGGTGCCCGTCCTGTCGATTACGGGAGACGGCGGATTCCTATTCACCGCCAACGAGCTCGCCAGCGCAATACGTCACCGCATCCCGCTCACGGTCGTGGTCTTCAACGACGGCGCCTTCGGCAATGTCCGCCGCATCCAGGAGGAGAATTACGGGAAACGAGTGATCGCAAGCGATCTCGCCAATCCCGATTTCGTGCGCTATGCACAGAGCTTCGGCGCCGCGGCCGAGCGCGCCCGCAATCCGAGGGAGCTGCGTGCGGCCCTCAAGCGCGCGTTCCGGCGGCGCGATGGACCTACCCTCGTCGAGGTGCCGGTCGGACCGATGCCGTCACCCTGGGAGTTCATCCATATGCCGCGCATCCGCGCCGCCGGCTGAACACCCGTCCGAGCTGCTCCTCCCCGTTATTCGCCATGCCGTGGCGCTCGTTCGCTGCTGTCCCCGCGGGCAGCGCTGTCGAGGTCCGATGCGGCACAGCCCGAATTTCGTCTGACAAGCCGCCTTGGCTGGGCTATGTAGCCGCGATGCAGCCGATCGCCACGACGGCGGACCTTGTCGACGCTTGCGAGCGCATGGCGCGGCACGATTTCGTCACCGTCGATACCGAGTTCCTGCGCGAGACCACCTACTATCCCAAGCTCTGCGTTGCGCAGATGGCAAGCAGCGCAGAGGCCGTGGTCGTCGATGCGCTGGCGGAAGGAATGGATCTGGCGCCTTTCTTTGCCCTGATGGCCAACGACAACGTGGTCAAGGTGTTTCATGCCGCCCGCCAGGACATAGAGATATGCTGGCACGAGGCCCGAATAATCCCGCATCCTCTCGTCGATACCCAGGTTGCCGCCATGGTGCTCGGCTACGGGGACTCGATCTCCTATGATCAGCTGGTGCAGCGGATCACCGGTGACACGCTCGACAAGTCGCATCGCTTCACGGACTGGACCCGGCGACCGCTGAGCGCAGCGCAGCTCGCCTATGCCGCCTCGGACGTCACTCACCTGCGCGAGATCTATCTCAAGCTCTCGGCCGATCTCGACAATCGCGGACGCAGCGAGTGGATGCGGGATGAGATGCGGGTTCTGACCTCGGCCGAAACCTATCGGTTCGAGCCCGAGCACGCCTGGGAGCGGTTGCGGACCCGCGTGCGCAAGCCCAAGGAGCTTGCAGTGCTGATTGAGGTGGCTGCCTGGCGCGAACGCGAGGCGCAGGAACGCGACATCCCCCGCGGCCGCGTTCTCAAGGACGACGTCATCGGAGACATCGCCATCCAGTCGCCGACCACGATCGATCGGCTCGGAGCCTTGCGATCGCTTCCGCGCGGCTTCGAGCGCTCCAGATGGGGAGAAGCGATCGTGGCCGCGGTGCGGCGCGGGGTCGCGCGGGATCCGAAAACCTTGCCCCGCCTCGACCATCCGAAGCCGGCGATCAACGGGCAAGCGACGGTGGAATTGCTCAAGGTGCTGTTGCGCATGACCGCCGAGCGGCATGGCGTCGCTGCCAAGGTAATCGCCACCGTCGACGACCTCGATCGCATCGCCGCCGACGACCAGGCCGACGTGCCCGCGCTTTCCGGCTGGCGGCGCGAGCTGTTCGGCGAGAAGGCGCTGGCGCTGAAACGGGGGCAGCTCTCGCTCGCGATCGAACGTGGCCGGGTGGTGGCGGTCGAGCGCAAGTGAGAGCTTCGCGAATCCGACGCCGGTGATCGTCTACTGCGTGGAAGCGACCACGTCGCCTTCGGCTCGGTTCCGGTCTTGCGCGCCGAGCGGAGCGCAGGCCAGCCGACGATGCACGCGCAGCAGCACGACTGCGCCGAGGAGAACGAGGCCTGCGGTCCACCCCATCAGCAGCGCGGCCCAGGCTGGTCCGGCGAGCCCGAACGCGCCGAGCTGCGCGGGAAAGATGGGAAAGTTCGTCAGGAAATGCAGCAGCAAGCCGACAGCCGCACCGGGCCAGAACGACTTTCCCTGCGCGAGCCGCACGATGGGTGCGGCGACGAATACCCCGTGCAGGAAGCACACCTCGAGCCGCTCGAGCATGAAGCCGTAAAACCTCCAGAACGGCAGGTCCGGATAGGCCCCGGAAGCGACGAGCGCCTGAGCGAGAAAACAGGTTTCGCCGATGCCGAACCCGGCTCCGAGCGCGAGCGCCAGCGGAACGGCGTTGCCCGGCACGAGCGACCTGCGGACGCGGGGAACCGCCACAACGAGCCACTTGGCCGGCTCCTCGGTGAACGGCGCATAGACGAGCGCGACCATTCCCCACCAGATGCCGAGACCCAGTGCGGCGCGGACCACCGCGTCGAGCGGCAGCCGCACCAGATAGAGCGCAATCGGCTGCAGCGGCAGAGCCAGGACGAAAACGAGGCCGAGCACGCCACGATCCCCCGGAGGCGCGGCGCGGGCGATCAGCACTGCGACAGCCAGCAAGGCCAGCACTATGGTGATCGCGGCGGCGACGAGGAGGCCCATCGATGAATCACTGCCGCGGCCGGGGCGGCAGCCCGCTCACTCGGCCCTCACACCGGCTCGCGATCCCGGCAACGGCTCAAGCCGACAGCAAGTGCCGGCACGCGCCCGCGAAGCCCCGATCGTCGCGTGCCAGGGCCATCCTTCCTCACTTGCCCTGCGTTGCCACGGCGGAGCCGGCACGCTTTGATGGCTCACTCTCGCCTCGCGGCCGGGACCGGTCAAGCGGCGTCGATTGATCGCATGCCCGACGCTCGCGCAAGCGCGCGGAGCGGCAGGTGGCCGCCGAGCGATGCGACACATGCAGGTCAAGGGAGGGAATATGACCGGGCGGCATCCGATGCTCATTGAGCAGGACACCCCCGTGCCCATGCGCGACGGCGCGCTCCTGCGCGCGAACGTCTATCGCCCCGATGCGGAGGGACGATTTCCGGTGCTCATGACGCTGGGGCCCTACGGAAAAGACGTGCCGCTGCGCGAATTCATGCATGAGGCATGGGATCGGCTGAACGAGACCTATCCGGATATCCTGGCCGCTTCCTCCTGCAAGCATCTCGTGTTCGAGCGGCCCGACCCCGAGGTCTGGGTTCCCGACGGTTATGTGCTCGTCAACGTGGATTCGCGCGGTGCCGGCAAGTCGCCGGGGCGGCTCGACCCTAACTCGCCCGCGGAGTTTCGCGATTTCTACGATGCAATCGAATGGGCCGGGGTGCAGGCATGGAGCAGCGGGAATGTCGGTCTCCTCGGCATCTCGTATTATGCGGCGGGACAATGGTTCGTGGCGGCGATGCGGCCGCCTCACCTCAAGGCCATTCTGCCCTGGCAGGGCACCTATGATTTCTACCGTGACCGCACGCGGCAGGACGGCATCTATGCGAGCGGATTTCTCGAGCGCTGGTGGCATCGCAGCGTGCTGCGCAATCAGCACGGAAACCCGGAGACCGATTGCCACGACATCTACACCGGCAAGCGAGTGACCGGTCCGGTCGAGCTGTCGCCCGCGGAGCTCTCTGCCAATCGCGCCGATTACCTCGGCGACGTCCTCGCGCATCCACTCAACGACGAGTTCTATCGGGAACGGACGCCCGATCTCGCCAGGGTCGATCATCCGGCCCTGGTCGTCGCCAATTGGGGCGGCTTGGGGCTTCACCTGCGCGGCACGATCCGCGGCTATACGGGCGTCTCCTCGCGGCAGAAATGGCTCAAGGTGCAATCGGGCTCCTATTTCCACACCTTCCTGCAGCCGCGGAACGTGGCGATGCAGAGGCGGTTCTTCGACCGCTACCTGAAGGGCATCGAGAACGGCTGGAACAACGAGCCCCCGGTGGAGATCGAAATTCGCGGACCGGGCGACACGGTGAAGCGGATCATGCGCAGCACCGGCTGGCCGCTGCCGAGCACGCGCTGGACCCGTCTGTTCCTCGATGCGAGGGGAAAGCGGCTCGTATCTTCGCCACCGAGCGATAGCTCCAGCTCGACCTATGCCGCCTTGAGCGCAGGCGTGACCTTCTCGACCGCGCCATTCGAGAGCGAAGTCGAGATCGTCGGTCCGGTCAAGGCGAAGCTCTTCGTTTCCTCGAGCACGGCGGACATGGACATTTTTGCGACGATCTGCGCCTTCGATCCCGACGGCAGCGAAATGACATTCGTCGGCGCTCCCGAGCCGAGATGCCCGGTTACCCAGGGCTGGCTGCGCGTCTCCCAGCGCAAGCTCGATCCGCTGCGTTCCGCCGAATACCTGCCCTTTTATCCCCACGACGAACGCCAGCCGCTCGAGCCGGGCAAGGTCTACGAGGTCGACCTGGAGATCTGGCCCATGGGTCTTGCCCTGCCGAGCGGATCGCGCCTGACGCTCACGATCCAGGGGAAGGATTTCGAGCGGCCCGGAGCCACTGGCCAGCTCCGCGGAGTTGCATGGTTCACCCACGACGATCCCCGCGACCGGCCCGCTGACCTGTTCGGGGGAACGAATACCCTTCATACCGGCGGGCCATCCGCGTCTTATCTGCTGCTGCCGTTTCTCGGCACCGGGTAGGCGCGCGCTTTCCCGATCCATCGGCGAGCCTGCGGCAGATGCGGGCCGATTACCCGGCCGGCCCGCGCCACCGTGCTCAGCCGGTTTCCATGACCGGCTCGCGACCGATGAGGCGCGCGAGCTGGCGCAGCCGCGCAAAAACCCGCTCGCCCGCCAATGCCTTGGCGCCACCATTGAACCGCAGCGCCAGCCGGCCACGCTCCACCAGCATCGGCGTCTGCGGCAGCACCCCCGGCATCGACGCCGAGACGAGATAGGCCACGCGCAGTGCCGCCCCGAGCACGCGTGCGCGGTCGAGCAGACGGGTGGATGCGAGCTCGCGCAGGCGCGGGGAAAGCTCCTCGTCCACCAGCCCGACGTGACGAAAGAACACGGCCAGGGCGATGAAGGCCCGGCCCGGGTGGTCGACGGCGACGAACGAAGCATTGGCGATGATGTTCAGCGACTGCTCACCGCGATAGTCCGGGTGGGCCCGCCAGCCGATATCGGCGAGGAGACAGGCGGCGTGGCGCAGCCGCCGTTCATCCGCGGTCTCCTCGAGAGCGGTCGAGCCCATGAAGCGATCGGTCCATTGCCGCAGCTCCTCGCCATGCTCCGGCGAGCGCGAGCGCAGCAGGTTCAGGTCCGAGGCGGCCGCAATCAGCGGATCGCGTGCGCGCTCCTTCTCCTCGAGCAAGGAGTAAAGCAGGCCTTCACGCACGCCGAGCGCCGAGATGACCACGTCCTTCGGCCGTGCGATGCGCACGAGATTCTCCAGAACGAGGGCGGCATAGGCGAGGAGCGGCCGCCGGGCATCGGTGACGACCTCGATCTGCGACAGCATTTCGGGGTCGACCCGGTGCACGAGGCCGGAGAAATCGGAGGCTTCCCTGGCCGGCATGACGTAGCCGTGCATCACGTGCAAGGGATAGCCGGTCTGCCACATGTGCAGGCGCGCGAGCGCACGCCAGGTGCCGCCGATCGCGTACAACGTGCGCCCCTTGCCGGCCTTGAGCGGAGCGGCCTTTTCGAGCGCTGCGCGAACGATCCGTTCCGCCTTCTTCACCGAGTGCGAGGAGATATCCTGCAGCGCAAGCCCGCCGAGCGGCAGCGTCAAGCCCGGCTTGATGCTCGATCCGTGAACCTCGGTCAGCTCGAGCGAGCCGCCGCCGAGGTCGCCGACGACGCCGTCAGGCTTGTGGAAGCCCGAGACCACGCCGAGCGCAGACAGCTCGGCCTCGCGGCTGCCGGAGAGTACATCGACCCGGCAGCGGCAAATCTCCTCCGCCCGCCGGACGAAGGCATTTCCGTTCCTCGCTTCGCGGCAGGCGGCCGTGGCTATCGCGCAGAGCTCGGCGACCTGCATCCGGTCGCACAAGGCCCGAAACCGTCGCAGCGCGGCGAGCGCCTTCTCCACCGCGTCGGCGGCGAGAAGCCCGGTGGTCTGCACCTCGCGGCCGAGGCCGGCGAGCACCTTCTCGTTGAAGATCGGGGTTGGGCTGCGGCTGCGCCCTTCGTAGACGACCAGCCGCACCGAGTTCGAGCCGATGTCCACGACGGCGATCGGCGGTCCGCGGTCGAGGCGACCTTGCGCGAGGTCCATGCGGGGGTTCCCGCGCCTAAGCGCGGTCGAGGCGGCGTATAAGGCTGCGCGGCGAGGATTTCTTGAGCGATTTGCCACGACCGGACAGGCTCGGATTGGTCATGAAATATTTGTGGGCGTTGAACGGCTCCTCTCCTTCGGCCACTCTTATCCGATTCGAGGTGCCGTCGGGCAGCAATTTCCAGCTCTGCTCGTTGTCCTTGAGATTCGCCACCATGATCTGATCGAGCACCTGCTCGTGCACGGTCGGATTGAGGATCGGGCACAATACCTCGACCCGCCGGTCCAGATTGCGCGGCATCATGTCTGCCGAGGAGATGTAGACGGCCGCCTTCGGATGCGGCAGGCCGAATCCCCCGCCGAAGCAATAGATGCGGCTGTGCTCGAGAAAGCGTCCGACGATGGATTTCACCCGGATGCTCTCGGACAGCCCCGGCAGCCCCGGCCGCAGGCAGCAGATGCCGCGCACCACGAGATCGACCGCGACGCCGGCGCGCGAGGCGCGATAGAGCATGTCGATGATCTCGGGATCGACCAGCGCGTTGTCCTTCATCCAGACCGCGGCCGGGCGGCCGGCGCGGACGTGAGCGATCTCCTGCTCGATATGTCCGCAGATCCGGTCGCGCAGCGTGAGCGGTGACACCGCCAGCCGCTCGAGACCTGCGGGCTCGGCATAGCCGGTGATGTAATTGAAGATATGCGCAACATCGCGGGCGATCACCGGATCCGACGTGAAGAAGGACAGGTCGGTGTAGATACGGGCGGTGACCGGATGGTAGTTGCCGGTGCCGACGTGAACATAGGAGGCCAACGCGCCGCGTTCCCGCCGCACCACCAGGGAGAGCTTGGCGTGGGTCTTGAGCTCGATGAAGCCGTAGACCACCTGCGCTCCGGCACGCTCCAGCGCCCGCGACCAGCGGATGTTCGCTTCCTCGTCGAAACGCGCCTTGAGCTCGATCAGGGCGGTGACGGATTTTCCCGCTTCGGCCGCCTCCGCCAGGGCCCGCACGATCGGCGACTCCGCCGAGGTGCGGTAGAGCGTCTGCTTGATCGCCACCACGTCCGGATCGCGAGCGGCCTGCTGCAGGAACTGCACCACCACGTCGAACGACTCGTAGGGATGATGGACCACCAGGTCCTTCTGGCGAATCGCGGCGAATGCATCGCCGGCGTGATCGCGAATCCGCTCCGGATAGCGCGGATTGTACGGCACGAACTCGAGGTCCGGCCGATCGATGCCGCTGAGCTGGGCGAGCTCGTTGAGCGCCAGCACGCCATCGACCAGAAACACCTCGTCGTCGCTGCATGCCAGCGCCCGCTGCACGAATTTCCGCAGCTCGACCGGCATCGCCGCCTCGAGCTCGAGGCGGATCACCGATCCGCGCCGGCGCCGCTTGAGCACGGTCTCGAACTCGCGCACGAGGTCTTCCGCTTCTTCCTCGATCTCGATCTCCGAGTCGCGAATGACGCGGAACGAGCCCTGCCCCTTGACGGTGTAGCCGGGGAAGAGCCGGCCGATGAACAGGCCGGTCATCTGCTCGAGGGTGATCACGCGCGCGACGGAGGCTCCTTCCGCACGCGGCAGGTGGATGAAGCGGTCAACCTTGCCGGGAATTCGGATCAGCGCATCCATGGCCTTGCCGTCGCCGGTGCGCGCGAGCTGCAATGCGATGGTGAAGCCGAGATTGGGGATGAACGGAAACGGATGCGCCGGGTCGATCGCAAGCGGGGTGAGCAGCGGGAAGATCTGCCTGAGGAACTGGTCCTCGAGCCAGGTTTTCTCTTTCTTGCTGACGTCCGGTCCATCGACGAGAACGACACCGTGCTCGGTCAAGGTTCCCCGCAACTCGCGCCAGCGCTTCTGCTGATCGCTGGCCAGAACCGAGACCGCCTCGGCGATGCGGGCGAGCTGCTCGGCCGGCGTGAGCCCGTCCGGCGATTTGGTGGGGATGCCGGCCCGCAGCTGTCCCTTGAGCCCGGCAACGCGCACCATGAAGAATTCGTCGAGATTGTTGGCGCAGATCGACAGGAACCTGACCCGCTCCAGCAGCGGATGCGCCTCGTTCGCGGCCTCCTCGAGCACACGTCGATTGAACTGCAGCCAGGACAACTCCCGGTTGATAAACCGTTCCGGGCTCGCCAAAATGTCAAGGTCGGGCGCGGCTGCCGCGCGGCCTTCGTCCGCGGCAGCTTGCTCTTTGATGGCAACAGCTTGGGTGCCGTCAGGCATGGGCGAAGGTCCGCCGTCCAGGGAGCATGGCCGTGCTCGGGGACGGCTTGCCGCCTGAGATAAGCCCCCCCTCCACGAGGCCGTCAAGCCGGCCGCGTTCGCCCAATCCGCTCCCGCATCATTCGCTCGGCGAAGGCCTCAGCACCTCCGCCGCCAAGGCACGGGTCAATGGCCGGTGATTGCGCAGCGCCTCGTCATCGAGCTGCGCGACCGCGCGACGCGCCGCTGCAAACGAACGTTCGATGCGCAGCGCCAGGTAGCCGACGAGGTTCTCATCGACCGCCAGCTGGCGGTCGGCGAACAGCTTGACGAGCACGGCGCGCAGCAGTGCCGCATCCGGAGCTGCCAAGGCGACGACCGGCAGCACCTTCAATCGCGACCCGAGGTCGCGGATGGCGAAATTCCAGAGCGCGGGGCTGCTGCGCGCCGTCAGCAGCACGAAAGCGCCCTCCTCGCCCGCGAGGTTGAGAAGATGAAACAGCGCCCTTTCGTCGAGCTCGCCTTCGGCGAGGTCCTCCACCACGACCGCCCCGGTGGCGAGAGCCTGCGGCACCGTCCCCGGCTCCAGTGCCCTCGCTGCGACCAGTCTCGCACCCGCGGCCTGCGCCCAGACCGCTGCGAGGTGGCTTTTGCCGGACCCTTCCGGTCCGGTGAGAACGACCGCGTGATGCGGCCATTGCGGCCAGCTGTCGACGAGCGCGAGCGCTGCCGCGTTCGAGGGCCCGCTCAGGAAATCCTCGCGCGCAAAGCTCTCCGCGTGGTGGAGCGCCAGCGCGAGCTGACGGGGAACGGCGCCCATCAGCCCGGCTTTTCTCCGGAATAGAGCGGGCTTGCGAGATACTGCGCGAGACCGAAACGAAACAGCACGGCAGAGGCGGCAGCGAGCGGCACCGCGATCATCAGGCCGACGAAGCCGAACAGGTAACCGAACGCAAACATCGCGAATATGACCCAGACCGGATGCAGCCCGACCCGCTCTCCCACCAGCTTCGGCGCGATGATGTTTCCTTCCACGAACTGGCCTGCCAGGAATATGGCCATCACGGTGACGATCCATTTCCAGTCCGGCCAGAACTGCGCGATCGCCACGCCGGTTCCGATCAGCAGGCCGGTCAAGGAGCCGACATAGGGCACGAAGGTGAGGAGCCCGGAGGCGATCCCGATCAACAGCCCGAACTTGAGACCGAGCAGGGTGAGCGCGACCGCGTAATAAAGGCCGAGCAAGAAGCATACGCTCAGCTGGCCACGCAGGAATGCCGAAATGGCCCCGTCGATCTCGCGGGCGAGCTGACGCACCGTCTGCCGCCGCCGCAGCGGAATCCATCCATCCAGGATGGAGATCATGCGGTGCCAGTCGCAGATGAGATAGAAGGTGACGACCGGCATGACGATGAGAATGGATGCAAACGACATCAGGGCCTTGCCGCCGGCCCAGAGCGAGGTCGCAACGGTGGTCAGCCAGGCGGCGGAGCTGCGGAGCAGGTCCGAGACCGCCTTGCTCGAATCGTCGCCGACGATGATCTGCAGCCAGCCGCTCGTCGGATCCGCAACAAGCTCGCGCAGCCGGGCCAGATAGCCGGGAAGATCGGCGGCGAAGGCGATCGCCTGCTGCACCAGGAGCGGAACCACCAGCAAGGCTGCGGCGAGGAGCGTGAGAATGACCATGATGACGATCGAGAGCGCCGCAATGCTGCGATTGAGCCCGTGCCGCTCCAGCCGGTCGGCCAGCGGCGTGAGCAGATAGGCCAAGGCCAGCCCGGCGACGAACGGCAGCAGAATCGGGCGCAGCAGCCACAGCAGCGCGAGCAATGTGAGAAAGGCGATCAGCCAGAATGCGACTTGGCGCCCAAGCGTCATCGGAAGGTCCTTCCCGGCGATCCCGAGCTTGCGGGCGGTTGCGTTGCTGCCCCTTCCATCCGATCTCAAGGCCGGCGGCGGGACAGGAATGAGCGCGCTCTTGCCGAAGCCGGCAGCACGGGGAACGCGGTCAAGGGCTCGTTTCCGCTGCATTCATGTGGCGCACCCACTCTCCGACATAGAAGGCTACCGAAAGCAACGTCAAGACCGCCACCAGCGCGGTGAGCAGCGACACGGCAAGCTCGGCGTCGAATCGGAAGCCGAGCGCGGCCAGGACAAGGCACGCGAGCAGTATCTGCGCGACCGTGTTGAGCTTGGAAACGAGCAGCGGCTTGGGCTGCACCGGCTTGTCGACCAGCCAGGAGAGGATGACCGCGCTGACGATCATGATGTCGCGGGAAACGACGAGGATGACCAGCCAGCGGGGAATGGCTCCGCTGATGCCGAGCGCAACATAGATCGACACCAGCATCGCCTTGTCGGCGAGCGGATCGAGGTAGGCGCCGAGCCTGGTGGTCATCCCGAAGCGTTTGGCAAGAAAGCCGTCCACCGCGTCGCTGACGCCGGCGGCCACGAACAGCGCGAAGGCGACGCGCATCTCGCCCGCCGTAATCGCCCAGACCACCACCGGCACCAGCAGGATACGACCGAGGGTGATGAGATTCGGAATGCTCAATCCTGCACCCCAGCTCGGCCGCGTGCCTGTCACCCCGGCCCGCGGCCCCGCCTTGCCTCCGCGCCGAAAGTATAGCGGCGATCGGATCATTGCACAGTCGCCGATTCCCGAGTACCCGAAACACGCGCGCAGGACACAGTCACGACATCGCGGCGCCAGCTGATGCCGAGCCTTCCGCCCACCCCGGACACGTCGAGCTCGACCGGCGCGAGCACGCGCCGCAAGCGCGTGGCGGTGCTGATCTCGGGACGCGGCTCCAACATGGCCGCGCTGATCGAGGCGGCGAGGGAGCCCGGCTATCCGGCCGAGATCGCGCTCGTGCTGTCCAACCGCCCGGGCGCTCCCGGGCTTGCGCGCGCGGAGGCCGCCGGTATTCGAGTAGCCGTAGTCGATCACACCCTGTTCGGGTCCGATCGCGAGGCGTTCGAGCGCGCGCTGCAGAGGGAGCTCGACAGGCACCGCATCGATCTCGTCTGCCTCGCCGGGTTCATGCGCTTGCTGTCGCCCTCCTTCGTACGTCGCTGGCAGGGGCGGCTGATCAACATCCACCCGGCGCTCCTGCCGGCTTTCAAGGGCCTGCACACTCATGAGCGGGCTCTGGAAGCGGGCGTGCGCCACCACGGCGCGACGGTTCACTTCGTCGGCCCGGAGATGGACTCGGGACCCATCATTGCTCAGGATCGGCTGGAAGTGCTCGATGACGACGACGCGCAATCGCTCGCCGCACGTGTGCTCGCGCTCGAGCATCGCCTCTATCCCTGCGCCCTTGCCCGGGTGGCGCGCGGCGAGATCAGGATCGAGGACCTGGCCGACAAGCAGTAGCGAGCGTTCTGCTCGCCGTTGGCCAGAACAAAAACCCCCGGCGCGAGGCCGGGGGCTACGGGAAGCGCTCGCTTGGCCGGTGACCGGCCGTCCGGGTCAGGACACCTTCAGATTCTCCGCCGATGTCTTGCCGCGATTGGTCACGAGCTCGTACTCGACGGTCTGCCCTTCGTTGAGCGTGCTGAGGCCAGCGCGCTCCACAGCCGAGATGTGGACGAAGACGTCCTTGTCCCCGGTCGAAGGCCGTATGAACCCGTAGCCTTTAGTTGGATTGAACCATTTGACGGTGCCCTTTTGCATCGTCTGTCTCCCAGTCAGTGAAGTATCAAGTGTTCGAAGCGCCACCGCATCGCTGCGAACCGCGCCACAACCCGGGTTTTGGAGAGATCCGATGCGAAGCGCGCTGTCGGCACGCAGGGCCGGAGCGGCCAAAATCCGAATTGTGGCGTAACAAATACGAAAAATGCGGCCTTAGCAAGGCTATTCGAGGCGGCGGCAATCTGCATGCAAAGCTTCCGCCGTGCATTCGCGCTGATGCCGCGAGGCAAGGCGAGTGATAGTTACTTAAGCAACCGTGTCGCGCCGAGCGATGCCGGCGTCGCCGCTTGCTGCTGCACCGGATGTCACCAGCCAACCGTGGGTTGCTTACCCGGCACGCGGGTGTCACACGAAGATCGCCTTCAGGAGTTCTTCCCCGCCGGGCGCATCCAGACGCGATTGTCGTGGAAAGCGGCGCCGCCCAGGGGCGCAATGGCGTGGTCGCCGGTGAGCGTGTTGATGCCGCGTCCGCCGAAATGGGCGGCGTTCGGCCAGACCGATTCGGCGATCAGGACGCCGCGCCGCACACCCTCGAACAGCCGGGCATGCAGGCGCACCTCGCCGCGCCGATTGCCGAGCCTGACCTCGTCGCCGTCGGCGATGCCGACATCGGCGGCGTCCAGCGGGTGAATCATCACCTCCGGACGATTCTCCCTGGCGCGCGAGGTCGGCATCTCGGTGAAGGTCGAGTTGAGGAAATTGCGGGCCGGCGAGGTTGCCAGCCGGAACGGATGCTCCTCGTCCGCCTCCTCGATGACGCCCCAATGGTCCGGCAGCGCCGGCATCGCCTGAACCGGGCCCGAGCGCGACCACTGCCGCAGCCTCACGCCCGGCCAGTCCGGCTTGAAACGGAACTTTCCGTCCGGCCAGGCGAAGCCGTCGAGGTAATGCGCGGTTTCGAAATCCGGCTGGCAGTCGATCCAGCGCGCCCGCTCCAGCTCGGCGAGCGACCCCCAGCCGGAATTCCGCAGTGTCCAGTCGATCAGCTCGCGCGCGCTCATGGCGAAACCGGGATGCTTCGCGCCCACGCGCGCCGCCAGTGCGCAGATCAAGTCGTGGTTCGAGCGGCATTCGCCTGGCGGCTCGACCAGCTTGGGCCCGAGCAGGATGTATTGGTGACCGCCGCCCTGATAGACGTCATCGTGCTCGAGGAACATGGTGGCCGGCAGCACAAGGTCGGCCGCTGCCGCCGTCTCGGTCATGAAATGCTCGTGCACGCAGACGAACAGGTCCTCGCGCGCAAAGCCGCGCTTGACCCGCTCCTGATCGGGCGCCACCACGATCGGATTGGTGTTCTGGATCAGCAGCGCCGTCACCGGCGGCCCGCCGGCGAGCGCATCGGCATCGCCGCAGAGAACCGCGCCGATGCGTGATTGATCGAGCATGCGGATCGAGGGGTCGCGCATGTCCAGCCCCTCGATCATGGTCTTGTCCCAGCGATAGATCGCCGCGTTGTTGTGGAACGCTCCGCCACCTTCGTATTGCCAGGCGCCGGTCACCGCGGGAATGCAGCTTGCGGCATGCATGTTGGCGGCACCGTTGCGCGAACGGGAAAATCCGTAGCCGAGACGGAAGAATGCCCGCTTGCGCTCGCCGATGAGGCGAGCAAACGCCTCGATCGTGTCGACGGGGCAGCCGGTGATGGGCGCGGCCCATTGCGGACCGCGCGACAGCAAGTGCCGCTCGAGCTCGCGCGGAGCATCGGTGTACCGATCGAGATAGCCCCAGTCGGCCCGACCGTCCCGGAACAGGCAATGCATGACGGCACAGGCAAGGGCACCGTCGGTGCCCGGCCGCACCAGCACCGGCAGGTCGGCCTGCTGCATGGTGCCGTTCATATACACGTCGACCGCGGCGATCTTGGCTCCTCGCTCCCGACGGGCGCGTACCGCGTGCGTCATGACGTTGACCTGGGTGTTGACCGGGTTGGTGCCCCAGATCACGATCAGGTCGGACTTGGCCATCTCGCGGGGGTCGGCACCCGCCACGCGTCCGGTGCCGGCGGCAAAGCCGCTCCAGGCCGAGGTCGCGCAGATCGTGTCGCTGAAGCCGGAATAGCCCTTGGCGTGGCGCAGCCGGTGGATGCCGTCACGCATCACGAGACCCATGGTCCCGGCGTAGTAGTAGGGCCAGACCGCCTGAGCCCCGATCTGCTGCTCCGCTCGCAGGAACCTCTCGGCGAGGAGGTCGAGCGCGTCGTCCCACGCGAGCGGCGCGAACTCGCCTGCTCCCTTGCCTCCCCTGCGCACGAGCGGCCGTGTCAGCCGCTCGGGATGGTGCAGCCGCTCGGCGTAGCGCGCGACCTTGGCGCAGATGACGCCGGCGGTGTAGTCGTGGTCGCTCGCCCCGCGAAGGCGGCCGATCGTCCGCTCGTCGAGCAGCTCGACCTCGAGCGCACAGGTCGAGGGGCAATCGTGCGGACAGGCTGAAGCGGCAAGCCTGATCGGCTGCGGAATGGAGCGGAGGGCCTGGTTCATGCCACGTCAGGGTAGCGCAGAGCGCTGTCCTTGTCCTTAGCCCCAAGCTGTCGCATGTGCACACCATGCCGGCCCGCTGCCCCGCCGAGGCCTGTTGCCGGCCACCGATCCTCTCCGGCGCGGGCGGAGCGGCCGATCCGCGGCAGAGCCGCAAGACGGCAATGCGGAAACCACCGCCCTCGGAAGACCGGGCGGTGCGCTCACAGCTTCTCCTGCTCGATGTGCCAGTGGCTGCGTGCGACCGCATAGGCGACGATCATCGCGGCAAAGGCGGCGCCGCGGACGCTCCAAATCCTGAGCACATCCGGGCTCGGTCCGCCGAACAGGTTCTGGTTCAGCTTGTCCACCGCGATCCAGATCAGCAGCGCGAGCCCGGCAAGCATCTCGTCGAGCAGCAAGCGACGATGCCGGCCGACGAGGAGGTAACCCGTCGCGATGACGATGATGCCGCCGACCGGACCGCCCCAGACGTGCAGCTCCCGGAGCATCGGCTCGCTGAGCCAGCCGGCCAATGCCGGATCGTTCACCATGACGTCGCCGGCGATCCAGCCCAGCAGCGCGCCGCCGCCCCACACCAGGACGCGATAGCGCTCGAGCAGCGCCATCAGGATGGCGCTGCCGGCGACGATCAGCGGCACGCTGGTGGCGAGGCCGAAGACGATGAGGGTTGCCTTCACCGCGGAAGCGTGAGCGACGTCGACCAGCGCCGCGGCACTCTCGGCCGAGGCCGCGATGGCGATGACATTGTCGAGGCTCATGACGATGTCGGCGATGGCGACGATGCGCACCGCTCGCCACAAGGTATGCGCGCCCTGCACGGCCTCGTCTTCCCCGTCGGCGTCCTCGCTCACGAGCTTGATGGCGACGTAAAACAGCAGGGCGCCGCCGACGAGCTTGAGATAGGGGTAGGTCATCGCCTGGGCGATCAGCAGCGTGAACACGACCCGGAGCAGCACTGCGACGCCGGCGCCGAGAACCATCCCCCAGAGGCGTTGCTTGGGCGGCAGCGTGAGACAGGCCATGGCGATGACCACGGCGTTGTCGCCGGACAGGATGATGTTGACCAGGATGATCTGGACCACTCCGACCCAGAACGGGCCGTGCACCATGTCTTGCAGCAGGAAATCCACACGCCGCTCCTTGACTGCCCGTGCGCCCGCCCGGCCGGGTGGCCGCTCCGGCGCAGCAAGCGTAGCGACCTCTCCCCAGCCTTGACCAGCGCCCGAGCCGAGCGAAAAGCCGCCCGGCTATCCGACGATGTCGTTGCCGGAAAAGAACTGCGCAATTTCCGCCTGCGCCGTCGCCGGCGAATCGGACCCATGCACCGAGTTCTCGCCGATCGACTTCGCATGGATCTTGCGGATGGTTCCCGCCGCCGCCTTGGCGGGATCGGTAGCACCCATGATCTCGCGGTACCGGGCGATCGCATCGTCTCCCTCGAGCACCTGCACCACCACCGGCCCGGAAATCATGAATTCCACGAGCTCGCGGAAGAACGGGCGCTCGCGATGCACCGCATAGAAGGTCTCCGCCTGATCGCGGCTGATGCGGACGCGTCTTTGCGCAACGATGCGCAGGCCCGCCCGCTCGATGAGGGCATTGATTGCGCCGGTGAGATTGCGCGCGGTCGCATCCGGCTTGATGATCGAGAAGGTCCGCTCAATCGGCATCGAACTTGTTCACATCTTGCCGCAATCCGGCCGGCTTATACCGATGCCGCCGGGGTGCAGCAAGACAGGCTTCTCTACCGAGACCGGCGAAGAAGATCAGATCAGGGCAAGCAGGCGGGCGGGACCGCCGGTTGCGTCCTTCACCTTCGCCAGTCCCACGACCAGCGTAGTCCCCGCGGCCGGCACCTTGTCGAGATTGGCGACGTTCTCCAGGCCCCAGCGGCCGGACGGCAGCCAGGCGTGGTGGACCTTGAAGTCCTTCGACGCGCCGTTGTCGAGCGACAGCGTGTCGACCGCCAGCCCGGCGACCTTGCGCTCCTGCATCAGCCACTCCGCGGCCTCGGGGCTGAAACCCGGGAAATGCAGCACGCCGGAGGAATCCTTGCCGGTGAACTTCGCGGGGTCACCGACATGCCTTCCCCAGCCCGAGTGCATCGCCACGCAGCAATTCGCGGGCAGCCGGCGGTGCTTCTTCTCCCACTCCGCGATATCGTCGCGGCTGAGGAGATAATCGGGGTTCTGCGCGGCTTTCGCCGTCACGTCGACAACGGCAAGCGGCACCACCAGGGCGTCCGCGGAGATCTTGTCCGCGGTGGCGCCGGCTTCAGAGAAATGGATCGGGGCGTCGAGATGCGTGCCGGCATGCTCGATGATGTGCCACCAGTTCAGGTTGAAACCGTCCCTCTTGATGTCGAACTTCTTCTCCATCTCGATCCCGGGCACCCCGAAGAAGGTCGGGAACTCGGCTGACATGGTATGCGTGAGATCGAGCGTCGATGTGAACCGGCGCGCGGGCGCGGCAGCGGCAGGCTCGAGCACCGTGGCGCTCAGCGCGGTGGTGGCCGCCCCCTTGAGCAGCCCGCGCCGCGAGAGCGCATGCCGCACCGTTTCCTGACACCCGGGAACGCACATATCGGACCTCCGTCGGCTGGGTCGCCCCGGAAGATTGATGCACAAGCAGGCGGCGCGGTCACCTCCCCCTGAAGCAGCGGCGCGAGGGCAGCTCGGCGCGGGGAGCGCGCCCGACAGGGCGCGAGCTTTGCTGCGGCTCGCGCGCGCATCCGCAGCCCGAGCTTGCCGCCGGGAAGACTCGGCGGCTATAGCGGCGCCATGCTCGGCATTCATGACTTGAGCTTCCGGATCGGCGACCGCATGCTGCTCGACGGTGCCACGGCCACGCTGCCGGCGGGCGCCCGCGTCGGGCTGGTCGGGCGCAACGGCGCCGGCAAGACCACGCTGTTCCGCATCATCGCCGGCGAGGTCGCGCCCGAGCGTGGCGAGGTGCGCCTGCCCGCGCGCAGCCGGATCGGCCGCCTGCCGCAAGAGGCGCCCAACGGGCCGCGGTGCCTTCTCGACGTTGTGCTCGGCGCCGACTGCGAGCGAGCGGAGCTTCTCGGCCAGGCGGAAACCGAGCGCGATCCCGCTCGCATCGCCGAGATCCACACGCGGCTCGCCGATATCGCCGCCCATTCGGCCCCCGCGCGAGCCGCGGAGATTCTCGCCGGACTGGGCTTCTCCCACGACCAGCAGCAACGTCCCTGCTCCGAATTCTCCGGTGGCTGGCGCATGCGCGTTGCGCTGGCGGCAACCCTGTTCGCCGAGCCCGACCTGCTCCTGCTCGACGAACCGAGCAACTACCTCGATCTCGAGGCGACCCTGTGGCTCAGGGAACGCCTCGCCTGCTATCCGCGCAGCCTGATCATCATCAGCCACGATCGCGACCTGCTCGACAACGCGGTCGACCGCATCCTCCACCTGCACGCGGGAAAGCTCGCGCTCTACCGCGGCGGCTATACGCAGTTCGAGCGGCAACGCCGCGAGCGGCAGGCGCTCGATCGCAAGCTCGCGAGCGAGCAGCTGCGCGAGCGCAAGCGCGTGATGGCTTTCGTCGAGCGCTTCCGCGCCAAGGCCACCAAGGCAAGACAGGCGCAATCACGGCTGAAGCTGCTGGAAAGGATGCAACCCATCGCTGCCGCGGTCGACCATGCGGTGCGGCCGATCGAGATTGCCCCACCCGCGACTCCCCTCTCTCCTCCGATCGTCGCGCTCGAGGGCGTTTGCGTCGGCTACGGGTCGGATCGCCCGGTGCTGCGCAGGCTCGATCTGCGCATCGATGACGACGACCGCATCGCGCTCCTGGGCGCCAACGGGAACGGTAAATCGACGCTGATCAAGCTTCTCGCCGGGCGGCTCGTGCCAACCTCCGGCAGGCTCACGCGTGCGCAAGGGCTCGAGGTCGCTTATTTCGCCCAGCACCAGCTCGATGAACTCGATGAACGCGAGACCGTGGTGGAGCATTTGCGCCGGTGCATGGCTGATGCGCCGGAAGCGACACTGCGGGCACGCGCCGGTGCGCTCGGTTTTCCCGGCGAGATGGCCGATACGCCGGCGGGGCAGCTCTCCGGCGGAGAGAAGGCGCGGCTGCTGCTCGGGCTGGCCACCGCGCGAGGTCCTCACCTCGTTCTGCTCGACGAGCCCACGAACCATCTCGACGTCGACAGCCGCTCCGCGCTCATCGAGGCCGTCAACGCCTATCCCGGCGCGGTCATCGTGGTCTCGCACGACCGCTACCTGATCGAGGCTTGCGCCGAGCGCCTGTGGGTGGTCGGCGACGGCCGGGTCATGCCCTTCGACGGCGATCTCGACGAATACTCCGAGCAGGTGCTGCGCGAGCGCGGCACCGGCAGCGAGCGGGGTCATCCCGTGCCGAGAATCGGTCAGCGGCAAGGCTCGACGCGCGCGCAGCGACGACGTGCGGCCGCCGAGAGGCGCGTGGAGCTCGGCCCTCTGCGCCGCCGCATCACGGCGGCAGAGGCAACCGTCGCGCGACTGAACGCGGAGATCGCCCGCATCGACGCGCTCCTCGCCGATCCCTTCCTGTTTGCCCGCGAGCCGGCACGGGCTGCGGCACTGGCCAAGGCCCGCTCCGAGCATGCGAGCGCGCTCGCCGAGGCCGAGGAGGAGTGGCTCGCCGCGAGCGCCGAACAAGAATCTGCGCTCGGGTAAAGAGACGCGGCCGAGCTCAGGTGCCGGTCGGCTTCTTGGCTGCCTTCTTGGGCTTCTGCGGCTTTGCCGGCGCCGGCGGCGGCTCCGGGGGGGCCGGAGCGCGCTCGATGGATACGAGCCTCCCGCCGGCGAATCGGTACACCCCGGGCCAAGGCCCCTTGAGATAGGTCAGCACCACCGCGCGCTCGCCGCGGTCGTTGACGCCGAAGTCGACGTTTTCGGCGATGCCCGCGCGCCGCACCACATCGCATTCGGTCATCTGCAGCGATATCCCCCCGGCAACGAGAGGCGCAGCCGCCGGCGCGCCCGGGGGCGCCGCCGGATCGCCGGCGGCCTGCGCCGCCTGCTCCGAGGGGGAACCGGCGCATTGCCCTTCCGGCCCGACCAGATCGGCCTTCGTGATCGGCCGCAGGAAGTCGCTCTTGCCGCCGGAAAAGGTCGCCCAGTCCGGCTTTCGCATGGCGTCGGGCTTGGGAACCAGGGTGACGTCGTTCAGGCTCAGATTCGCCGAGCAGCCCGCCGCCGCCGCGGCAAGCGCCGCGGCAACGGCAATTCGCACGAGGTGTCGGCCCGAGCTATACATCCGACGAGCTACAGCGGATCAGGCTCACTCGCATCACGGCATCGGC
>DASXAP010000273.1:0-3686 GCA_036406655.1 Xanthobacteraceae bacterium | reverse complement strand
GATCCGCTCGCGTTCCGCCGCAAATATCTCGACGACAAGCGCGGCCTCGAGCTGCTCGAGCGGCTCGCGGCGCTCGCCAAATGGGAGGAGCGTCCGGCGGGGCCCACGTCCTCGACCGACAATGTGCACAAGGGGCGCGGCATCTCCTACGTCAAGTACGAGCTGGTGCGCACCTATATCGGGGCGGTCGCCGACGTGGAGGTCGACCGCACGAGCGGCGTGGTCCGGGTGCCGCGATTCTACGTGGTCCACGACTGCGGGCAGATCATCAACCCCGACGGGCTCAAGAACCAGATCGAGGGCAACGTGATCCAGACCGTGAGCCGCACGCTGATGGAGGAGGTGAAGTTCGACCGCGCGCAGGTGACGAGCCTCGACTGGGAGAGCTACCCGATCCTGCGCTTCCCGCAGGCGCCCGAGATCGTCATCGAGCTGATCGACCGGCCGACCGAGAAGCCGTGGGGCGCCGGCGAGCCGAGCGCCGCGGTCGTTCCCTCGGCGATCGCCAACGCGGTGTTCGATGCGACCGGGGTGCGGCTGCGCTCGGTCCCCTTCACGCCGGCGAAGGTGAAGGCGGCGATGCAGGCGAGCTGAGACACACATATGCTCGGCGCCATCTGCGGCGCCGGGCATCCTTCGGCGGTCCTTCCCTGGCCATCCGCAGCGTCCTCGGCGCGCGCCAGCAGGAGGTAATGCGCCGGACGTGAGCTGCGCGATGCCCGCGCATGACGTTCACTCCCAAAGGAGACGCCGGCTCCGGCGTGGTCAGCGGGCGCCGGGAATCGGCGGCTTGCTCGGCAGCGGTCCCGTATAGCGGAGAACCGTCAGCCCTCCGCCATTGCCGTCCGTGACGTAGATCAAGTCGGAATCCCAGTCCGGATAAGGCTCGCGGGTGTGACGGCCTTTCTGCCCCGGCACATTGATGCTGAAATCGGGCGAGATGTAATAGCCCACCTCGCGCGGCCGGAACGGATTGGAGATGTCGATCGCACGCAGGCCCTGGTTGTACCACGCCTGATAGAACAGGTTGCCGGCTTTGACGCGATGGTCGAACTCGGCCATGTGCGTCGATTCCTGCGACCCTTCCGGACAGATGAACCGCTTCTTGTCGAAATCGTATTGATCGTCGACTCCGCTGATGTGGTAGGTCGACAAGAGGGTGATGTTCCGCGGATCGCTGATGTCGAGGATGCGGCCGAAGCCGGGCGGGCAGCTGAAGTGCTCGTCGGTCAGAACGCCGATGGTCGGCAGCGGTCCGGCGTGATGCGCCGGCATGAAGGTGTGGGCGCCCGGGCAGCAGCCCTCGCGCGGCAGGCCGGGATCGCCGTTGAACGGGGGCGAATAATCGTAGCCGCCGTCGACGCGAACGGGTTTCGCCGGGTCCGAGATGTCGAGAATGACCACGCCCTCGTCGCGGTAGGCGAGATAGAGACGATCATTGTCCTTCTGGATCTCGTGGCAGGTGACCATCTGGTCGCTGCCGTTCGGATTCTTGCGATTGGCCTCGGTGAAGGTCTCGCCCACGTGCTGGCCGACGATATGAAAGCGCGACACCAGCTCGGGCTCGGAAGGCGTGTCGTAGTTGAGGATGTTGAGCTCCTCGACCTGGATCTCCTTCTTCGACTCGGCCGAGGTGCCGCACACATAGACGTAGCCGTCGTCCATCTCCATGCCATGGGTGAGGCCGCCTGGATTGCGCCACTCGCCGAGCAGCTTCGGGTTGCGCGGATCGGCCACGTCGTAGAACGACACCCCCGACATGAGCGGCTCGCCGGGCTTCGGCTTGCTCGGATTGGAAGCTACCGGTCTCGAGCCGGTGAGATTGTTCGGCTGCTCTCCGCTCTGATCGAAGGCGAGGATTTGCCGGGCGCAGCTGACGCGCAGATAGGTGGTCTTCATCCCCGGATGGGCGGGAATGAACGACAGCGGCTTCATGTCGGCGGGATCGCTCACGTCGACGATCAGCACCCCGAACACGATCGGATTGTAGCCGGCGAGATAGGCGACCTTGCGGTCGCATACGCGCATGGTGTTCATCGCCATCCCGACATGGGCGAAGGCGGGATTGATCCAGGGTCCGCGCAGATAGGAATGGCCGACGATCTCGAAATTCTTCACCGCCGAGTGCTTCCTGAAAGTTTCGAGATCGTTGAGCTGGAACATGTCGGCGCCGGCCGCCGGAGCTCCGAGCACCTGCGAGGATTGCCACTCCTCGTCATGGGCGGAGGTATTGGTCGACACCGCCGTCGCGGTCGCGATGCTGACGAGCAAGGCGAAGCCAACCCTGCGAGCGCTGATCATGGGTGTTCTCCGAGATTGCAGCCCGATGCCCCCCGCCCCGTGCGCGGCTCGCATCCGGCGCGGTTGCGCCGATGGCGATCTTCATTGCCGCCATCGAAGCGGTCAAGCTCACGCGACGTCCGAACCTCTGCCCGCGGCAGCCTTGCAGCGAGGCGAGCCTCGTCGCAATGTGGAGCTGTTCCGATCGGCGGCGTGGTGCTCCGGCCATCGGGATGCGCGGGACAGAGCCCGGGCACGGCATCGCAGACAGCCGGCGGGCCATGGCGGCGAGCTCGAGGAATGAGGTGCGCTTGGCCCGGCAGGTGAACTACCATCCTCCGGCTATGGCGGTGCTGCTGGCGTTGGCGCTCATCGCCATCGGCTGCGAGGTCGCCGCGCATGCCCGGGTCAAGCGTGCCAATCCGGCCGTCGGCGGGGTCGTCAGCGCCGCGGCCGCACCGAGCGAGCTGCAGGTGTGGTTCACGGAGAAGCTCGAGCCGGCGCTCAGCACGATCGAGGTCGTCGATCAGGTAGGCACACGCATGGATCGCGGAGACGCGCGAATCGACCCCGACGATCACACCGAGCTGCGCGTCACCCTGCTTCCGTTGCCGCCCGGCCGTTATCGCGTGATCTGGCGGGTGGTGTCGATCGACACGCATTTTCGCAGCGGCTCGTTCCCGTTCCGGGTCGATCCATGACCTTCCCGGGGATCGATCGCACGAGATCGAGCCAATCGTGCTAGCGGTCACGGCCGTTCGCGCAGTCCATTTTGCCGTCGCCGTCCAGATCGTGGGCGCGCTGCTGTTCGTCGCGATGATGGGCAGGGTGCCGGAGCTGGCTGCGGATCGCCAGCGTCGATATTGGCTGCGTGCGGCGGCGGTCTTGGCCATCGTTGCGTTTCCTTCGGCATTCGCCTGGCTTCTGGCGCAGGCCGCGGAGATGACCGGCCGTTCCCCCATCGAGGCCTGGAATGCCGGCGCCGTCGGTCTGCTGCTGCTCGAGACCCACGCCGGCCTCGTCTGGTGGGCCCGCTTCGGCATTGCCGCGGCCCTCGCGATCGTCGTCGGCGTGCTCGCCTGCCGCGGCGGCCGGCCGAGCGAGGCAGCGCTCGCTGTTGCTCTCGTGCTCGCCGTCGCCGGCTTCGTCTCCTGCGCCTGGCTCAGTCATGCGGCGAGCGACGGGAGCCGGTATGGAGCAATTCACCTCGCGGCGCAGGCGCTGCACATGGTCGGGGTGGCGCTCTGGCTGGGCGGGCTTGCTCCGTTCGCCATGCTGCTGCCCCGATCGTTCCGTTCCGGCGATGGCGACACCGCGACGGCAGTCGGAGCGATCGCCGCGCGGTTCGGCGACATCGCCCTTCTGGCGGTCGGCGTGATCGTGACGAGCGGGGTCATCACGGCCGC
>DASXAP010000272.1:0-20658 GCA_036406655.1 Xanthobacteraceae bacterium | reverse complement strand
AGCTACCCAAGACCAAGCACGAGATCCAAGCTCTGATCACCGCCGAGCTGCGACGCTTCACCGATTGCGAGGGGGCATGCGGCGTGGTGGTCGTCGCCATCGATGCCGAGACCAGCGGCACCACGTGGACGGTTTCACGGTACAATCGCGGCGAATCGGACGCTTATGCATGCGATCGTGCCGCATTACCAGCGGCTCTACGACTTGGCACAGAAACACTGAGGTCAATTCGGCCGATCGCGCGGGGTTAATGCCGACTTTCGTCTTCCCGCTCGCAGTAGACACGCCATGTCGATCGCGTGCCCACGACAAGGAGTCGTGTCGACACTTGGTGACTGAACGGCTTGCGGAAGAGCGCCTCACTTTGGGATGTTTGGAGCGCCATCCGACTCCGATGTCCCTGCCGATCTAGATCGATGCGCTTGTCGATCCCTGGCGTTTTCCGCCAAATCGAAGAGTGTATCTCAAGCGTCGTCAAGCCCGTTCCGGGTCCAACACGGCAACCCGCTCGACAGCTTGTCCGGAACCGGGCTTGGGACCTGTCTTGTGGGGAGCAAAAGCCCCGCATGAGCAGCGGCTGCGAGGCGAAGACATAGGCTTTGCCAGTACATCCGTGGTCAAAACGCTATGCCTGCTCGGCTGCGTCGGTCAGATCGCAGCCAAATTCTGCGCCGAGGATTTTCCGGTTTTCCGGTCAGCCACGACTTCGAAGGAGAGCTTCTGTCCCTCGTTGAGGGCGTACATGCCGGCGCGCTCAACCGCGCTGATATGCACGAATACGTCTCTGCTGCCATCATCAGGTTGGATGAAGCCGAAGCCCTTCTGGGCGTTGAACCATTTCACGGTTCCTTGGATCACTGTATCTGTCCTTCAGTATGAGTGTAAGCTGGCCAAGCGCTGGCGCCCGGCCGACGGTCGTCGAATTTTGGAGAGGTCGTCAGTCAAGCGCGCCGGGCGCGACAAGGCCAAGTCGTTCGGCCGAAACTCGATGGGCCGATATAGGCGTTCCATTTCAAAATAGCAAGCCCGACTGGCGGCGTTCTAAGTTTGAGTCGCAAAAGAGCGGCTTCTTATTGCAGAAATCCGTCTCCTCGATCTCGTCGACTACGGCTGCGCCGGCCCCCCGATCATTTCGATGCGCTCACCTCTTGGAGGCCCGAGCTTGGGCGCGCGGATCGTCGTCCGACTACATTTTGCATTTTTCTCTTGACTACGATCGAGAACGGGTGTACCCGTTGCGCCATCCTCGCTCGATGAGGGGCCGCGTTCTAGAGGCGATCCTGAAGGCGGAGCGAGGCCGGCGTTCCCGCGGCGGCGTTCGCAGCGCAGGCCCCGGGAGGCTCGGAAACCGCCCACCGGGCACTACGACCCGGCGCGAGGAGCAAGATCCGGGCGCGGGCGCGCCGCGGAAACGATGTGGGTCGCGCGCGACCGGGCTGTTTGACAGCGTGAAGGCGGAACCGGGGGACGTTGTGAAAACGACCCACTCTCTTGCACTCGACCGACCGGCACCGCGGGCCAGCGCAGCGGCAGAACGAAGCCAAATCGGCAGAACGAACCCAATCCGTCTCGCGCTGTGTCCCGTCATGCGCGGGCAGAAGCGCGGCGCAGACGCGCGTGAACGCGCTTATTTCCCGCGCATCCCGCTTCTGAATCGGGATGGCCGGGACGAGCCCGGACGAGCCGGGCCATGACGGCACTTCATCAGCAGAGCAAACCCAAAATCGGCAGAGCAAACCCAATCGCAGACCGGCAGAGGCGAGAAAGCCCGGGCCGGCGCCCGCCGGCCCGCTCAGGCCGGGCCCGGGGCCTGCGGCCGCAGCGCGCGCACGGCCGCGCGCAGCACCTGGCCCGGCTCGTGGTGGACGCGCGCCCCCCACAGCCGCCGGTGCAGCCGGTCGAGGAGGAGGTAAATCACCGGCGTCGTGTAGAGCGTGAGCATCTGCGAGACGATGAGCCCGCCGACGATGGTGATGCCGAGCGGCCGGCGCAGCTCCGAGCCCGGACCGGTCGCCACCACCAGCGGCACCGCCCCGAGCAGTGCCGCCATGGTCGTCATCATGATCGGCCGAAACCGCTCGAGGCAGGCCTCGAATATCGCCCGCTCCGGGGCGAGGCCGCGCCGGCGCTCGCCGTCGAGCGCGAAGTCGACCATCATGATCCCGTTCTTCTTGACGATGCCGATCAGGAGAATGATGCCGATGAAGGCGATCAGCGACAGCTCGCTGCCGAAGACGAGCAGCGCCAGGAGCGCGCCGAGCCCCGCCGAGGGCAGCGTGGAGATGATCGTGAGCGGGTGGGCGAGGCTCTCGTAGAGCACGCCGAGCACGATGTAGACCGCGATCAGCGCGGCGAGGATCAACAGCGGCTGGGCGCCGATCGATTGCCGGTAGCTGCGCGCGTCGCCCGCCCATTCGACGTGCAGGGTGTCGGGCAGGTGCAGCTCGGCCACCGCCTGGTCGATGCGCTGCGTCGCCTCGGCGAGCGTCATGTCGTCGCCGATGCCGAAGCTGATGGTGATCGAGGGAAACTGGCCCTGGTGGTTCACCACCAGCGGCGAGAGCGTGCGGGTGATCCTGGTCACCGCGGTGAGCGGGACCTGCGTGTTATTGGCGCCGCTCACATAGATGCGGTCGAGGTCGCTCGGATCGCGCTGGTAGCGCGGATCGATCTCCAGCACCACCCGGTACTGGTTGCGCTGGGTGTAGAGGGTCGAGATCTGCCGCTGCGAATAGGCGTTGTTGAGCGCGTTGGAGATGTCCTGCACGCGCACGCCGAGGCGCGAGGCGGCGGTGCGGTCGATCGCGACGCTCACCTGCAGCCCGCCCTGCTCGCGGTCGGTCGAGACGTCGACCAGCCCGGGCACCGCCTGCACCCTGGCGAACACGCGCGGCGCCCACTGCACCAGCTCGCCGTAGTCGGAATCCCACAGCGTGTACTGGTAGGTGGCATCGCTCTGCCGCCCGCCGGCGCGCACATCCTGCATCGCGAAATAGTAGACGCGCAGCCCGGGAATGTTCTGGGTCTTCGCGCGCAGCCTGTTCACCACCGTCTGGGTCGTCACCCCGCGCTCCGCCAGCGGCTTGAGGCTGATGAACATGTTGCCGCGGTTGATCGAGGCGTTCCATCCGCCGGCGCCGATCGAGGAGCCGACCCCGGCGACCGCGGGATCGGCGCGCACGATCGCTTCCGCCTTGCGCTGCAGCTCGTACATGGTCTGGAACGAGGCCTCGGTCGAGGCGAGCGTCCCGCCGAAGACCAGCCCGGTGTCGTCGGGCGGAAAGAAGCCCTTCGGCGTGCGCGCGAAGAGGATGACGGTCGCCGCCACGACCGCCACGAAGACGAACAGCGTGAGCCCGCGATGCCGCAGCACGGTGCCGAGGGTGCGCGCGTAGAAGCGCATCATCATGCCGAGGCCGCGCTCCACCAGGCGGTCGAGCCGGGTCGCATCGGGGCTGGGCCCGGCCCGCACGAAATGCGCGCAGATCATCGGCGTGAGCGTCAGCGAGACCGCGGTCGACACCGCGATGGCGAAGGCGAGCGTCACCGAGAACTCGCGGAAGACGCGGCCGACCAGCCCGCTCATGAACAGGAGCGGGATGAAGGCGGCGACCAGCGATATGCTGATCGAGAGCACGGTGAAGCCGATCTGCTGCGCCCCTTCGATCGCGGCGCGGAACGGCGACATGCCGCGCTCGAGGTTGCGGAAGCAGTTCTCGATCATGACGATGGCGTCGTCGACGACGAAGCCGACCGACACCGCCAGCGCCATGAGCGACAGGTTGTCGATGGAGAAGCCGGCGAGCCACATCATCGCGCAGGTGCCGGCGAGCGACAGCGGCACGGTGATGCCGGCGGCGAAGGTGGCGGCCGCCCGCCGCAGGAACACGAACACCACCAGCATCACCAGGATGATGGTCGCGACCAGCGTCAGCTGGGTGTGGTGGATGCTGGCGCGGATGGTTCCGGTGCGGTCGGAGAGGACCGAGATGTCGATGGCCGGCGAGATCCAGTGCTTGAGCTCGGGGAGCAGCGCATGGATGCGGTCGACGGTATCGACCACGTTCGAGGTGGACTGCTTGCTGATCACCAGCAGCACCGACGGCTGGCCGTTGAACCAGCCGGCGGCGAGGCTGTTGCGCACGCCGGGCTGGATCGAGGCGATCGCGGAAAGCCGCACCACGGTTCCGTTCGCGGTGCGCACCACGATCGGGTTGTAGTCCGGCGCCGTGCGCAGCTGATCGTTGCTGGCGATCGCGATCGCCCGCTCGTTGCCGTCGAGCACGCCGAGCGGGCCCACCGCGTTGCTGTTGGCGATCGCCGTCCGCACGTCCTCCATGTTGAGCCCCATGGAGGCGAGCGCGACCGGGTTGACGCGGATGCGGACCGCCGGCTGCTCGGCGCCGTTGACGGTCACCTCGGCGACGCCTTCGATCTGCGCGAGACGCTGCGCCAGCACGGTGTCGGCGGCGTCGTAGAGCGCGCTCGCCGGCAGCGTCCTCGAGGTGAGCGCGAGGATCATGATCGGCGTGGAGGCCGGGTTGTACTTGCGGAAGCTCGGGCGCGACTGCAGGTCGCCGGGCAGGTCGGTCAAGGCGGCGTTGAGCGCGGCCTGCACGTCGCGGGCGGCGCCGTCGATGTTGCGGGTGAGGTCGAACTGGACGGTGACGCGCGTGCTGCCGAGCGAGCTGCGCGAGGTGAGCTCGGTCACGCCGGCGATCTCGCCGAGCCTGCGCTCGAGCGGGGCGGCGACCGTCGCCGCCATCGTCTCGGGGTCGGCGCCGGGCCGGCTCGCGCTGACGCTGATGGTCGGGAAATCGACGGTGGGCATGCTGGCGACCGGCAGGAACCGGTAGGCCACGATCCCCACCAGCAGGAGCCCGGCGGACAGGAGCGTGGTCCCGACCGGCCGGCGAATGAAAGGCTCCGAGAACCCGGCAAAGCTCATCCGCTTACTCCGCCGCCCGCTGCTGCGAGGGTTCCGGCTCGTCCGGCAGGTCGAGCTCGGCCTGCCGCGACGAAGCGGGGCTCAGCCGCGTCTTCAGGCGGTCCATCGCCAGATAGATCACCGGGGTCGTGTAGAGCGTGAGCAGCTGGCTGAGCAGCAGCCCGCCGATGATGGTGATGCCGAGCGGATTGCGCAGCTCGGAGCCGGTGCCGCTCTCGAAGGCCAGGGGAACGGCCCCGAGCAGCGCCGCCAGCGTCGTCATCATGATCGGGCGAAATCGCAGCAGCGAGGCCTGCAGGATCGCCTCGGGCGGCGAAAGGCCCTGCCGGCGCTCGGCCTCCAGCGCGAAATCGATCATCATGATCGCGTTCTTCTTGACGATGCCCATCAAGAGCACGATGCCGATCAGCGCCACCACCGAGAGATCATGCCGGTAGAGCATCAGCGCGAGCAGCGCGCCCACCCCCGCCGAGGGCAGCGTCGAGAGGATGGTGAGCGGGTGGATGAAGCTCTCGTAGAGCACCCCGAGCACGATGTAGATCGTGACCGCGGCGGCCAGGATCAGCCAGGGCTCGCCGGCCAGCGACTTCGCGAACTCGGCGGCATCGCCGGAATAGCTGCCGATCACCGAGGTCGGCATGCCGATCGCGCGCTCGGCCTCGCCGATCGCGGCGACCGCCTCGCTGAGCGCGCCGTCGGGGGCGAGGTTGAAGCTGATGGTGACGGCGGGGAACTGCTCTTGGTGGGCGATGACCAGGGGAGCGGTCGTGGGCTCGAACCGGGCAAAGGTGTTCAGCGGCACCATCGGGCTGCCCGACACCGTGGGGATCACCGTCGGCGAGGTCGAGGTCAACGAGCTCGACTGCGCCACCGCCTGGATGCCGGAGGCGGGAACATAGATGCGGGTGAGCGCGGTCGGGTCGTTCTGGTATTCCGGCTTCGCCTCGAGGATCACCCGGTATTGGTTGGACTGCCCGTAGATGGTGGAGATCTGCCGCTGCCCGAAGGCGTCGCTGAGCGTGTCGGTGACGGTCTGCATCGAGACGCCCAGCCGCCCGGCGGTCTCGCGGTCGATCTGAACCCGCAGCCCGAGGCCGTTGTCCTGCGCCTCGGAGGCGACGTCGCGCAGCACCGGCGAGGAGCGCAGCTGCTGGCCGAGCTTCGCCGCCCAGCCGCCGACCTCGCCGGCGTCGGTTCCGGTGAGCGTGTACTGGTACTGCGCGCGGCTCAGCCGGGTGGAGATCTGGATGTCCTGCACCGGCTGGAAATACACCATCACCCCGGGCACCGCGGCGACCGCGCGCTGCAACCGCTCGATGACGGCGGTGACCGAGGTCTTGCGCTCGTCGCGCGGTCGCAGCGTGACCGCGATGCGACCGGCGTTCGGCGTGGCGTTGATCGGGGTCACCCCGATCACCGACACCACCCCGGTCACCTCGGGCTCGCTGCGGATCGCCCGCTCGACGGCGCCCTGCAGCCGCTTCATCTCGGTGAAGGAGACGTCCTGTCCGCCTTCCATCACCCCGAGGATCAGCCCGGTGTCCTGCAGCGGCAGGAACCCCTTCGGGATCACGATGTAGAGCCAGACGGTGGCAGCGAGCGTGGCGGCGGTGACCATGAGCGTGAGCGCCTCGTGGCGCAGCACCCATTCGAGGCTGCGCCGGTAGAGCTCGACGGTCCAGTCGACCAGGCGATGAAACCGCTGCGCGAGGGCGCCCGCTGCCGCCGCCTCGGACCGCTGCTTCAGCAGCCGGCTGCACATCATCGGCGTCAGCGTGAGCGAGACGATCGCGGAGGTGACGACCGCGATGGTGAGCGTCAGCGCGAACTCGCGGAACATCCGCCCGACCAGCCCGGTCATGAACAGCAGTGGGATGAACACGGCGATCAGCGACAGCGTCAGCGAGATCACGGTGAAGCCGATCTCGCTCGCCCCGCGCAGCGCCGCGCGCAACGGCGGCTCGCCGCCCTCCATGTGGCGGACGATGTTCTCGATCATCACGATCGCGTCGTCGACGACGAAGCCAGTGCCGATGGTCAGCGCCATCAGCGACAGGTTGTCGAGCGAGAAGCCGCAGAACCACATGACCCCGAAGGCCGCGATCAGGGAGAGCGGCAGCGCCACCCCGGCGATGAGGGTGGCGCGCAGGGTGCGCAGGAAGATCAGCACCACCATGATGACCAGGGCGACGCTGAGGACGAGCGTGAGCTGCACGTCGCGGACCGAGGCACGGATGCTGGCGGTGGCGTCGTGGACCATCGTCAGGGTCACGCCGACCGGCATCGAGCGCTGCAGCCGCGGCAGCTCGGCCTTGATCCGCTGCACCGTCTCGATGACGTTGGCGCCCGGCTGGCGCTGCACGTCGATGACGATGGCGGGCGCGCCGCGGTAGAAGCCGGCCACCTTGCTGTTCTCCAGCCCGTCGACGACCTCGGCCACGTCCCGCAGCAGCACCGGGCTGCCGTTGCGATAGGTGACGATGATGGTGCGATAGGCCTCGGCGGCGCCCAGCTGGTCGTTCGCCGAGATCGTGTAGGACTGATGCGCGCCGTCGAGGGAGCCCTTGGGGCCGGCGACGTTCGCGGCAAGGATCACGTTGCGGAGGTCCTCGAGCGCGATCCCGTAATTGGCGAGCCGCGCCAGATCAGCCTGGATGCGGATGGCGGGGCGGATGTTGCCCTGGACGCTGACCCGTCCGACCCCGGTGAGCTCGCTCAGCCGCTGCGCCAGCAGCGTGTCGGCGAGGTCGCTCAGCGCCCGCAGCGCGATCGTCTCCGAGGTCAGTGCGAGCGTCACGATCGGCGAGTCGGCGGGGTTGACCTTCGAGTAGACCGGCGGATAGGGCAGGTTCCGCGGCAGCACCGAGCCCGAGGCGTTGATGGCGGCCTGCACGTCCTGGGCGGCGGCGTCGATGTCGCGGCTCAGCTCGAACTGCAGCGTTATCTGGCTGATCCCGAGCGAGCTCGACGAGGTCATCAGCCGCAGCGAAGGCGTCTGCCCGAAGTTGCGCTCGAGCGGCGCCGTGACCAGCGATGCCATCACCTCGGGGCTCGCCCCCGGGAGCTGGGTCGTCACCTGGATCGTCGGAAAATCGACCTGCGGCAGCGAGGCGACCGGCAGCCACAGGTAGCCGAGCAGCCCGCCCAGCATGACCGCGACCCCGAGCAGCGATGTCGCGATCGGGCGGTGGATGAAGGGCGAGGAGACGCTCATGGATTTTTGGCCGACGCTCCCCCCGAGCCGGGATTGCGCTTGCCTTTCTCCGCGCCGCGCTTGCCGCGGGGCGCGTCGGGGCGCGGCGCTCCGACCTGGCCCGCATCCTGTGCGCTCGAGGCAGTGACCTCGGTTCCTTCGGTGAGGCGGGCAAAGCCGGTGGTGATCACCTGCTCGCCGTCCTTGAGACCCGCGGCGATCACGGACTGCACGTCGTCCTGCTGGGTCAGCGTGACCCGCCGCACGGTCACGGTGCGGTCGTCCTTGAGCACGTAGACGAATGTGCCGTCGGGTCCGCGCTGGACCGCCGCGGTCGGCACCACCACCACCTGGTGCAGGGTCTGCATCAGCACGCGCACGTTGACGAACTGGCCCGGCCAGAGCTGAAAATCGGCGTTGGGGAATTCGGCCTTGATCTTCACGGTGCCGGTGGCCTGATCGACCTGGTTATCGATGACCACGACCCTGCCGTGGTCGAGCAGGGTCTGGCCGTCGGCGGCGAGCGCGTCGACCGGCAGCGGGCCCTCGGCCTGGCCGCGGTTCAGGTCCGGCAGCTCCTGCTGCGGCAGGCTGAACAGGATCGAGATCGGCTGCAGCTGGGTGAGGATGACGATGCCGGTGGCATCCGCCGCCTTGACGATGTTGCCCTGGTCGACCAGGCGGATGCCGGTGCGGCCGGCAATCGGCGCGGTGATGTCGGTATAGGAGAGGATCGCCCGCGCGTTGTCGATCGCCGCCTGGTCGAGCTTCACCTGCGCGGTGAACTGATCGACCAGCGCCCGCTGGGTGTCGAGCTGCTGCTTGTTGACGGCGTTGCTGGCGACGAGCCTGCCGTAGCGCTCGAGGTCGAGCTTGGCGTTGGCGAGCTGCGCTTCGTCCTGCGCCTTCTTGGCAACGGTCTGATCGTAGAGGGCCTGGTACGTCACCGGATCGATCTTGGCGAGAACATAGCCCTTGGGCACGTCCTGGCCTTCGCGGAACGAGATGTTGATCAGCATGCCGTCGACCTGCGGGCGCACGGTCACGGTATTGAGCGCCTTGGCGGTGCCCACCCCGTCGAGATAGACCGGCACGTCGGCGGATCTCGCGGCGGTCGCCAGCACCGGGACGGGCTCGGTTGCCGCGGTGCCGCCGCGCCGCCCGCCCTTGGCCTGCTGCTGGGTCTGCTGCCCGAGCGGCATGTAGTAGACCGCAGCCACGCCCGCCGACACGAGGCCGACGACCAGAACGGTGAGGATCGACCGCTTCACCGCCATGGCAGCATGTCCACGGTGACCGCGCCGCCGGCGGCGACGCCGGGCGGCATCCAGCCGCCGCCGAGCGCCTGGAACAGGCTCAACACGGCGAGAAACCGCGCGAGCCGGTCGACGACGAGCTGGTTCTCGGCGATGAACAATGTCTGCTGCGTCTGCAGCAGGGTGACGAGATCGATGGTGCCCTCGCGCAGCCGCGTTTCCGAGAGCTCGAAGGCGCGGCGCGAGCTCGCCACCGCGAGCGCCTGCAGCCGCACCTGCTCGGCGGTGTCGGCGACCGCGATCAGCGCCCGTTCCACATCGCCGAAAGCGGAGATGATCGATCGCCGGTAGCTCTCCAGCGCCGCGAGCTGCTGGCCCTGGGCGAACTCGAGCTGCCCCTCCAGACGGAAGCCGTCGAGCAGCGGCTGGGTCAGGTTGGCGGCGATCTGGTAGAGCGCCGATTGCGGCGTGAAGAGGAGCTTGAGCAGCGAGCTTTCATAGCCGCCCTGACCGGTCAAGGTGATGCTCGGGAAGAATGCCGCCCGCGCCGATTCCACGCTGGCATTGGCGGAGGCGAGAGTGGCTTCGGCGGAGCGGATGTCGGGGCGCTGGAACAGCAGCTCGGAAGGCAGCCCCGGCGTCACCCGCGGGATGCCGAGCCGCGCCAGGCTGCCGCCCTTGACCTTGAGATCGGCCGGCGGACAGGCCATCAGCACGGCGAGCGTGGCGATGTTCTGCCGCAGGATCTGATCGAGCGGCGGAATCGATGCCCGCACCGTCGCCACCAGGCTCTCCTGCTGGGCGACATCGAGCTGGGAGGCGGTTCCCGCTTCGAAGCGCTGCCGGATCAGCGTCAGAATGCGGCTCGAGGCGGCGAGGTTCTCGTGCGCAACCCGCAGCTCGTCCTGGGCCGCCAGCACCTCGAAATAGGCAGTTGCCACGCTCACGATGGTGGAGAGAACGACCACCTCCTTGTTGAAGCGGGTCGCGACGGCGTTCTCCTGGGCCGCACGCGAGAGAGCGCGGTTCTTGCCCCAGAAATCGACCTCGTAGCTCGCATTGAGGACGGCGTTGAAGAGCTGGTTCTCCGAGGGACCGCCGCCGCCGGTGCCGCCGGGACCGGTCGTCTGCGAGGGACGAGTGCGGAGCGCGGTCGAGGTGAGGGTGACGGCGGGGAGGAGCGGCGCGCCGGTGATCTTGCTCTGCGCATCGGCCTGGATGATCAGCGCAATGGCCACCGCGATATCCAAATTCCTGGTCTGCGCCGCCTCGATGAACCGCGTCAGCTCGGGCGCGCGAAAGCCGCGCCACCAGTCGAGCTTCGGGGGCAACGCTTCCCCGCGCCCGGCGCGATAAGCGGGGGGAATGTCGAGAGCCAGGTCCGGCTTCTCGAGAAAGCTGCAGGCGGAGAGCATTTGCACCAGCAAGACTGCGAGACCCAGGCTAGCCAAGTTGCCGACGAGCGATCGGCGGAGGGCTGCGGCGCCGAGCACCCGACCACGCGTGCGCAACCCGACCGCCATGCGCTGAATTTCCGCGCTCCGAGGTCCGCGAAACGGGGTATCAGCGGCAAGCGACGCACGCTTTTCCCCAGCCCACCCTAACCACGCGACCATATGCTAGCAGTCGGGGGCAGGGCGACCACTTAATTAAAGGACAGGTTCGGCGGAATCGGGACACTGCAAGCCCATCTTCCGCTGCCCACAGCGGGAGCCTAATGCGCTGATTCCGCGCGATTATTCCGCCGCGCTCTCGGTTTGCCGCACGGGCGCTGCGGCGAGGTACCAGTCGAGGATTTCGGCGCCGGTCCAATGCAGCACCCCCTCGAAGCGGCGCACATGGTCATAGACCGCCTCGAGATATCTGATGCGGTGGGGCTGGGCGCTGATATAGGGGTGAACGGCCATCGCCATGATCTTGGCGCGGTGCTTGCCCTCCGCATGGAGCCGCTCGAACTGGTCGATCGCGCGCCTGGCAAAGTGCTCGCTCTCGTGGTGCTGCACGATCATCATGGTGATGTCGTTGATCTCCACCGTATAAGGCAGCGTCACCAGCGGACCGGCTGCGGTACGGATCCGCGTCGGCTCGTCGTCGTAGACCCAATCGCCGATGTATTTCACCCCCGCCCGCGCCAGCAGCTCCGGGGTGTCGAGCGTCTGCGTCAGCCCGGGGCCCAGCCAGCCGACCGGCCGGCTGCCGCTGAAGCGCTCGAGAATGTCCATCGAACGCGCGATCATGCCGGCCTGGTCCTCGACCTTGTGGATCGGCACCTGATCGTAGGAGTGCCCCATGAACTCCCATCCCAGCCGGCGCGCCTCCTCGGCCACCCGCGCGTAGTCCTCGCAGGTTCGCGCATTGATCGCCAGCGTCGGGCGGATGCCGAGCCGCTCGTACAGCTCGAAGAAGCGCCAGGCACCCACCCGCATTCCGTATTCATGCCAGCTCCAGTGCATCACGTCGGGGAGCAGCGCCGCCCCGGTCGGGGCGGGAAGGATCTGGCGCGGCATGGGGCGGCCGATGTCCCAGACCTCGTAGTTGACGATCGTCCAGAACACGAGCCGTGCATCGCCGGGCAGCTTGAGCGGCGGCCGGTCGACGATCGCCGAATAGTCGCAGCGCTCGCGCGGCAGCATCGGGCCTGGCTTGGTCATCGTTCGAGCTCCACCTCGTTCTTTCCGCCATGATAGGGGGCGATCCGGGCATGATCCACCGCAACAGCGGAGCCCGACTTGCGGAGCGCCCGGCTGCAAAAGCCTGCCGCGCCTCCCCGGCTCGTGGCCGCGAGCCGCTCGCGTGCGTTGCCGGCATGCGTGCGCAGGTGCCGCTCCCTGTGACCGTCGCCGTCTTCGGCTCTGCCTTCCTGCTGCCGGCCTGGCCGTGGCTGTTCGGCGAGGTGACCATCCCCTGGGACGCCAAATCGCAGTTCTATCCGCAGGTGCAGTTCCTCGCCGCGTCGCTCCATCGCGGCGAATGGCCCTGGTGGACGCCGAACGTATTTGCCGGATGGGAGCAGATTTCCGATCCCCAGTCGCTGCTGTTCTCGCCGCTGCACGTGCTGCTCGCCGTTCTCAGCAATGCGGTCGGCCTGCGCGCTTTCGACGCCGTGACTTTCGCCTACCTGTCTCTCGGCGGGCTCGGCGTCATCCTCTTCTTCCGGGAGCGCGGCTGGCATCCCGGCGGAGCGCTGGTGGCGGCGCTCGCCTTCGCCTTCGGCGGGGCGGCCAGCGCGCGCCTCCAGCACACCGTTCAGGTGATCAGCCTCTCCTATCTGCCGCTCGTGCTCTGGCTTGCTGCGCGCGCGCTGGAGCGGGCATCCTGGCGCGCAGGGATTGCCGCGGGCGTGCTCGCCGGACTGTTGGCGCTCGGTCGCGACCAGGTGGCGCTGCTGTCGCTCTACGTGCTTGCCGGGTTCGTGCTTGCGTATTGGCTCGGTCCGCTGGCGGAACCGGGAGGCGAGCGGCTCGCGCTTGCGCGCCTGCGCGCGAGCCTCCGGCCGCTCGCGGCCGCGGGCGTGAGCGCCGTGCTCGTCGCGGCGGTGCCGGTGATGATGACCATGCTGCTCGCGGCGCGATCGAACCGGCCGGAGATCGACTTCGCATCGGCGGCGGGCGGATCGATCCATCCCGTTCACCTCCTGCAGCTCGCCTTTGCGGATCTGTTCGGCGCGATGAACCCGAGCATCGAATATTGGGCGCCGCAGAGCTCGATCTGGGATGCGGCATGGGGATCGCCGGGGCTCTACCTGTCGCCGAACATGGGGCTCGTCTACGCCGGCGCGCTGACCTTTGCCGCGGTCGTGTCCTTCGGCGTCATCCGCGGGGTTGCCTGGGAGCGCGACATCAGATTCTTCAGCCTCGCCGCGCTGGTGGTGCTGCTCTATGCGCTCGGCGCCTATACGCCGGCCTTTCGGCTGATGTACGACCTGTTGCCCGGGGTCGCGCTCTACCGTCGGCCAGCGGACGCGACCTTCGTGTTGATGGGGCTCGTCGCGCTGATCGCCGGGTATCTCGTGCATCGCTGGCTCACCGGCGGCGTCCCGCCGGCGACGCGTGCCTCGCGCGCGCTCGAGATCGCCTGCGCGATCATGCTCGTGGCCGGGGCGCTGGCCTTGGCCCACTCGGTCGTCGGCGCAGCGGCGGCGGTCGTCCCGGTGCTGACGGCGATCGTCTGCACGGCGCTCGCGCTCGCCGTGCTCGCATCGGCGCGCCGGCTGGACCGTCGCTGGCCGCTCGCAGCTGCGGGGCTCCTCGCCGCTTTCATGGCGGCGGACCTCGCCTGGAACAATGCGCCGCACGTCTCCACTGCGCTGCCGCGCGCGGAGTTCGATGCGCTGCGCCCGGGCACCGGCAACGAGACGGTCCGCCTGCTCAAGGCCCGCCTCGCCGCCGCTGCGGCGCCGGATCGGCGCGATCGGGTCGAATTGATCGGCATCGGCTATCACTGGCCGAACCTGTCGCTGGCGCAGGGTTTCGATGACGTGTTCGGGCACAATCCCCTGCGTCTGCGCAGCTTCTACGCGGCGACCCATGTCGGCGACACGGTCGCGCTGCCGTCGCAACGCTGGTTCTCCCCGCTCTATCCTTCCTACCGCTCGGCTTTCGCCGATCTCCTGGGCGTGCGCTTGATCGCCAGCGGCGTGCCGATCGAGCAGATCGACTCGGCGCTGGAGCCGGGCGATCTGAGCTTCCTGGCACGCACCAGCGACGCCTATGTGTACGAGAATCCGCGGGCACTGCCGCGGGTGATGCTGCTGACCGACTGGCGCCGCGCCGATTTCGCCGAGCTCCTGCGCAGCGGCTGGCCGGAGATCGATCCGCGCCGCACCGTGCTGCTGCAGCAGCCCCCGCCCGGATTCGTCCCCGGGCCCGCGGCCGGAGCCCAAGGCAACGCTCGCCTGGCGCGCTACGCCAATACCGAGGTCGTGGTGGAGGTGGAGGCGCCCGGCGGCGGCATTCTCCTGCTCAACGACATCTGGCACCCGTGGTGGCGCGCCAGCGTCGACGGGCGCGACACCGAGATCCTCGTGGCCAACGTGATCTTCCGCGCGGTCGTGGTCCCGCGCGGGCGGCATGTGGTGCGCTTCGCCTTCCATCCCTTCGCCGGGGCGATCGGCGAGGCCGTGAACATGCTCGCCTGCCGCAAGCGCTGCGGGGTCGCGCCGCCGTGACACCTTCGATGCCGTGGTGTAGAGCTGCCGACGCAGCATCTGCCCGGGATTTCCCATGACGAAGTTTCAGCGGGCCTGGCTTTCGGCCGCTGTCACGCTGGCGTGCGTCGCAGCGGTTGCGCCGGCGCGGAGCCAGGATTATCCGTCGCGGCCGGTCCGGGTGATCGTGCCGTTCGGCGCCGGCGGCCCCACCGACGTGTTCACCCGAGTGCTCGCCGAGGAGCTGCACAAGAGCCTGAATCAGCCGTTCGTGCTGGAGAACCGGCCCGGGGCCGGCACGATCATCGGCTCGGATGCGGCGGCGAAGTCTCCGCCCGACGGCTACACACTGCTCATGGTCTCGGCGACGCAGACCACGACCGAGACCCTCGTTCCCAACAAGCCGTTCAAGCTGATGCGTGATTTCGTGCCGGTTGCATCGCTGCTGAGCTCCGAGCTGGTCATGGTCGTGCATCCGACCGTGCCGGCGAGCTCGGCAAAGGAGTTCATCGCTCTGGCAAGATCGCAGCCCGGCAAGCTCAACTACGCCTCCTCGGGAGTGGGCTCGAACTATCACATGGCCGGCGAGCTGTTCAAGAACCTGACCGGCACCGACATCCTGCATGTGCCCTACAAGGGCAGCACCGGCGCCCGTAACGACATCATCAGCGGCCAGGTTCAGATGATGTTCGATTCGGTGCCGACCATGGCGCCGATGATCCAGGCGGGCCGGGTGCGGGCTCTGGGCACCAGCGGCAGGACGCGCTCGGCCATTCTTCCCGACGTCCCTACGCTCGCGGAAGCGGGGGTGCCCGGATTCGAGGCGACGATCTGGATGGGCATGGTGGCACCCTCCGGCACGCCGCAGGCCGTCGTCGACGTGCTCAACCGGGAGATCAACCGGATCCTCGCCCGACCCGACATCCAGCAGTCCTGGGTGAGCCAGGGGGCGGTTCCGGTCCCGATGCAGCCCGCGGAGTTCGGCAGCCACATGCAGTCCGAGATCGAGAAATGGGCGAGGTTGATCAAGGCCAATCACATCATGGCGCAGTGATCGGACCGGGAGCGGATCGAATGAACGAGCAGTTCCGTATCACGGCCAGCGAGCATTGGACGACAAAGGGCGAGGACGTGAAGCTGTTCCTCTGGAACAAGCACGCCGGCGACCCTTCCGGCCCGGCCGGCAGAATCCTGTTCGTGCACGGCTCGTCGATGGCCTCGCAGCCGACTTTCGACCTGCAGATCCCGGGCCGACCCTCGGCGATGGACCATTTCGCGGCGCGCGGCTACGACACCTGGTGCGTGGACATGGAGGGCTACGGCCGCTCGACCAAGGATCGCGATCACAACTCGCCGATCTCCTGCGGCGCCGACGACTGCTTCGCCGCCGCGACCTATATCCAGAAGCTGCGGGGAGCGAAGCCGCTGCTGGTTTATGGGATCTCCTCGGGCGCGCTGCGGGCGGCTTTGTTCGCGCAGCGCCATCCCGAGATGGTAGCGCGGCTCGCCTGCGATGCGATGGTGTGGACCGGCGAGGGCTCGCCGACGCTCGCCGAGCGGCGCAAGAGGCTGCCGGAGTTTCGCGCCGGCAATCGCCGGCCGATCGACCGCAAGTTCGTCCGCTCGATCTTCGAACGCGATCATCCCGGCACTGCCGACGATCTCGTCGTCGAGGCATTCGCCGACGCGATCCTGAAGCTCGATGATTCGATCCCGAACGGGACTTACGTCGACATGTGCGCCAACCTGCCGGTGTGCGATCCGGAGAAGATCACGGCGCCGACGCTGATCATGCGCGGCGAATACGACGGCATCGCCGGCTTTGCCGATCTGATGAAGTTCTTCGACAAGCTGCCCAACCCGGACAAGCAGCTCGCGGTGATGCCGGGGATCGCCCACGCCTCGTTCCATCAGAAGAACTACGAGATCTGCTACCATATCCTGGCGAGCTTCTTCTCCCAGCCGGCCCCGGTCTATCGCAGCGGACACTGAACCAGCCGCCAATCGTGCCGGGTGTCGTTGTTTTCCGGTCGTTGACGACTGCCGGGGAAGCATGCCCGGCTCGCAGGAGGAGCCGGCGAGCGGGCGGCAGGTCTTTCCAGCCTCGTCATGGTTCGGCCATGCTGGCTCGATGAGTTGTCGGGGGAGCTCGGGGGAATTCGCACCGTGCAGGGATTTGCCCGCTGTCTGAGCCGAGGCGCGACGCGCCTCGGCGTGCTTGCCGTGCTGGTGCTGACCGGCGGCTGCGCGAGCGAGCCGCCGCCGAGCGAGCCCGCCTTCTACCGCAGCCTTGCGAGCAGCGACGCCAGGATCGATGCCGCCGCGGCGGCGTCGATGATTTCCGGCTATAGGGCCAACAACGGTCTTGCGCCGGTCAGCGTCGATCCCGATCTGATGAAGCTTGCCGAGGCGCAGGCGCAAGCCATGGCCAGCCGCGACAAGATCGATCACAACGTGGTGCGCGGCTTCGACGAGCGGCTCAAGGGGCAGGGCTATCGCGCCAAGGCGGCGGCGGAGAACATCAGCGCCGGCTACCATACCTTGGCGGAAGCGTTCTCCGGCTGGCGCGACTCGCCCCCGCATCGCGCCAACATGCTGCTCAAGGAGGCGACCCGAATGGGTATCGCCGCGGTCTACGCCCCGCAATCGAAGTACAAGGTCTTCTGGGCCTTGATCCTGGCGGCTCCCGACGAGCGGCGAGGGTAGGAGTGTCAGGCGGGAAAGATCATCTGATCAGCCGCGGGTCAGGCGCTTCGTCCGGCCTGACATGTCGCGAGCAGATCGAAGAGCTCCCGCCCGAAGGTCTCTCGCGCCTCATCGAGCAGCGGCTGCACCGCGGCGGCGAAGGCATCGCGCTCGGCGGCGCCGAGCTCGATGATCTCGCAACCCTGCGCCGTGATCGCCTGTCGCGCCGCATCCTCCTCCTCGACGTGCAGCGACCGCTGGAATGCGACAGCCGCGCTGACCGCCTCGCGCATCGCACTCTGGAGATGCGCCGGCCAGGCATCGAAGGCATCGCGATTGAGAAAGACCGGTCGCGAAACATAGAAGTGGCTCGAGAGCGTGTGAAAGCGGTGGAACCTGTGCACGCCATAGGTGACCGTGTTGGAGAGTGGATTTTCCTGGGCATCGATGGTGCCGGCCTTGATCCTCTCGATCGCCTCGGTGAGGTCCATTCGCATCGGCACCGCCCCCAGCAATTCGAACGTTCGTTCGTGCACCCTGCTCGGGAGCACACGGATGCGCAGTCCCCTGAGCTCGGCGGGCGTACGAACCGGCCGCACCCGGTTGGAGAGGTGGCGGAAGCCGTTCTCGAACCAGCCGAGCACGCGATAGTTGGCGTGCTCCTCGATCTTGCGCGCGAGCACTTCGCCGAGCGCTCCATCCATTGCGGCGCGTGCCGTATCCGTGCCGGTGAACAGGAAGGGAAGGTCGACGAAGCCCAGCTCGGCTACCCGGTCGCTCAGGTAGCTCGACGACTGATAGCCGAGCGTGAGCAGGCCGCGCTCGACGAGCCACAGAATATCCTCGGCGCGGTAGCCGAGCTCCATGATGTTCCACACATATTTGATCTCGATCTCATCGCCGAGCTGCCGGATGAGCTGGTCACCGATACGCTGGAGCGCGCGGCTGAAGCCGGTGCTGGCAGGGCCATAACCTCCCATGCGGATCTGGATCGGCTCGGACATGCGCTCCTCCTCGCTCCGGCTGCCAGCGAACGAGCCTCAGCGGCTCGACGGCGGTGCGGGCTCGCGCATCGCAACGGCGAGGCCGGATACCGCAAGCCCGATGCCGACCGCCAGCAGGATGCCGCCGACGCCGGTTGCCGCCGCGACCAGTCCGGCGGCGGCGGGAAACACGATCTGGCCGATCCGGTTGCCCGTCATCCGCAAGGTAAGCGCGGTGCCGCAGGCTTCCGCCGGCGCGAGATAGACCACCCCGGAGATGGTGAGGGTTGAGGCAATCCCCATCGCGAATCCCAGTAATCCGAGAACCAGATACATGCTGGGCAGTGAAAGCGGGATCGCCAGCAGCAGGAAGCCCAAGGCGCTGCCGAGCATGCTTGCCAGCGTGAGCGGCGAGCGACCGACGGCAAAAATCAGGCGGGCATAGAGCGCGCGGGAGACCAGGGCGGTGGCCGAACGGACGGCCAACAGGAAACCGATATGGTCGGCGTCGATGTGCCTTTCGGTGCCCAGGGCCGGCAGGTAGATCACCAGAAGGTCGAGCGCGGTGATCGTCACCACGCTCGACAGCATGACCGGCAAGAAGCCGCGCAGCCGGAACAGCTCGCGAACCGGAACGAGCTTTGCGGCCTGCTGATGCTCCACCCGCCGTTGCTCGGGCCGGATCAGCAGCGCGACCATGCTGCCGATGCCGGCGGTGAGGAGGCCGATTGCAAACAGCTTCTCGGTCGACGGCACCGCGGTCGAGCCGCCGAGCCAACCAACGACGAACGGCCCCAGCCCTTGTCCCAGCGAGGCCGCCACCATGTAGTAGCCGAGCGAGGTCTCGCGGTTGCGTGAGCCGCCCGAACGAAGCGCCAGCATCTGGTGTCCGGCCATGCAGAACATGTGCCCGAAGCCCAGGATCACGCTGAAGAGCAGAAGATGCACGGCCGATCGCGGCCAGGCCCAAAGCGCGAAGCACCCCGCCAGGACGAGGGAAGAGCCCAGCCAGATCGCCCTCGCATCGTTGCCGCGGTCGATCCAGCGTCCCACCCGCAGCGCCGTGAAGACCGGGACTATGGCGAAACCGGTGGCGATCAGCCCGAGCCAGAGCACGGACAGGCCGAGCTCGATCGCGCGATAGGATGTCGTGATCCGGACGATCAATATGAGCGTCTGAGTGAGGATGACATGAAGAAGAAACGGAATGAGCAGGCGATAATCGATATCGGCTGTGCGCGCTCCCGCGCTCGGCTCCTGCTTCATCGACCGATCGCTTCCCGCGTCCTCGCGTCGGTGGCTGACTCGTATCCCCACTCGGCGCAGTGTCGTGCAAGAACGGGTTTACCGGCTGTCCGGCGCGGTGCAAAGGGTCATCGGAACTCGGCGGCCATGCTGGTCTGCCAGGAGGTGATGGCCGGCGGCGGCGCCAGGCAAGCCCGGCGGTGATGCCCGTCGTTTCCATCCGGTCAGGACCTGGTCTAGCCTGCGCGCCGATGTATGCAGCTCACGTCCTGCCTGCCGCGCGCAGCTACGATGCGCTCTTTCGCGCGTTCGAGTGGCGCGTCCCCGGCCACTACAATATCGCTGTGGATGTTTGCGATCGCTGGGCGGAGCGGGAGCCACGGCGCGCCGCCATTCTCGACGTGCAGCCCGACGGCACGGTACACGAGATCAGCTACGGCGCGCTGCGCGAAAGCTCGAATCGGCTGGCCAATGCGCTGCGCGCGCGCGCGATCGGCCGCGGCGATCGGGTCGCCATCCTGCTGCCGCAGACCCCGGCGGTCGCCGCGTGCCACATCGCCATCTACAAGCTCGGTGCAATCGCGCTGCCGCTGGCAATGCTGTTCGGGGTCGAGGCGATCTCGTATCGGCTGAAGGATTCCCGGGCCCGCGTGCTGATCACCAACGCACAGGGGCTGGCCAAGCTCTCCAATCTCGAGGATCTCGCGCCCGCCGTGGAATTGGTCCTGTCGATCGACGGTGCCGCCGACGGCAGCGAGGACTTCCACGCCGTGCTGGCCCGCGCCGCTGCCGATCTTGCGCCGGTTGCCACCTCGGCCGAGGAGCCCGCATTGATGGTCTACACGTCCGGCACCACCGGGCCGCCGAAAGGTGCGGTGCATGCGCATCGGGTGCTGCTCGGCCACCTTCCCGGCATCGAGATGCCGCACGAGTTCCTGCCGCAGCCGGGGGACCGGCTCTGGACGCCGGCGGATTGGGCCTGGGCAGGCGGGCTGCTCAACGTGCTCCTCCCCGGGCTGCACTACGGCGTGCCGGTGGTCGCCGCCCGGTTCGAGCGATTCGATCCCGAGGCTGCATTCGCTTTGATGGCCAGGCTCGAAGTGCGAAACGCCTTCATTCCGCCGACGGCGCTGCGAATGCTGCGATCGGCTCCGTCTCCGAAGCACCGGCTGCGCCTCCGTTCGGTCGGCTCCGGCGGCGAG
>DASXAP010000271.1:0-2605 GCA_036406655.1 Xanthobacteraceae bacterium | reverse complement strand
GCTTGCGAGCTTTGCGCGCCACCTCATGGTCGCGGTCGACACCTGGCAGGCGAGCGGATTTGCCGAGATCGCCAGGAGCTACCTGGCGCGGCTGACCCCCGGGCGCGGCGGCGCTTGCGAGCTCGACGGGAGCGGCAATCTTGTGGTGAGGGGGAGCGGCAAGGCCGCCGAGCGGCGCTCGCTCCGCGCGGCGCTGGCGCAGCCATCCTGGCTCGACCCAAAAACCGGCGGGCCGCGCCGATGACACCTTTGCGCCGGCTGCGATGGAATGAGGGACGAATACGGAATGAAGGACGAATACGATTTCTCGACGTCTGCGCGCGGGCGGTTCTACCGTTCCGAGGCTGCGCTGATGCCACCCGCGCATCTCGATCCGGAGGTGGCGAAGTTTCTGATGGCGCGCGCAGAGGCGCGCGGTATCAGCTTGAGTGAGCTCGTCAATCTGCTGCTCAGGAAGGAGATCGAGCTGATCGAGGCCAATGAGTAGGCTCGAGCGCATTCACTGACGCCGAGTCTCTGCCCCGTCGCAAATGCCGCGGCATGCTATAGATAGCGCGGGTCGACCCGTCGAGGCGCGCGATCGGCAATGAAGGATTTCTGGCTCTCCTGCGGACATCATCTGCTCGACCGCGATGCGGCAGGCGCGCTCGTGCTCACCGACGAGTTCCTCAAGGCCTATCTCGCGCGGCCGGAGCTCGCGCCGCCGCGCGATGCGTGCCTTGCCGAGCGCACACTGCATGCGGCGCTCCTCGCCGATCCGCGCCGCCCGGTCGTTGCCGAGGAGGTTGCGCGCCTCGCCGACGGCGATGCGCGCGCGAACTGGCGGGTGATGCTCGGCTTCCGCGACCGGCTCCTGGCCCAGCCGACGGTCGAGGCGGCCTATCTCGCGCTGGTGCGCGAGGGCGCAGGCGAGACGCCTCCGCTGTTTCTCGACCAGCTCGTGCACGCGATCCTGCGCAACGCGCTCGACGGCTGCACGGACGCGCTCCTCCTGCGCGCTGCCGAGCTGTTCTTCCGCACCCAGCGGCTTGCCGTGCATGCCGGTGCGCTGATCGCAGCGGACGAGGAGACCGTTGCCGGCCTTGCCCCGCAGCCGGTCTCGCCGCTCGTCGCCATGCTCGGGCTGCCGGCAGGGCACGAGGCGCAGCTCGACGTGCTCAGCGACGACAGCGCCGAGGCCTACTGGGAGCGCAGCGACCGGTTCGACATGGCGCTCGATCTCACCGCCGGCCGGCGCGGGCTTGCCGCGCTCGGCGAAGTGATCGCGCGCTGGATCACGCATCTCCTTGCCGTCGAGGTCGAGGTCGTGCCGATGGTCTCGGCAACCGACGTCGATCTCCTCTGGTATGTCGGGCTCGACGCCGAGGGAACGGCGGTCGGCGACAGGCTCTGGCGTGGGGAGGAGCTTGCTCCGGCGATGCGCGAGCGCATCGTCGGACTCTATCGGCTCGAATTCCGCAATCCCGAGGTGGTGCTCGAGGGGGCCAGAGGCGCGCCGGTGTTCCTGATCCTGGCGATGACGCCGGAGCGGACCCTCCGCTTGAAACCGCAAAATCTCCTGACCGGGCTGCCGATCCGGCGCCCTCTCTCGTGTTCTTCCCTGCTCCCGGCGTCCCTGCGAGCGGGTGCAGCAGCCCCGGAGGAAACTGGGGCCGGACCGGTGATCAAGGCGGCATCATGAGCGTGCCGCCGGCACTGCAGACCATCGTCGTCGGCGTGGTGGTCGAGCGCCGAAAGGCGCAGAGCCCGTGGATCGACTACACCTGGAGAGCGGTGAGCGTGCTGCCGGGAGCGGCAGCCGCTCCGGCGTGGACGGTGCTGGCCGAGCAAGGGGAGCGCACGACGATCTATGCCGGCTCCGCCGAGATTGCGCTCTTCCGCACGGAAACCGGAAACTACCGGGACAATCTGGACTCGGGAGCGCCGCTCCTCTGGGTTGCATTGCGGCCGACCGGCGGCGAGTCTCCCTATGAGCTGTTCGGCGTGAGCGCGGACCCGGCCGAGGGCGAAGGCTGGAGCCAGTCGCCGGGCGACCTCGTGGACGCCGTTGCAATGCCCGAGCAGGTGCGGGCGCTGATCGAGGACTTCGTCGCCGAGCACCACGTCGAGCAGCCCTTCATCAAGCGCAAGCGCAGCCGCGCCGATCCCGAGCTGCTGACACGCAGCGCGCCGGGGCGGAAGGAGCGGGAATGAGCGAGCCGGAAAGCTTCGTCGCGCGCTGGTCGCGGCGCAAGCGGGAAAGCACGGAGGCGCAAGACGCGTCCACTTCCGTCCGGGTGACGGGCTCGCCCGAGTCCAACGAGCGCCGGCGCGCCGAGCCTGTGCCGGATGCACCGAAGAGCGCGGACGCTGCCGGCAGCTCCGCCGGTGCGGCGCCGGATTCGTCGGGACGGCCATTCGATCTGTCGGCGCTGCCGAGCCTCGATTCGATCACCGCTCATACCGACATCCGCAGCTTTCTCGCGCCGGGCGTCCCCACCGAAATAGCCCGTGCGGCGCTTCGCCGCGCCTGGTCTCAGGATCCCGCCATCCGCGATTTCATCGGGCTCGCGGAGAACGCCTGGGACTTCAACGCGGCAGGCGCGATGCCGGGATTCGGGCCGCT
>DASXAP010000270.1:0-2891 GCA_036406655.1 Xanthobacteraceae bacterium | reverse complement strand
CTGATCGAGCGCAAACGGCCATTTGACCTCGCTCCAGACGGCGGCACGAGCGGGCTCTCCCGCAGTCGATGCGCGCTCGCCCGCGCCGGTCGTCACGGCGTCGCCCGCGAGCAGCCCCGCGAGTGCGATGCCGAGAGCGATCACGACGATTCCGGTGCGCAGCGGAGTCATTTCATGTCGACTCGATAATCTTCGATCAGGGTGTTGGCGAGGAGCTTGTCGGCGGCCTGCTTCAGGGCGGCCTCCGCCTCCTTGCGGCTGCGCCCCTCGATCTCGATGTCGAACACCTTGCCCTGCCGCACGCTCGCCACGCCGGCGACCCCGAGCGATTTGAGCGCACCCTCGATCGCCTTGCCCTGGGGATCGAGGACGCCGGATTTGAGCGTGACGGTGACGCGCGCTTTCATGCCGTTCCAATTTTCGTCATCGGGACGCCGCCTTCGATATGGCCCGAATCGCCGGCAACGCAAGCACCCGCTGCGCAGGCCGCGGCTGCCGCCGCAGCATGCCCACAAGGCGCGAAGTTTAGGGGCAAACCACCTCAGTGCACAGGGGCGGCCGCCTGCTGCAGAAGGCGGCCGCGGCCGGCGACGTGGCCGCTCTCGCCGACCAGCCGCAGCGCCGCCCAGAACGCCGCCTGCGTGCTCGCCACCACCGGGATGCCGTGGCGCGACTCGAGCGGCGCGGCGACGCCCAGGGTGCGCAAGCCCCCGCAGGAGATCAGCAGGCCCTCGGCCTCCGGCGCCTCGCCGCAGGCCTTGGAGCCGAGCGCGATGATGTCCGCCTCGCTCTTGCTGCCGGGCTCGCCGAAGCCGAACAGACCAAAGCCCTCGAGCGACTGCACCTCGAAGCCCTGCGCCGCGAGAAACGCCGCGAGGCGATTGTTGACGTCGTCGGCATAGGCAGTGGCGACGGCGATACGCCGCGCGCCGAAGCTGCGCAGCCCGTCGACCACCGCCTGGCTCATGGTGCTCACCGGCAGTCCGGTCAGCGCGCGCAGTTTCTCCATCAGCTCGGCGTGGAAGTCGTTGCCGCGATAGAACGTCAACGAGGTGCCGATCACCATGATGGCATCGACGCCCTGCCCTGCGAGATATTCGGCCGCCGGCAGGATTCCCTCCCAGGCGCTGTCGTAGCCCTTGGGCGTGAGCGAACGCACGCCGACGCCGCGCGCGATGAAGCGCACGTCGGGATACATCTGCAGTCCTTCGTCCGGCACGGTGTCGGTCGCGAACGGGACCACGAGCCCGATGGTGAAATCCTTGCGCATGCTGCGTCTCCTCGCGCTGTCCATTCTCGCCTGCGGTCAATCCTCGCTCGCGCCGGCGGCCTTGATGATCGGCGCCCATTTTATAATTTCGGCGCGCAGATAGTCGGCAAATTCCTGCGGTGTGCTCGCCATCGGCTGCATTCCGAGCTTGAGGAAGTGCGACCTGGTGGCGTCCTCCGCCAGGAACGCCGTCAGCGCTCCGTTGAGTGCGGCCACGATGGGCGCCGGCACGTTTGCGGGCGCGACCATGCTCTGCCACGAATTGGCCTCGTAGCCGGCAAGCCCCGCCTCGATCATGGTCGGCACCTCGGGCAGCGTCTCGATCCGCTTGCCGACCGTGACGGCGAGCGCCCGCAGCCGGCCCTCGCGCACGAGCGAGGTCACCTGGCCGACATCGCCGAACATCACCGGGACGTGGCCCGCCACCACGTCGGAGAGCGCCGGTCCGCCGCCGCGATAGGGGATGTGCTTGATGTCGGTGCCGGTCATGCTCTTGAACAATTCCATGTAGATGTGATGCGGCGCGCCCATCCCGCCCGAGGCGTAGCTGAGCTCGCCCGGCTTCGATCTGGCGAGCGCGACGAGCTCGGCAACGGAGCCCGCCGGCAGCGATGGGTTCACCACCAGCACGAACGGCACCGCCGCGACGAGCGAGATCGGCGAGAAATCCGTCAGCGGATCGTAAGCGAGCTTGCGGTAGACGCCGGGATTGATGGCCAAGGTCGAGCTGGTGGCGGCGAGCAGCGTGTAGCCGTCGGCCGCCGCGCGCGAGACATAGGCGGCGCCGGTCGCGGTCGCCTGCCCGGGCCGGTTCTCGATGATGAAGGGCTGGCCCAGGCGCTTCTCGAGCCCCTGCGCGAGGAAGCGCGCGAGCGCGTCGGTGCCCCCGCCGGCGGCGTAGGGCACCACGATGCGCACCGGCTTGGTCGGATAGGTCTTGAGATCCTGCGGCGCGGCCAACGCGGCGCCGGCAAGACAAAGGGCGCCGGCGACGGCGCCCTTGAGCAGTGCCCGCAACGCGCGCGGCGGCATCGCATCGCCCTTTCCGGGCGCGTCAGCCCTTCACCAGGACCGGTCCGCTGCCTTGCGGGCGCTCGCCCTCGCTCATGATGCCCAGCCGCCGGGCGACCTCGGTATAGGCCTCCAGCAGCCCGCCGAGATCGCGGCGGAAGCGGTCCTTGTCGAGCTTCTCGCTCGATTTGATGTCCCACAGCCGGCAGGAATCAGGGGAGATCTCGTCCGCCACCACGATGCGCATCAGGTCGTTCTCCCACAGCCGGCCGGTCTCCATCTTGAAGTCGACGAGACGGATGCCGACGCCGAGGAAGAGGCCGGAGAGGAAGTCATTGACGCGGATGGCGAGCGCCATGACGTCGTCGATCTCCTGCGGGGTGGCCCAGCCGAAGGCGGTGATGTGCTCCTCGGAGACCATCGGGTCGCCGAGCTGGTCGTTCTTGTAATAGAACTCGATGATCGAGCGTGGCAGCTGCGTGCCCTCTTCCAGGCCCAGGCGCTGCGACAGCGTGCCCGCCGCGACGTTGCGCACGACCACCTCGAGCGGAATGATCTCGACCTCGCGGATCAGCTGCTCGCGCATGTTGAGGCGCCGGATGAAGTGGGT
>DASXAP010000269.1:0-8421 GCA_036406655.1 Xanthobacteraceae bacterium | reverse complement strand
CCTTCGGGCTGCGGCAAGACCACGTTCCTGCGCATCGTCGCCGGCCTCGAGCCGGCAAGCGCGGGAGAGGTCCGGATCGACGATCGGGAGGTGAGGGGGCCCGGAGGCGAGCGCGGCTTCGTGTTCCAGAGCGACAACCTGCTGCCCTGGCGCACGGTCTTTGCCAATGCGATCATCGGCCGCGAGATCGCGGGCCGGGTCGGCGCGGCCGAGCGCCGCCGGACGCTCGAGCTGCTGAAGCTGGTAGGGCTTGCCGGATTCGAGAGCTACTACCCGCGCCAGCTCTCCGGCGGCATGCGTCAGCGCGTCAATCTGGCGCGGGCGCTCGCGATCGATCCGGAGATTCTGCTGATGGACGAGCCGTTCTCGTCGCTCGACGCACAGACGCGGGAGATCATGCAGACCGAGCTCATGCGCATCTGGGAGCAAGGCCGCAAGACGGTCCTGTTCGTGACCCACCAGATCGACGAGGCGGTGTTTCTGTCCGACAAGGTCCTGGTCTTCGCGCGTCGGCCGGGCCGGCTGCGGGAGCGCGTGCCGATCGAGCTGCCGCGCCCGCGCGAGCTGGCGATCAAGCGAACCGGGCAGTTCGTGCGCTACGTGGATCATGTATGGCGGCTGATCGAGGAGGACGTGCGCCTGAGCGTGATAGAAGGAAGCGCATGAGCGTCGTCACTCGCTTGGAGCGATATGAAGAAGAGCGACAAAAGAGATGAATCTCGCAGAGGTCTTTCCCGGGGCTCGTCGGCGGACGAGCGGCAGCATCGGAGGCGGTCTTGACTGACATCACCCGCAGGCGAATGGCCAAGAGCCTCGCCGGCTCGCTCGCCGTCGCAGCGCTTGCATCGCGCGCCGGCGCGCAAGCGGCCTATCCGAGCAGGCCAATTCGTTTCATAATTCCTTTCGGTGCCGCCGGGATCGCCGACATCACCGCGCGGATCGCGGCCGACAAGCTCACCGACAGGCTCGGTCAGCGGCTGGTGGTCGAGAACCAGCCTGGGCCGGGCGGCATCGCCGCGGCCAGGATCGTGCTGTCACAGCCCGCCGACGGCTACACCATCGGCCTCGTCACCAACGGCACCTCGATCAGCGCGGCGATCTACAAGTCGCTGCCCTACGATCCGGTCAGGGAGTTCGCCCCCATCTCGGCGATCGGCTATTTCGATCTCGTGGTCGGCACCAACGCCGAATCGCCGTTCCGGAGCCTGCAGGATTTCATCGGCGCCGCCAAGGCGCGGCCGGGCACGCTCAATGTCGGCACCATCAATGTCGGTGGCACCCAGAACCTCTCCGCCGAGCTGCTGAAATCCGCGACCGGGTTGAATTTCCAGATCGTGCCATACCGCACCACACCCGATGTCATCGTGGCGCTCCTGCGCAACGACGTGCAGCTGATGATCGACTTCTACGCGGCGATGAAGGCCGGCATCTCGGATCAGAAAATCCGACCGCTGGCCACTTCCGGCCCCAGGCGATCGCCGTTTCTTCCTGACGTGCCCACGGTGGCGGAAGCAGGCGTTGCCGGTTACGAGGTCACGTCCTGGAACGGGATTTTCGCGCGTGCGGGGACGCCCTCTGACATCCTCGATCTGCTCAATGCGGCTATTCACGAGATAATCGCCATCCCGGAGGTGAAGCAGCGCTATGCCGAGCTCGGCATCGAAGCAGCCGCGAGCAGCCCCGAGCAATTGAGGGCGCGCCTCGAGGGCGATATCAGGAAATGGGCGGCGCTGATCGAGCGTGCCGGGATCGCACGGCTGTGACCGGGCGCGTTCCCCGCTCTGCTCATAGTGCGGAAGAGAAACACAACCGCCGGTCCTGGCGCGGGGCCGGTGGACTGCACTCGGCTGGATAGCGCCGACCCGCTTAAGGCTGACCCGGCCTCCCGGCAAGCCATGTGAACGCTGTGCCGCTGGCCCAAAACCAATACATGGTGCCGGGTGAGAGATTTGAACTCCCGACCAACGGTTTACAAAACCGCTGCTCTACCGCTGAGCTAACCCGGCAAAATCAAGCATTGCAGGTAGGGGTGACGCTCGGTTCCCAGCCAATTGCGATCGCATTTCTGCGCTGATCTAGAGGGGCGAGCGGGTATCGTCAACGCGCGCGGCCGCGCCCACCCGAGTGGGACCAGCCCAGAAAGAATTTTTTTAGGCCGGCGAGGAACCAGCCGCTCAGGGCGGCATTGAGGTGGTGGAATGAGCTCGATGACCCTCTGAGCTCGTTCTTCCCAGACTTGAAAACCCCGCTTTGGCGGGGTTTTTCTTGTGTAGAGCGCGAACACAGCCGGGTCCAGGGCGCTGATCGGGGAGGAGGAGCGGTCGTTCCCGTCGTGGATGCAACCGGGCAGCCCCCGCCGGGCACTGGCCATGCCGCCCATACCCCTGGGCGGGCGCGCTGCCGGTCGGCGGAGGCCTGCTTACGACGGGAGATCCTCGCGCCGCTCCGCCGGCACGCGGACGACCGTGACGGTGCAGGGCGCCTCGGCCACGACCTGGGAAGACACGCTGCCGAGGTAGCGGCGCAAGCCCGAGCTTGATCTCGCGCCGATCACGATCCGGTCGACGTGATTTCTCCGAGCATAATCGACCAGCGCGGCCGCCGGGTTCATGGCTTCGAACACCTGGAAGGTGATGCCGTGCGCCGGGATCGGCAGCGGTCGCGCCCAGTGCTGAAGCTCGGCCAGGCGCCGAAGGTGGAGATTGCGCCCTTGCTCGTCCTCGGTCGGATCGAGCGCGATCGCAGACAGCCGGAGCACGTTCACGCAGGTGAGCCGCGCCTCGGGATGGACCGCAAGAACGTCCCCGACCGCATCCCTTATGGCCTGCGCGAGCTGCTCCATGCCCGGCGCGAGGTCGATTGCCGCCAGGATGATCGGAGATTTCTCGAGCTGCCGGGCAACGGTCCGCCGCAGCGCCGGCCAGCTGCGCCTCCCCGCGACCCAGCGGCGCATGGCCGTCACCGGGCCGCCCGGCCGCGCACGCTCGCCGCGGCGGGTGGTGACGATCTGCTCGGGATGCTGGAGATCGAACGCGAGCTGGGCGGCCGTGGCATGCCGCCTGTCGGGCTGGACTTCCAGACAGCGCAGAACGACGTCCTGCAGCCAGGGCGGGCAATCCGGCCGGCGCACGCGCGGCGGAACCGGCTCCCGGTAGAGCCGCCGCCGCCACTCGCGTGCGGTCTCCGGGTCGCCGAAGGGACGCTCGCCGGTGACGAAGAAATACAGCATCACGCCGAGCGCGAAGATGTCGCTGCGGGGATCGCTTCGATTGCCGAACAGCTGCTCCGGCGCAATGTAGGCTCCGGTTCCGATCGGCCCCGGGAACTCCTCGGCCAGGATATCGGGCAGCCGCAGGTGCCGCGAGAAGCCGAAGTCGATCAGGACCGCCTCGCTGGTCGCGCGAAGCATGACGTTGCTCGGCTTCACGTCGAGATGGATCACATCCTGACGGTGTATCTCGTGCAGGGCCGAGGCGGTCCTTGCGCCGAGGGCCGCGACCTCCTCGATCGGCAGCGGCAGCCTGGCGAGGCGCGACCGCAGCGACTCGCCCGCGATCAGCTCCATCACGATGTAGGGATTGTCGAGGCCTCCGGCGGCGACAAAACGCGGCGCGTGCGGACCCGACAGCTGCGGCAGGATCATCTGCTCCGCCTCGAAGCCGACGATGTTGATCGGGTTGGCCCCGTGCTCCAGACGCGGAATTTTCATCAGCAACGGCGCCGCGTCGTTCGCGCGGGAGACGCGCCACAACTCGGAAGTGGCGGCCAACGGCAGCTGCTCTTCCAGGCGGAAGCCGCCGACGACATCTCCGGGCTTCAGGCTTGCCGCAGGCATCCGATCAGCGACCGTGCAGGAGTCGAAGCGCCAGCACCCCCGGCAACCCTGCGGCTCTCACCTTGGCGGCGGCGGTCGCTGCGTCATAGGGAACGTGCACGCAGGTGAGGGTGCCGCGGCTGCCGTCCAGCAGAGCATAGGACGCAAGCGGGGAGCCATCGCGTGGCTGGCCGACCGAGCCGATCACCGCGAGCCAGCGTCGCTGCGGCAGCAGCGGAACCGCCGTCCCCGAGACCGGGACGAAGGCAGCGATCTTTCCGGTCGAGCCGACATGATAGAGCTCCGGCACATGCAGGTGGCCGCAGAATGTCAATCGCTGGCCCGTGGCGGCGAAGCTGCGGCGCGCCGGCTCGGTCCCGGTCACGTATTCCCAGGTGCCCGGTTTGCAGGCGCTGGCATGCACAAAGAGGCAATCGCCGTCCTCGGCTGTCAGCGGCAGGCGTGCCAGGAACGCGCGCTGGCGCTCCGTCAGCCGGTCACGCGTCCAGTCGATGACCTGGCGCGCCGTGTCGTTGAGGTCTTCGGCCCGGTTCGACACCGCGGCATCGTGATTGCCGGCGACCGCAAGCGCGCCGGCATCGACATGGGTCATGACCGTATCAACCGACCAGCCAGGGTCCGCCCCATAGCCCACGTAGTCCCCGAGAAAGACGTAGCGCGCCGCCCCGCTTGCGCGTGCGTGAGCAAGGCAGGCTGCGAAAGCCTCCCGGTTCGCATGTATGTCGGCTAGGAGCGCCGTGAGCATCGCCGATACAGGAGACGAGAAGCAATACGATTAGAGCGTAATCAGCGGGCTGTCATGGCGTCGCTTGCCCGGGCGATCTCCGCCGTGCCCGGAACGGGGACGCTTTGGAAGGTGCCCGCGCTCGCGGGGAAGGCAATGCCGAATCAGAAAAGGCCCCGCGCGAGCGCGGGGCCGAACGGCGCGCAGCCGGCGGAGAAGAAGCTACGCTCTTTGAATGGCGACACCGGAGCCGGTGACCAGGTCCACGCCCTTCGTGTCGCGCAGGAAGAACATGCCGACGAGCAGCGTCATGACCGAGACGATGATCGGGTACCACAGGCCGGCATAGATATCGCCGCTCGCAGCGACGATCGCGGTAGCGAGCAGCGGCAGCATTCCTCCGAACCAGCCGTTGCCGATGTGATACGGCAGCGACATCGAGGTGTAACGGATTTTCGTCGGGAACATCTCCACGAGGAAGGCGGCAATCGGGCCGTAAACCATGGTCACGTAAATCACCATGATCACCAGGATCAGCTCGGCCATGAACCAGTTCACCTTGCCGAGGTCGGCCTTGGCAGGGTAGCCCGCGGCGTTGAACGCGGCCTGCCACTTCGATGCATCCCAGCCCTCGACCTTGGTGTTGCCGATCATGAGATCGACCCTGTCGCCGGCGCCCGGGGCGTTCTGCCTGCTGAACGAGACGCCGAGCTTGGTGACGAAGTCCTGGGCCCGATCGCAGTTGGAGAATTTCGACCACGGGCCGACGAAGATGTGGAAATTGCAGGTAGCGCTGTCGGCAACCACGGTGACCTGGTTGCTCTTCTGGAACGCTTCCAGCGCAGGGTTGATGTAGTGCGTCAGCCCCGCGAACAGCGGGAAGTAGGTGAGCGCCGCGATCGCGCAGCCGGCCAGGATGATCTTGAGCCGGCCGATTCGATCCGATAGCCACCCGAACAGGATGAAGAACGGCGTGCCGATGATCAGCGACAGGCCGATGAGGCCATAGGTGGCGATGTAATCGAGCTTGAGCGTGATCGTCAGGAAGAACAGGGCATAGAACTGCCCCGTGTACCAGACCACCCCTTGCCCCGCAGTGGCGCCGAGCAGGGCCAGCAGCACGTACTTGTTGTTGGGGTAGCGGAAGAAGCTCTCGGTCAAGGGCGCCTTCGAGCCTTTGCCCTCCTGCTTCATCCGCTGGAATATGGGCGTCTCGTTGAGCCTGAGGCGAATATAGACCGAGAACACCAGCAGGATGAGCGAGACCAGGAAGGGAATGCGCCAGCCCCAGGAGGAGAAGATCGTCGCATCCATGTAGAGGCGGCAGAGCCCGATCACGACCAGTGCGAGGAAGAAGCCGAGCGTGGCCGTGGTCTGGATATAGCTGGTGGTATAGCCGCGCTCCTCCGGACGCGAGTGCTCGGCCACGTAGGTTGCGGCGCCGCCGTACTCGCCCCCGAGCGCGAGGCCCTGGCAGAGGCGCAGCGTCACCAGAAGGACCGGGGCGGTCCAGCCGATCTGTGCGAATGTCGGGAGGAGGCCGACCAGGAAGGTCGAGAGGCCCATCACCACGATCGTCACCAGGAAGGTATATTTGCGGCCGACGAGATCGCCGATCCGGCCGAAGATCAGGGCGCCGAAGGGACGCACCAGGAAGCCTGCCGCGTAGGTGGCGAATGCCGAGAGCAGGGCGGCCGTGGCATTGCCGGGCGGGAAGAAAACCGCGGCAAAGAACGGCGCCAAGGTCGCATAGAGGTAGAAATCATACCATTCGAAGACGGTGCCGAGCGACGACGCGAAGATGACGAACTTCTCCTCGCCCGTCATCCCTGACCCTCGCACCGACGTGTGCGTCAACGTTGCCATGAGAGTTGTCCTGATTGTTGTGCCGGATCGGCAAAGGCTTCCTTGCGACGGTCCCGCGATCCGGCGCCGGCAGGCCCGGAGACTCGCTCCGGCCTGACGGCACCGCCCCGCGGACGCGACCAAACTCCAGCATCGCGGGTTGCAACCTCGTCAAAAAATATCACTGGGGAAGGGAACGCGCTTATTCGACTTTCGAACTAGACGCCGCCGCCGCCGGCGCTTCGCTGCGCCGCGGTGACAAGGCGCCCGGCGCGATCCGGCCTCCGGTGCTGGGTGCTGCGCATTGACAAGCATGCTCGCGGGTGCCGACGCTATCGCCTCGGCGGAGGCGACCGGGCATCGGTGCAGCCGCCGCCCGGAACGATCGAGTGAGACCCGATGTCGTCTTCCGTCTATTTCGGCCTGAGCCCGCTCTGGGTGGCGACACTCATTCTGCTCGCCACCTACGCGGTGGTCATTTCCGAGAAGATCAACCGCTCGATCGCCGCGCTCATCGGCGGCAGCCTGATGATCCTGCTCGGCGTCATCGATCAGGACGAGGCGGTCAAGGGCATCGACTGGAACACCATCGGGCTCCTCACCGGAATGATGATACTCGTGTCGATATCGCGCCGATCGGGCATGTTCCAATGTGTCGCCATCTGGTCGGCGCGGGCCGCGCGTGCGCATCCGGCCGGCATCCTGCTCTTGCTGCAGATCACCACCGCGGTGCTCTCGGCCTTTCTCGACAACGTGACCACCGTGCTGCTGATCGTTCCGGTGACGCTGGCAATCACGCGCGAGCTCGACGTGCCGCCGTACCCGTTCCTGTTCTCCGAGATATTGGCCTCAAATATCGGCGGCACTGCGACGCTGATCGGCGATCCTCCCAATATCCTGATCGGCTCGCTCGCCGGCCTGGATTTCAACGCCTTCGTCATCGAGCTGACGCCGGTCATCATCGTGGTGATGCTGGTGCAGGCGGCGATCATCCATCTGCTCTGGGGAAAGCAGCTGAAAGCGACCCCCGAGCGCGAGGCGCGGGTGATGGCGATGATTCCGGCCGAAGCGATCATGGACCCGACCCTGCTCAGGCAGTCGCTGACGGTGCTCGCGGCGGTGATCGCCGCGTTCGTGCTCGCGCGGCCGCTGCATCTGCAGCCGGGCACGATCGGCATGTCCGGCGCCGCGCTGCTGATGCTGCTCGACAATTGGGCCCATCACGGCGAGAAGGCCGCCAAGAATCTGCACGAGACCTTCTCCGACGTTGAATGGATCACGATCTTCTTCTTCATCGGGTTGTTCATCGTCGTGCACGGGGTGGATGTGAGCGGGCTGTTGAAGCTGCTCGCCGACTGGCTCATCGCCGGGACCGGCGGCGATCTGGCGACCACCGGCTATGTCATTCTCTGGGCCTCCGCCGTCCTGTCGGCGATCATCGACAACATTCCGTTCGTCGCCACCATGATCCCGCTGATCAAGAGCATGGCCCCTTCGCTCGGCGGAGCGGAGAAGATCGAGCCGCTGTGGTGGTGTCTCTCGCTGGGCGCGTGTCTCGGCGGCAACGGCACGCTGATCGGAGCATCGGCCAACCTGACGGTCGCGGGCATCGCCGAGCGAAACGGGATCCCGTTTCGGTTCGTCACCTACACGCTCTATGCGTTCCCGATGATGCTGGTCTCGATCCTGATCTGCCACGTCTACGTCTGGTGGCGATACTTCCTGCCCTAGGCACGCAAGCTCAGCGCCGGCGCGGCGCGAGAGGAAGATGCGAGTCGGTAACGCACGGTTAAACCTATCCGGCAAATCCCGCAGCGCTTAACGGGCATGCCAGCCGCTTGTCGAGCCGCGGCAGCTCGTGCGGCCTCGCCGTTCCGCTGCCGGAGTGCGCCCCCAGGTGAGCGCGAACGCGCAAGAAACCTCATCCGCTGCTCGCCCTTGATCGACAGGTGACCACATAGAGGGCCAGAGCCGCGGCATTGGAGACGTTCAGGCTCTTGATCGGACCGGGCATGTC
>DASXAP010000268.1:0-4649 GCA_036406655.1 Xanthobacteraceae bacterium | reverse complement strand
GCGGCAGTAATCGGTGAAGCACAAAAACGTGCCGCCATAGGGGATCAGCCCGCCATGCGCGGCAATGCCGTTCATCGCCGCCGCCATGCCGTGCTCGCGCACGCCGTAATGGATGTAGCGGCCGGTGAAGTCGCCGGGGCGAACCTCCTTCTGGCCCTTGGCCTTGGTGTTGTTCGACGGCGTGAGGTCGGCCGAGCCGCCGACCAATTCGGGCACCGCCTGGGTCAGCGCGTCGAGCACCGTCCCCGAGGCCTGCCGTGTGGCGAGCTTGGCCTCGGCGGCGCGGAAATCGGCGCAGAGGTTGGCGATCGCCGCGTCGAAGCCGGCGGGGAGCTCGCGCCGCTGCCGGCGCTCAAACTCGGCGCGCCGCTCGGCCGGCAGGGCTTGGAGCCGCGCTTCCCATTCCCGACGCGACGCGGCGCCGCGGCGGCCGGCCTCGCGCCATGCGGCGACGACATCCTCGGGGACGACGAAGGGCGGGTAGTTCCAGCCAAGCCGCTCTCGGGCGCCCTTGATCTCGTCGGCGCCCAACGGCGCGCCGTGCGCCGCGGCGGTCCCGGCCTTGGTCGGGGCGCCAAAGGCGATCACGGTGCGGCAGGCGATCAGGCTCGGCCGGTCGCTCTTCTGCGCTTGCCCGATCGCGGCGGCGACGGCGTCGGTGTCGTGGCCTTCGATCCGCTCGGCCGCCCAGCCATGCGCGCGGAAGCGCGCGACCTGGTCGTCGGAGACGGCGAGCGCGGTGGAGCCGTCGATCGAGATCGAATTGTCGTCGTAGAGCACGATCAGCTTCGAGAGGCGCAGATGGCCGGCGAGCGACATCGCTTCGTGGCTCAACCCCTCCATCAGACAGCCGTCGCCGCAGAAGACGTAGGTGTAATGGTCGACCACGGCGTCGCCGAACTCGGCCGCCAGCAGACGCTCGGCCAAGGCCATGCCGACCGAATTGGCGAGCCCCTGGGAAAGCGGCCCGGTCGTCACCTCGATGCCGGCGGCGTGGCCGCGCTCCGGGTGGCCGGCGGTGCGGCTGCCGAGCTGGCGAAACCGCTCGATCTCGGCCATCGTCATCTCCGGGTAGCCGAGGAGATGCAACAGGCCGTAGAGCAGCATCGAGCCATGCCCGTTCGACAGCACGAACCGGTCGCGGTCGGGCCACTCGGGGGCGAGCGGGTCGAAGCGCAGATATTTCGTGAACAGCACCGTGGCGATGTCGGCCATGCCCATCGGCATGCCGGGATGGCCGGACTTGGCCTTCTCGACCGCGTCCATCGCGAGCGCGCGCAAGGCGTCAGCCATGCGGCGCAGATGCGGGTCACGGGGCGCGGGCAGCGGAGCGGGAGCGGTGTCGGTCATCGTCGAAACATAGTGGCCGCCGCGGCGCTGGCAAGCGCCGGGGCTGCGCGGCTTCCCATCCGAAGGGAACGCCGCGCGCCCTCATGCCCGCGTCGGGGAGCCAGGCGTCAGGCGCGGCCGGCGGCACGGTTGTCGCGGCGCTTGGCGGCGGCAGCGGCCTTGGCGAAATCCTCCTCGCCGAAGCCGTAGAGCCGCGCGCCGCCGCCGAGGATTTTGCCGCCGATCTCGGGGGTGATGCTGGGGTTGTGCAAGACCCGGCTCGACACCTCGGGGAAGCTCGAGTCGAAATGCGGGAAGTCGCTCGACACGCAAATATTGTCAGCGCCGCCCAGCAGCTCGACGACCGAGCCGACCTCGGTCTCGCCGCTCTCGATCGCCGAGAAGCAATTGCGCCGCCAATACTCCAAAGGCGACAGCTTGAGATAAGGCGCATCGGAATCCTTGTGCTGGCGCAGATCCCACTCGATGCGGCCGAGAAGCCCCGGCACCCACCAGCTCTGCGCTTCGAGAAAGGCGACCTTGAGCCTGGGGTAGAACTCGAAGATGCCGCCCAGCATCAGCGCGATCAGCGCCAATTGCATCTCGGTCGAGTGGCTGGCGACATGGCGCATGAAGCGGTTCTCGCCAAAGCGCGGCTCGATCGTCGAGTAGTAGGAGCCGGTGCCTTCGTGGAAGCACAGCGGGATCTGCATCTCCTGCAGCATGCCGTAGAGCGGGTCCCAATAGCTCGAATGCCAGTAGCGGCCGTTGACGTAATTGGGCCGCACAAAGGCGCCGACCGCACCATATTCCTTGACGCAGCGGTAAAGCTCGCGGCAGGCGAGGTTCACGTCGTGCGTCGGCAGCATCGCCGCCATCTTGAGCTGGTCGGGGCTGTGCTGCACGAAATCGTGCAGCCAGTCGTTGTAGGCGCGGCAGATCGCGTTCGAGAATTGCGGGTCCATGTCGTCGCGGGCGAGAAACGAGAGGCCCGCTGTCGGGAACAGGACGGCGATGTCGATCCCCTCCATCTCCATGCCCATGACCTGCGCCTCGGCGTCGTAGCCGCGCTCGACCGCGAACATCACGTTCTTGTTGCCGCGGGCGCCCACCAGCGGGCCGCGGATGCGGTTGTACTGCGAGATGTTGCCGTCGTTGCTGGTGGGCGTGCCGTCGAAATACCACAAGGGCCGGCCGCGCATGCCGGTGGCGCCGCCGTCCTGGCGCTGCATCGCCGAGGTGATCCGCGGCTTGAACGCCGGGTCGAGGTATTTGTCGAACAGATCCATCGGCTCCATGATGTGCATGTCGCAATCGACGAAGCGGTAGCCTTCCTTCATCTCGCCTTCCTTTCCTGCCGGCCGAGCGGATTGTGCCCATGGGAAACGCCGGAGGGCAACCCGCCGCATGCTGGCCGCGGCCCGGCTGCGAACCATATAGAAGGCACAGCCGAAAAAGGGGGAGGCGGCGATGTTCCCCAACCGCAGAGAGGCCGGCCGCCGGCTCGCCCGGCGCTTGCGGCATCTGGCGCCGGAGCGGCCGGTGGTGCTGGCCCTGCCGCGCGGCGGGGTGCCGGTCGCCTTCGAGATCGCGGCGGCGCTCGACGCGCCGCTCGACCTCGTGCTGGTGCGCAAGATCGGCGTGCCGTGGCAGCCGGAGCTGGCGCTCGGCGCGGTCGTCGACGGGGCGAGCCCGCAGGTGCTGATCAACGAGAGCTTGGCGGCCGAGCTCGGCATCGACGAGGCCTATGTCGCGCGCGAGACCGCGGCCCAGCTGGCGGAGATCGAGCGCCGCCGCGCGGTCTATCTCGGCGACCGGCCGCCGGTGTCGTTCGCCGGCGCGACCGCGGTTGTCGTCGATGATGGGATCGCCACCGGCAGCACGATGCGCATCGCCCTGCGCGCGGTCAGGCGGGCCGGAGCAAGTCGGGTCGTGCTCGCGGTTCCGGTGGCGCCGGCCGATACTCTGGCGGCGCTGCGGGCCGAGGCCGACGAGATCGTCTGCCTCGAGGAGCCGAGCCCGTTCATCGCCGTGGGCGCCCATTACGTGAAATTTCCGCAGCTCGAGGACGCGGACGTGGTCTCGCTGCTGGAAGCGGCGCGCTCCCGCCGCGCCGGCTGAGCGGGAGTCTTCCGGGGTCAGCTGGATCAGCACGGCGCGCCCCCGCTTCCGCCGGGGGCAGGCTCCTCGAGACGCGCCGTGCGAGGACCGTCCGGGGGGCCCGTCCCGAATGATGTAGATGCGGCAACGCAGCCCGCCTTCGGTCCCTTTGCACACTTAGAGCAGCTGCCGCGGGAGAATCGGCCGGCACGGACAAAGATCGGCTGTCGGGCGGGGACGATCGACGATCCCTCGATGGGTGCGCCACGCCGCACCCAACTGCCAACGGTCATCCCCGCTTACCGCTGAGCGCAATTCCCCGGACCCGGCCGCCACGGGGTGATGGCCACGCATTGCCGCGGGCTGCCATGCCCACCAGGGCTGGATCAAGATCTACACCTCCCGGATGAACCGTCAGTGAACCTCTCGATCCATTTACGGCGGCGCCGCCAGACGCACACTATGAAACCGTTCGCGGAGTGACTGGTGAAGCGCACCCGTGTCGTTCTTGCCGGAATGCCGAGATTGATGCTCGAAATCATAGAGAGCATTATGGACGGTCACCCGGATTTGCGCATCGCCGCGCGGGTAGCGGCCGACGACAACCTCGGCGCCGCAATTCGCCGATGCCGCGCCGATGTTCTGATCATCATGCAGCCGGATGGCGACGGCTCGGAAATGAGCGCGGAGCGGCTGTTCTGGCGCCGCCCAGCGAAAGTGCTGGCGCTCGTCGAAGGCGGGCGCAAGGGCGTGCTGTTCGTTCTGCACCCCCATGCGACGCCGCTCGACGAGCTCTCTGCCGAGAGCCTCGTCGCCGCGATTCGCTCGCAAGCCCAAGCCTGATGCCGCCGTGCGCACGACATGTCGATCCTCCCGCCTGGTGAAAGGGCTGCCCGCTCCAGCCGACGAGCGATCACCGAATGCGACCGGCCGCGCCGTTACGGCCCGCAGCAAAGGAGCATCTCATGCCAGCGGCACTGACTTATCCCGGCGTCTATATCCAGGAAGTGCCGAGCGGGGTGCGCACGATCACCGGGGTCGCGACCTCGATCACGGCATTCGTGGGGCGCGCCGCCGCCGGCCCGACCGACGAGCCGGTGATGCTGACGAGCTTTGCCGATTACGAGCGCCGTTTTGGCGGGCTCGATGTGGCGAGCCCGATGAGCTACGCGGTGCGCGACTTCTACCTGAACGGCGGCAGCCAGGCGCTGATCGTCCGT
>DASXAP010000267.1:0-7117 GCA_036406655.1 Xanthobacteraceae bacterium | reverse complement strand
CAGGCCCGCCACAAGGCCAAGATGGCCAATCGCAAGGCTGCGCAGGACTCCGAGGTCGCGCAGAAGACCCTCGAGAAGGGCCTGCTGATCGTCCACACCGGGAAGGGCAAGGGTAAATCGACGGCTGCCTGGGGGCTGTTGCTGCGTGCCGTCGGCCGCGGCCTGCGCTGCGGCGTGGTGCAGTTCGGCAAGGGCGCTTGGCAGACCGGCGAGCGCGCGGCCCTCTCACGGCTCGGCGCCGAGGTCGAATGGCACACGCTGGGTGAAGGCTTCACCTGGGAGACGCAGGACCGCCAGCGCGACATCGACGCGGCACGGCGCGCCTGGGCCAAGGCGCAGGAACTGATGGCCAATCCGGCCATCCGCCTGATCGTGCTCGACGAGCTCAACATCGCGCTGCGCTACGACCACCTCGACATCGACGAGGTGGTGGCCGCACTCAAGGCGCGCCGGCCCGATCAGCACATCGTCGTGACCGGACGCAATGCCAAGGCGCAATTGATCGAGGCGGCCGATCTCGTCACCGAGATGACCCTCGTGAAGCATCATTTCGCCGCCGGCGTGAAGGCGCAGGAGGGCATCGAGTTCTGATGGCGGCCCGCGTCCTCATGTTCCAGGGCACCGGCTCCGATGTCGGCAAGTCGCTGATCGTCGCCGGCCTCGCGCGCGCCTTCGCCGACCGCGGCCTCCGCGTCCGCCCGTTCAAGCCGCAGAACATGTCGAACAACGCCGCCGTCACCGGCGACAACGGCGAGATCGGCCGCGCCCAGGCGCTGCAGGCGCGCGCGGCGCGCACGGCGCCGAGCGTGCACATGAACCCCGTTCTGCTGAAGCCGCAAAGCGAGGTCGGAGCCCAGATCGTCGTGCAGGGCCGCGTGCGCGCGACCGCCAACGCCGCTGCCTACCAGCGCCTGAAACGCGAGCTGATGCCGTTCGTGCTCGACAGCTTCGCCCGCCTCGCCGCCGACGCCGACCTGGTCCTGGTCGAAGGCGCCGGCAGCGCCGCGGAGGTGAACCTGCGCGGCGACGACATCGCCAATATGGGATTTGCCCGCGCCGCCGGGGTGCCGGTGGTGCTGATCGGCGACATCGACCGCGGCGGCGTCATCGCCAGCCTGGTCGGCACCCGGGCCGTGCTCGAGCCTGCCGATGCCGCGCTCATCCGCGGCTTCCTCGTCAACAAGTTCCGCGGCGATCCGGCGCTGTTCGCCGACGGCCTGCGCACCATCGCCCGGGCGACCGGCTGGCGCGCGCTCGGTCTCATCCCCTACTTCGCCGACGCCCGGCTGCTCCCCGCCGAGGATGCGCTCGGTCTCGATGCCGCACCCGCGCGCAAGCCGAAGGCGCGCGCGCGGATCGCGGTTCCGATCCTGCCGCACATCGCCAATTTCGACGACCTCGACCCGCTCGAGGCCGAGCCCGCAGTGGAGCTCGTCCGCGTGCGGGCGGGACAGGCGCTGCCCGGCGACGCCGATCTCGTCATCCTGCCGGGGTCCAAGGCCACGATCGCCGATCTCGCCGCCTTGCGCGCTGCCGGCTTCGACATCGACATCGCCGCGCATCGGCGCCGGGGCGGCAGCGTGCTCGGCCTGTGCGGCGGCTACCAGATGCTCGGGCGTACGATCGAGGATCCCGAGGGGATCGAAGGATCGGCCGGGGCGGTGGCAGGGCTGGGGCTCTTGAACGTCGACACCGTGCTCTTCGGGGAGAAGCGGCTCGAAGCGGTCGCCGGAGAGACCGGCGACGGCTGCCCCCTGTCCGGCTACGAGATGCATATGGGCCTGACCCGCGGTCCCGATTGCGCGCGGCCCTTCGCCCGGCTGAGCGACGGCTCGCCCGAAGGCGCGGTCTCCACCGACGGGCGGGTGAGCGGAAGCTACATCCACGGGCTGTTCGCCGGCGATCGGCAGCGTTCCGCCTGGCTCGCCCGGCTCGGCGGCGGGGCATCGGACATCGCTTACGAGGCGAGCATCGACGCCACCCTCGATCGCCTCGCCGCGCATATCGCGGCCCATGTCGACCTCGACCGGATTCTCAGCCTGTCGCGGCAACGAGCAGCGCGGTAAGGCCGATGCCCGCGATGAGCACCGCGTCGGCCCGGCGATAGAGCGCGAGCGCGGCGCGGATGTCCGCCGCTCCCGCATCGCGCCGGCCCCCTCCCATGATCGCATCCTCGACGCGGACTCCGCGGTAGACCCGCGGCCCCGCGAGCGCGAGACCGAGCGCGCCTGCCATCGCCGCTTCCGGGTAGCCCGCATTGGGCGAGCGGTGGCGGGCAGCATCGCGCCGCACCGCCTGCCAGGCCTTGCGCGGGGAAGCGCCGGGGCTGATCGCCGCCGCGGCGACGATGAGCAACGCCGCCAGCCGCGAGGCCGGCAGGTTGACCAGATCGTCGAGTCGCGCCGAGGCCCAACCGAACGCCTCGTGACGCGGGGTGCGGTGGCCGACCATGCTGTCGGCGGTGTTGATCGCCTTGTAGACCGCCGCGCCGGGCAGGCCGGCGAGCGCCATCCAGAACGCCGGCGCCACCACCGCGTCGGAAAAGCTCTCCGCCAGGCTTTCGATCGCCGCGCGGGCGACGGCGGGCTCGTCGAGCGCGTCCGGATCGCGGCCGACGATGCGCGACACCGCCGCCCGACCGGCGGCGAGCCCGTCCTGCTCGAGCGCGGCCGCAACCGCGGTGACGTGCGCGTGGAGGCTGCGCTGCGCGAGCAACGTGCTCGCGAGCATGGCAAGGCCGACGAGGCCGAAAGGCAGGCTGAGCGCGAGCCGCTGCAGCGCCCAGGCGGCGAGCGCCACCACCGCCGTCAGCATCGCCAGAGCGAGCACGCCCGCGATCCGCCTCCTGGTGCGGTGCGCGCTGTCGTGGTTCAACCTCAGCTCGAGGTAATCGAGCAGGCCGCCGATCCAGGTGACCGGATGCCCGATCGCCCGCAGCAGCGGATCGGGATATCCGGCGGCCAGCTCGAAGAGGAGCGCGAGCAAGGTGAGAGCGACGGTCATCGGGCCCCCGGCGGCTTTTGCGCGGCTCGCGCACGGCGGCGACTTGAGCGCTGCCCGTTCGCTTTTTCCCGGCGCGGCGGAACCTTTCATCGACCTGTCGACCGGAATCAATCCCGAGCCCTATCCGATCCCCGCGCTTGATCCGGAGCTGTTCCAGCGGCTGCCGCAGGCGGATACGCTACGCGAGCTTTGCGCCGCCGCCGCGCAGGCCTATGCCGCACCTTCCCCCGACCACGTGGTGGCCGCCCCGGGCGCGCAGATGCTGCTGCCCGCCGTTGCGAGCCTGCTTCCGCCCGGACGCGCGGCGATCCTGCGGCCGACCTATTCGGAATATGCGCGGGTCGCCCGCGTCGCGGGGCACCGCGTGGCGGAGGCGGGTGACGTGGGGTCGCTTGCCTCCGCCGACCTGGCGCTCGTTGCCAATCCCAACAACCCGGATGGACGCCGCTCCGGCAAGCGCGAGCTCATGGAGCTCGCCGAGGCATTGCGGGGACGCGGCGGCCTGCTCGTCATCGACGAGAGCTTCATGGATGCCGCACCCGATGCGGCTACACTCGCCGGCGAGGTGGACAGGGGGGCGATCGTGGTACTGCGATCGTTGGGGAAGTTTTTCGGGCTCGCCGGCCTGCGGCTCGGTTTCGCCGTCAGCGCGCCCGAGCTGGCGGCCCGAATCGCGGCCTGGCTCGGGCCGTGGGCCGTTTCCGGCCCCGCGATCGCGATCGGCAGGGCCGCGCTGGGCGATCGGGCCTGGGCGGAGGCGACGCGGCAGGCGCTCGCCGGCTCGGCGCGACGGCTCGATTCGCTTCTGGCCGATGCCGGCCTGAGCGTCATCGGCGGTACCGCGCTGTTTCGGCTAGTGCGAACCGATGCCGCCGCCGAGCTGTTCGAGCGGCTCGGCCGGGCGGGCATTCTGGTGCGCCGCTTCGAGGAGGAGCCGAGCTGGCTCCGCTTCGGGCTTCCCGGCCCCGAGGACGCATGGCGGCGGCTCGAGGCCGCGCTGGCCGGCCTCGCGACATGAGCCCGCGGTTTGACTCAGGGGCTGCCTTGCCCCTAGAAACCCCGCGCCGCGCGGGCCTCTCGGCCGCGCGGCGTTTCGCGACCCGCGGCCCGGCCGGCGCTTCGGCCGGAGCCTGTCGGTCCCGGACCTCCGGGACAGAGGAGGGCGCGATCCTCGCACAGCATACAGGAGCGGATGAGGACGCGATGACCAAGCGCCACGAGGCCAAGTACAAGATCGATCGCCGGATGGGGCAGAACGTGTGGGGCCGCCCGAAGAGCCCCGTGAACCGCCGCGAATACGGGCCGGGTCAGCACGGCCAGCGCCGCAAGGGCAAGCTCTCCGATTACGGCGTGCAGCTGCGCGCCAAGCAGAAGCTGCGCGGCTACTACGGCAACATTTCCGAGCGCCAGTTCCGCGGCATCTATGCCGAAGCCATCCGCATGAAAGGCGATTCGGGGGCGCACATGATCGGCCTGCTGGAAAGCCGGCTCGACGCCGTGGTGTACCGGGCGAAATTCGTCCCCACGGTGTTCGCGGCGCGCCAGTTCGTCAACCACGGGCACGTCACGGTGAACAGCAAGCGCGTCACCATTCCGAGCTATCGGGTCAAGCTCGGCGACACGGTCGAGGTGAAGGAGAAGTCCAAGCAATCGGCAGCCGTGCTCGAATCGGTCGGGCTCGCCGAGCGCGACGTCCCCGATTACATCGAGGTCGACCACAGCAAGATGACCGCGAAGCTCGTGCGGATGCCGCAGATCACCGATGTGCCCTACCCGGTGCAGATGGAGCCGCACCTGGTCGTGGAATATTATTCGCGCTGACGAGCGGCGGCGCGGCGATCTGCCCGTCGCCAAAGCGGCCGATGCGAAGCTTCGTCAGGCGGAGGCGGCGGCCTTCACCTCGACGCCCTTGCCCTTCAGCAGATCCTGCAGCTCGCCGGCCTGGAACATCTCGCGAATGATGTCGCAGCCGCCGACGAACTCGCCTTTGACGTAGAGTTGGGGAATGGTCGGCCAATTGGAATACGACTTGATGGCTTGGCGCAGATCGTCGGATTCGAGCACGTTCAGGCCCTTGTAGCTGACGCCGAGGTGATCGAGGATCTGCACCACCTGCCCGGAGAACCCGCACATCGGAAACTGCGGGGTGCCCTTCATGAACAGCACCACGTCGTTGCTCTTGACCTCGTTCTCGATGAATTGCTCGATGGCCATGGAAATCCTCTTCTGCCGAGCGGAGCGCGGCCGCGTGACGACCCGATTCGGGCCGCTTCCGTACCATCGCTATATGTAGCGTAGCGGCGGGCCGAGCCCAAGGGTCAACCGACCGCCGGCCGGTCAACTTTTCGCGGGCCCTCAGCGCTCCGGAATGCCGGTCTGCAAGGCGAGCGCGTGCAGCTTGCCGCCCATTTCCGCCTTGAGCGCCTCGTAGACGATCTGGTGCTGCTGCACCCGCGACTTGCCGCGGAACGATTCGGCGAGCACGGTGGCGGCGTAATGGTCCCCGTCGCCGGCGAGATCGCGAATCGTCACCTCCGCATCGGGAATCCGCAGCTTGATCAACCGCTCGATGTCGTTGGCGTCCATTGCCATGGTCGTCCTCCCACCGCGCGCGCGGCAACGCCCGCGAGGTGCGAGCCGCGGCCGGATCAGCCGCCCGCCATGTAGGCGGGCAGCCAAGCCTCGAAGCGCTCGCGTAGCTTTGCGACCAGAATGGGGCGCTCGTCGGCGAGCGTCAATGCGTCGGCGCCGGTGTGCCCGAGCGCTCGCACGGGAACGCCCGCCCCCCGCGCGCGCCCCGTGACCTTGTCGGCGGCGCCCTCCGCGACGGTGACGACGTAGCGCGCCTGGTCTTCCCCGAACCAGAACGCATGCGCGGGGAGCGGCGGGGGAGCGAGCTCGGCGCCGATGCCGGATGCGATCGCCATCTCCGCGAGCGCCACCAGCAGCCCGCCGTCGGAGACGTCGTGGACGGCGGTGGCGATGCCCTCGGCGATCAGCGCCCGCACGAAGTCGCCGTTGCGGCGCTCGGCAGCAAGCTCGACCGGCGGCGGCGCTCCCTCCTCGCGCTCGCAGATCTCGCGCAGGTAGAGCGACTGCCCGAGCCAGCCCTGGGTCTCGCCGATGAGCAGGATCGCTTCGCCTTCAGCCTTGAAGGCGAGCGTAGCCGAGCGGCTGAAATCATCCACCACGCCCACCCCGCCGATGCTGGGCGTAGGCAGGATGGCGCGCCCGTTGGTCTCGTTGTAGAGCGACACGTTGCCTGAGACCACCGGAAACTCGAGCGCGGCACAGGCCTGGGCGATGCCCTCGATGCAGCCGACCAATTGCCCCATGATCTCCGGCCGCTCCGGGCTGCCGAAATTGAGATTGTCGGTGACGGCGAGGGGACGCGCGCCGACCGCAGTGAGATTGCGCCAGGCCTCCGCCACCGCCTGCTTGCCGCCCTCGCAGGGGTCCGCCTCGCAGTAGCGCGGCGTCACATCGGTGGTGAGCGCCAGCGCCTTGGGGCCGTCGTTGATGCGGACCACCGCGGCGTCGCCGCCCGGCCGCTGCACGGTGTTGCCGAGGATGACGTGGTCGTACTGCTCCCAGACCCAGCGCTTGCAGCAGAGGTCCGGGCAGCCGACCAGCCGCATGAGCGCCTCGGCGGTCCGCAGGGGAGCGGCGATGTCGGCCGCGCGAATGACTGCGGGCCTGGGCGTCTCGACATGGGGACGATCGTAAACCGGCGCCTGGTCGCCGAGCTCCCTGATCGGCAGGTCGGCGACGGTCTTGCCGCGGTGGCGCACCGTGAAGCGCCTCCTCGCGGTGGTCTCGCCGACGACTGCAAAGTCGAGGCCCCATTTTCTGAAAATCGCCTCCGCCTCCTGCTCCTTCTCCGGCCTCAGCACCATGAGCATGCGCTCCTGGCTCTCCGACAGCATCATCTCGTAGGCGCTCATGCCACTCTCGCGGCACGGCACCCGATCGAGATCGAGGCTCACCCCGAGATTGCCCTTGGCCCCCATCTCCACCGCCGAGCAGGTGAGCCCGGCCGCGCCCATGTCCTGGATGGCGATGACGCAGTCCTTCGCCATGATCTCGAGGCAGGCCTCGAGCAGGAGCTTCTCGG
>DASXAP010000266.1:0-1668 GCA_036406655.1 Xanthobacteraceae bacterium | reverse complement strand
CGGTATAGAATTTGAGCGAGGCGTCGAGGTCGCGCACCCGGATCATCGTGTGCAGATAGCGGAACTTGTCGGTGTCGGCGGTGGTCATGCGGAATCCTCCATCGCGATGCGCCGCCGGGCGGTGACGATTTCGAGAACCTGGTCCGCGGCACGCAGGCTCGGGGCCTCGCCGCCCGCCCGCAGGCGGCGCATCGCCTCATCATAACCCTGCCGGTGGCGTGCGCGAACCGGTTCATCGCCGATCAAGACGGCCAGCTCGGCCGCTGCCCGGTTGGCGGTGCAGTTCTGCGCCAGCAGCTCGGCAACCAGCGGCGCCTGCAGCAGCAGGTTGATAAGGTTGACCTGGCGCACCTTCAGAATGCGATCGAGGAGCCTTTCGGTCAACGGGTTGAGGCGGTAGCCGACGACCATCGGCACCTTGGCCATGGCAAGCTCGAGCGCGACCGTGCCCGAGGCGGCGAGCGCGGCGCGACTCGCCGCAAAGGCATCGTATTTCTGGCCCGGCTGGCAGGTGATGATCGGCGCTCCGGGCCAGGCCCGCACCGCCTCGGCGACGGCCCCGGCGACGGTCGCGACGGTCGGCACCGCGACGCGAAACGGGCCGATCCGGCCTTGCAGCAAATCGAGCGCGGCACCGAAGATCGGCAGCAGGCGGCGCACCTCGCCGCGGCGGCTGCCGGGCAGCACGCTGATCAGCAGATCGCCCGCGGCGAGGCCGTGCGCCGTGCGAAAGCGGGCGGCGTCGCCGGCGTCGGCGCCGCTTTCCAGAACCGGGTGGCCGACGAACGCGCAGGACAGCCCGACCGCCTCGAAATAGGGCGGCTCGAACGGCAGCAGTGTCATCAGATGGTCGTACCAGCGGGCCATGCGCCGCGCCCGGCCGCCGCGCCACGCCCACACCATCGGCGCCACGTAATGAATGAGCGGCAAGGTCTCGCCGCGCCGCCGCAGCCCGTGCGCGATGCGCCAGCTGAACCCGGAGCTGTCGATGGTCACGACCGCGTCGGGCTCGAGCGCGCGGATCGCGGCCACCGTCTGGCGCACCCGCCGCAGGATCGCCGGCGCCTTCGGCAAGACCTCGGCCACCCCCATCACCGCCAGCTCGTCGATCGGAACGAGGCTGTCGATCCCCTCCTCGCGCATCCGCTCGCCGCCGATCCCGGCTACCCTGAGCTCCCCGCCGACGCGCCGGCGCAGCGCCGCGATCAGCGCGCCGCCCAGCGCGTCGCCCGAGGGCTCGGCGGCGACGATGAAGATGAAGGGCGCGCGCTTGCTCACTCACATGCCGCGGACGCCGACCACGAACAGCCCGGCGCGATCGGCCGCGGCGGCGACCTCATCGCGATCGATGACGATTGCCGCCCCGGCCTCGACGGCAATGCCGCGCAGCCCGGCCGCGGCAGCCAGCGCCACTGTCTGCGGGCCGATCACCGGCCGGTCGGCGCGCCGCTCCTGGCCCGGCTTTGCGGTCTTGACGAGCACCCCGCCCGGCCCTTCGCGGCGCAGCGCCGCGCACCGGCCCAGCAGCTCGTCGGTTCCCTCGATCGCCTCGACCCCGAGCACCAGCCCCTGCTGCACGACGACCGCCTGGCCGATGTCGAGCGCGCCCAGCGCGCGGGCGATGCGCAGCCCGTGCTCGATATCGGCCGCGGCCTGCGCATCGGGGCG
>DASXAP010000265.1:0-21177 GCA_036406655.1 Xanthobacteraceae bacterium | reverse complement strand
CCGCGGCGACATCGCCGGCCGGCTGCCGTTGGGCTGCCGGCGCGCTTCCATTTGCTCATAGAAGGCGTTGAGCATGTCGAACGCATGCATGTGCTTCAGCATGCGCGCACGGGCAGTGTTGATGCTGTTGATTGGTCCAATCAACCTGAACAAAAGGAAAAGAAACAGCAGGATGGAACCAATCCATGCGCCCGGCTCACCATCGTGGATGGCGGCGTTGACGAAGAGCAAGAGGCAGATGAAAAGCGTGGCGCATGTGGTGAGTAGCGGAGCAGTGAGGGCCTGAGCCTTGCTCGCCCCGCGCTGGCTCGCATACGCGCTCTCGACCGCTCTGCGGTATGCTGCGCTCATCGTCGGCTCGGCCGCCGTGAGCCGGATGAGCTTCATGCCGGTCACAGTTTCCATCAGGAGCTGGTTGACGCGGCTCGTGGCTTCGCTCAGCCGCCGTCCCGTCCGCTGCAACACGCTCGATGTCAACCAACGCAGCATCAGCGACATCAGCAGGAGAAAGGCCACGGCCATCGCGGTCAGCTGCCAGGACATCGCCAGCATGAGCACACCATAGACCGCAACGGTCATCAGATTGGACAAAATCGTGGCGATGCTGGCGAGCACCATCGTCACTCGCTGCGACCAGGCACCGAGGCCGTTCAGCAGCGATCCGTACTGGGACTGATGGATATAGGCGATCTCGACGCCCATGAGAGCGGCATAGCTGCGCAGGTTGAGCTTCTGCTCCAGATGCAATGGAATGATGGCGCTGAGCACATCCACCACGTATTGCAGCAGGTTGCGCAGCACCACGACCACGCCGATCGCAATCGCCACCGCCTCGATTCGCCTGGCCGGCGAGAGCGGAGCAAATAGGTCGGAGACGGTGCCGAGAATCGGCACGTTGGCGAATCCGCGCTGCCCCCCTTGTGCCTCCAGAATGGGCACCAGCAGAGTGATGCTCATGCCCTCGCTCAGCGCGGCGAGCACGGACAGAGTGACGAAAAAGAAGAATAGAGTCTTGCCGTCCGCCAACAAGGCCAGGCTTTGGCGAGCGAAGGCTCGATAGGCGGCGATTTTTCCGGCGAGCATGACCGACGCGATCAGGAGCGGGCCGGACAGAACGGATTGTGCATTTCGCGATGCAGCGTCCCCTCCCCCGCATAGCGCGTCGAAGACGCGCGTAAACGCGCTTGTGCCGGGGGAGGGACAGGGAGGGGATGCACAAGCAAAATGGGTCTGAGCCGCACCCCCTCCCCAACCCTCCCTCGCATAGCGCGTCGAAGACGCGCGTAAACGCGCTTATGCCGGGGGAGGGAGCAGATCCGTCGCGTCGCCCCGATGTGCATCAATCTGACCGGGACATGGTCTGAATGCGGCAAATCGCCTGCCCTAGCGGCCGCTGAGCCGGAGAATGCGCCGCTGTTCCGGCGTCAGTTTCCTGATCAGCTCGGGATGGAACGGAGGCAGCGGAAACAAGGCGTGCCCAGCCGTATAGTTGAATATGCATACATCCCGGCGCGCACCCGCATTGCGATTGCCTCTGTGAATGCCGTTGGTGTCGAACAAGATCACCGTTCCCGCCGGACCTGCGCAGCGTACGGGCTCGCGGAAACGTCGTACATAGTCGGACGTGAACCGAGTGTCCTCATAGCCGGAGAATCGATGGTAGATCGGGTGCGTGCCGGGGATGTAGTCCATTCTCTGACCAACCGGAGCCACCTCGGAAAGCAGAAGCATGATCTTGACTTGCTTGCGCTTGGTGTCGTGGTGCCACTGGAACGCGCCGTACTCCTCCGCCCGAGACGGCTCGATGCGTGACCCGCTGAACCCGGCAAGTAAGATGTCCTTGCCCCAATAGTAGCTGATCAGGCTCGTCAGAAATGGATCAACTGCGACCAATGCAATGGCGACGGATCTGGACAGGACCTCCTTCGGCAGGGGGGCAAAATCCTTGTCGGTGAGAGGGACATCCTTGATCGCTGCGGCGAAATCCTGCTGCATCGCCTGCACCGCCGGCGCGTCGAAGTAGGCAGGCAGGATAAGGACGCCGTCGTCCACCAGCTTTCCGGAGCATTCCGAAAACCTGTCGTCGAGGATGGCAGCAGCAAGGTGCCTGCGGTAGCGTCCGCTCGGACGCTCGTAGACATGGCGATGCCATCGGTCCTGGAGCGCGCTGCCGACTTCGCTCTTGATTTGCGTGATTGCCCGCATGTGATGGTCCTTCCCTCAAAACAGCAACTCAGTGGTCCGCTGCGAGCTGGGCAAAGCGCCGATCCGCCGTCATCGCGGAGCACCACGGCAGCACCGCCGCTAAAGCGCGGCCAGCCCCTTCATCCAGTGCAGCAGCCAGAGCCGGCTGGCGAGCGCGAACTGCCGGCACCAGGCGCGGCGCGCCTTTTGCACCTCGGCGCCGGCCCACCATTCCTCCAGGCGCGGCCAGATGCCGGCGATATGGCGGGCCGCGTCTTGCGGCGAATCGAACAGGATTCCGGCCTGCTTCAGGCCGTCGAACAACGGCTGGCTGCCGCGGCCGAGCAGCCAGGCCTCCGCATCCCAGAAACAGACCGTCGGCACGTCAGCGGCCATCGTCAGGCACAGCGTGGTTGACGGATGGTCGAGGACGGTGAGTCGCGCGCGCAGCATGTCGGGATGCAGCTCTCCCTCGTGCACCACCAGGCTCGGAAAAAAGCGCTTGAGATAGTCGGCATCGGCAAGACTGTCGGCCGAATGATACGGGCGATAGACGAGCTTGGCACGCAGCGCAGGGGGCAGGGCGGAAAGGAAATAGCGCTTGCGCCGGCGATACGGCAGCGGATCGGGGTAGTAGTCGCAGCGCGGATTGAACGGGGACATCAGCGCACCAACCAGCAGCATGCGATCGTCGCGCGGGCGATAAGCGCCGAGAATGCTGCTCAGATGCGGCGAGGGCAGCGGCACGAGCCGCCCCTCATAGCCCTCGTGCGCGCTCCAGCCCCAGGTTGCAAACGCATCGTGGCCATATTCCAGCTCGGCCAGCAGCGGCAGCAGCGCCGGGATCCCGTAGCCGCCGCCGTGCTGGACCGCCACCACCCGCTCGCCGGCCTCGATCGCCTGCCCGATCTCGATGTTGGCCTGGTCGTCGTGGATGTTGATGCAGGTGACGCAGAGGCGGCCGCGCCGATAACGGTGCCGCGCCACTTCCGCCTCCAGCGCAGCAAACCCGCCGCGCAGGGTCTCCGGCAAGCTCGATTCCACGAGCTGATTCATCAGCTCGAGAAAGGCGGCGGGAAAGCCGTTCGTCGACGATGCGCCCACGGCCCGTGGACGCGCGCAACGTCGCGGCAGCAGATTGACGTAGCCGGAAAGGAGATGCTCCCAGATCCGCCTCGCTCCGATCCGCTCCACGGCTCTCCGCGCCCGGCGGATCGGCACGCGCGGCACCAGCGCGGCCGGTGTCTTCTGCGCGCCGGCGCGGAGCTGCCAGTGCGCAGGCGCGCGGCGGCGGATGATCTCGCTGAGCAACCACGAGCGGAGCTCGCTCGCCGCAAAGCATGCATTGACGAAATCCTCGGTGCAGGCGAAGCGAAATGGAGGAGTCGCGGTTGCCACCGCCACCTCGAGCGGCTCGCCGCCGGAGGTCTCGACGAACAGCTCCACGTGCCGCCACAATCGCCAGTTCAGCATCACGAGATGCATGAGCCAGTCCATCAGCACCGCGTGCCAATAAGCGCGCGTGCGGCGGGTGCCGTGCCGCCGATTCATCTCGGGATAGAGCCGGTCGAGCAAAGCATTGGCCAGGGCGCGCACGGCCTTCCCTGCGGCGCAGCGATCCTCCCGGGTCGGAAAAGGGTCGGCGAACGCAAGCACATCCCAGTCGGGATAGACGTCCTCGGCGCCGGAGAAGCACCAAGGCCCCAGTGCGAGATGGGTGTCCGGGTGGAAGTCAGGCGGCACTCTATCCAATATCAACCGCCGCCGACGGCGAACGCCGTCGACTTGCTCGCGTGATATTGCTTCGAGCCGCGCGTGCATCCACTATTTCGATGTCGAAAGAACAGCCCCTGCCCCAGTCATGCGTTGGCGGGGCACGAGCGTCATCCTCGATCCGGGTTGGATGCGCGCGGCATGACTTGCGGGGCGGCTGTCCTGCGCGACCGGCATTGCCTGCATTTGTGCCCAGCGTCTATGGACTCTTAGAGCGCGTTTCGGTGAATTTGAGCCACGACGGCGCGGCAGCGTCCCCTCCCCCGCCTAGCGCGTCGAAGACGCGCGTAAACGCGCTTATGCCGGGGGAGGGACAGGGAGGGGGCGCATGTGCCTGAGCCGCACCCCCTCCCCACCCCTCCCCCGCAAGCGGGGGAGGGAGCAGATCGGTCGCGTTGCACCGATGTGCATCAATCTGACTGGGACCTGATCCTAAGATGCGGCTCCTCGTCGACGGCGTCGAGACATATGCCGGCACCGGCGGCCGTGATCTCGACCGGGCGCAGCCGCTGATGCTGTTCCTGCATGGCGCCGCCCTCGATCACACGGTGTGGGCGCTGCTGGCGCGCTACTTCGCGCATCACGGCTTCGCCGTGCTGGCGCCCGATCTGCCCGGTCACGGCCGCTCCGGCGGTGAGCCCATCTGCTCGATCGCGGCGATGGCGGACTGGACGGCGCGGTTGATCGCGGCCGCGGGCTCGCAGCGGGCGATCCTCGTCGGCCATTCCATGGGCTCGCTGATCGCGCTCGAAGCCGCCGCCCGGCATCCCGCGCATGTCGCCGCGCTCGCGCTCATCGGCAGCGCGCCGACGATGCCGGTCTCCGCTGCGCTGCTCGCCGCGGCCGAGGCGAACGATCACGCCGCCATCGATATGCTGGGTGTCTGGGGCTACGGCTTCCGCGCCGGCATCGGCGGCTCGCTCGCGCCCGGCCTGTGGATGCTCGGCGGAGCTCAGCGTCTGTGGGAGCGGGCAAGGCCCGGCGTCCTGTTCCGGGACTTGTCGGCATGCAACGCCTATACGGACGGGATTGCGTCCGCGGCGCGCGTGACCGTCCCGGCGCTGCTGATCCTCGGCGAGCGCGACCTGATGACGCCGGTCAAGAGCGGCATGCAGCTCGCCGCCGCGCTGCCGGATGCCCGCGTCGTCACCCTCAAGGCTGCCGGTCATATCCTGATGAGCGAACGGCCTGACGAGGTGCTCGCGGCGCTCCGCTCCTGGACGCAGGAGGTCGTCGGCCGTGACAAATAGGCTTGGGCGGTTCAGATTGGCTCGAGCGCTCCCGGCATGGATGTTTTCGGGCAGTGCTGCTTGTCGGGGAACCCCGCATGGTCCAGGCTTTTCGGGTTGGCGGGCTCGAGGTGAAGCGCTTCGGCGACGGAATGCTGAAGACTTCGCTCGAGCTCGTGCTGGGCATGGATCGGGCACGGTCGGAGCAGCTCGTCGGTGGGACCGCCGAAGGATCGCTGTCGATCCCGGTGAACAATTTCCTCTTCCGGCGCGGCGCTGCGACGGTGCTGATCGACACCGGCGCCGGCAACACGATGCAGCCCACGCTCGGCAGGCTGCCGGGCAGCCTTCGGGCGGCGGGGATCGAGCCGGCCGCGGTCACCCACGTGCTCCTCACCCATCTGCACCCGGATCACGCGAACGGTCTCGTCGACGATACGGGTGCGGCCATCTATCCCAACGCCGAAATTCTGCTGCACGCGCGGGAGCACGACTTCTGGATGGCCGAGAACGACGGTTCGGAGCCGGAGAACGTCACGCGCATGCGTGCCCGCAACCGGATCAATCTGGCGCCCTACCGGGAGCGGATCCGCCGCATGCAGGACGGCGACGAGCTGCTCGGCTGCACCCCGGTCCTGGCGCCCGGCCATTCGCCGGGCCACACCTGCTGGCGGATCGGCTCGGGTCGGGATGCGTTCATCGCCTGGGGCGATCTCGTGCATTTCTCCGCCATCCAGATCGCGTATCCCGAGGTGGGAGTGAAGTATGACCTCGACCCCGACCTGGCGCGCAGGTCGCGGCTGCGCATGCTCGACATGATCGCCGCCGAGCGCATTGCCGTTGCCGGCGCGCACGTGAATGCCCCTGGTTTCGGCTATCTCGAGCGCGCCCGCGGCAGTTACGCCTTCCAGCCGGCTGAGCCGGCGTGACCCGGGCCGGCCAGCAGGGCGCGGGCAGAACGCGCCGCTTCGCGCCACAGTGCGCTGCTCGATACGGAACGGGGTCGGCTTGGTAACGGGCTGCGATCTGCGCTAGAGTTGCGCCCGGCGAGCATCGTCCTGCGGTCGCAAATGAGCGAAAACGCCAAACGCCTACCTGCGGAACCCGAGGAATCGGGCCCCGAGCTGCGCGGCAAGAGCCTCGCCGAGATCGCCGCGATGCTGATGCAGGTCCCCGGCGCCGGCGCGGAGGACGGCGATCAGTCGACGCCGGCGCCGCGGGAGCATCCGGAGCCGGAACCGCCTCCGCTGCGGGCCGGCGGCCAGCCTTCGGCGCCGCCGCCTGTCCCCGGGGCTGCTGCTTCGTCCGCGACCCTCCCGACTTCTGCCGCGCCGGAAGCCGTTGCCCAGCTCCCGAGTGCGCCCAGCATGGCGCCCGGGGTCGGACCTTCGCCCGATCCGCTGCGGCCGATGAGCTCCGTCGAGCCATTACCGCGACGGCTGCGCCCGAGCGAACCCGATCTCACGACACCACGGTCGCGACGCGACGTTGCCTACCAGCGCATCGTGAAGCCGCGGATCGAGAAAAGATGGAACGGCGCGACATTGGCAGCGGTGGCGGCGCTGCTTGCGGCCGGCTTGATCGGCACTGTGGTGGTGCTGGCGGTGATCCCCTCGCCATTCACCGGCCCGGCCAGGAAGCAGAAGGCAGCCGTCCCCGCCCCGGTGATCCAGGCGACAGTGCCTGCGCCCCGGGAGCCGGTTGCGCCGGAGCCGCGCATCCTCGCCGGCCCCCGCAAGGGCACCGCCAACGAGGCGATTGCGTTTCGCGGCTTGCTCGACGGCGGGTCGGGCAGCGAAGCGCTGACGCTGACCGGGTTCGCTCCGGGAACGAGCTTCTCGGCCGGGAGCGAGGGAAGCAAGGATGAATGGGTGATTGCGGCACGCGACCTCGACGCGGCCTCGGTTCACCCGCCGGCGGATTTTGTCGGCACCATGCAGATCACGATCCGCCTCGCGTCCCCGACCGGCCGGCCCATGGACAGCCAGGTCGTTCCCTTCGAATGGGTGGTCAAGAAGGAGGATCGCCTGGGCGTGCCCGCCCAGGCTCCGCGAGCGCCTCCGGTCGCGCCGCCGCCTCCTGATGCGCAAGAGGTGGCGCTGCTGATCGAGCGCGCCGACCGGTTGCTGCGGAGCGGCGACATCACCGCCGCCCGCACCTTGCTCAGGCGCGCAGCCCGAGGCGGGAATGCCCAGGCTGCGCTCGAGCTCGGCAGGACCTTCGATCCGATCTTCCTCGCCCGGCGCGGTGCGGTGGGCCTCGACTCGGACGTGGCGCAGGCGCGGCAGTGGTACGAGCAGGCGCTCAAGCTCGGCTCGACCGAGGCCTCGGGCTACCTCGAGCAGCTCGCCGCCGAGGCGAAGTAGCCCTGGATGCGATTTGACGCCTGGAGAGCATTCGCTTCCGGCGCGCGCAGGTGCTGTGTCTCTGACGGTTGTCTCAGATGCGTGTCCCGGATGCCGTGCAGCACGAGCGCTCCGAAAGCACTCGAATTGATCCGGACGATAGTGCGCTCGTGGTGCACCGCTGATCCGAGACCGCCGCAGACACCGAGTTTCGGGCGGTCCCGGGTCTGCAGCGCAACACTTCGTGCTGTGCCGCGCCCGGGACACACGCATACGAGCGTCAGAGTCGCTACACTGGCCTGCAGCGTGGCGCTTGCCATGACGGCCTGCATCGTTCCTGCCGCGTCTCCGCGGATGGGCTTCGTTCCGACTGCGTCCGCCCAGACGGATGGGCCGCGAAAATTCGCGGTCACGATCAGAAACGGGAAGGCCGATACCGGCTCGATCCGCGTCACCCAGGGCGAGCGGGTCGAGATCAGGCTCATGAGCGACGAGCCGGCGGAGCTGCATCTGCACGGCTATGATCTTCTGGTCCAGGTGGAGCCCGGTGCAGCGGCGACGTTGTCGTTCGTCGCCAGCATCGCGGGGCGGTTCCCGCTCGAAGCGCATCATAAAGGCTCGTCGGCAAAGGCAAGAGGGAGTCATGCTCCGCTCTTTTACATAGACGTGTATCCGCCATAGATGACGCCGCACGCTCGGCGCGTCAGCCGACCTGCGGAGTGCCGCCGCCGAGCACGGTGTGCATCCAGGGGCGATCGATATTCTGCCCGCTCAGGATGATGCCGGCGCGCCGGCCGCGGAGGCTTGCCCGCTCGCTGATCAGGGCTGCCAGCGCGGCGGCGCCCGCACCTTCGGCGCAGTTGTGCGTGGCCCCGTAGAGGACGCGGATCGCCTCGGCAATCTCGGCGTCGGTAACCTCGACGATGCGCTCGGCGCCCCGGCGGATGACCTCGAGCGCGGTGGCGTCCGGCGCCCGCACCGCCATGCCGTCGGCGAAGGTGAGCGCCGAGCTCGTCGGCACCGGGCAGCCCGAGGCGATGGAGCGCAGATAAGTGTTCGCGGCCGCGGCGACCACGCCGATCACCCGCGTCGTGAGCCCCAGCAGATCGCGGGTGCCGATCACGCCGCAGATGCCGGAGCCGAGCCCGATCGGCACGTAGACGACATCGAGATCGGGCGTCGCGGTGAACAGCTCGTAGGCATAGGTGGCCACGCCGATGACGAAGTCGCGGTGAAACGAAGGTGCATATTCGAGCCCCCGCTCGGTCGCGATCCGTGCCGCCGCATCCCTGGCCTCGTCGAAGTCGCGACCGTGCTCGACGAGCTCGGCGCCGAGCGCGCGCATGGCCGCGTTCTTCTCGGTCGAGTTGCCGCGCGGCACCACGATCGTCACCTCCACCCCGGTCCGCGCGCCGGCGAAAGCCAGCGACTGGCCGTGGTTGCCGCGGGTCGCGGTGACGATCCCCCGGACCTGCGGCCGCTCGCGCTTGAGGCGGTCGACGTAGACGAGCCCGCCGCGCACCTTGAAGGCGCCGATCGGAGTGTGGTTCTCGTGCTTGACCACGACCTGCACCCCCGTCTGCGTCGACAGCAGCGGCCAGGCGTATTGCGGGGTCGGCGGCACCGCGCCGCGCACCAGCGGGATCACCTCGTGCAGCTCGGAGAGCGTGAACATCGCCGAGTCCGGGAAGTCCATCAAAGCAGTTTCAGGAGCTCATCGCGCGTCAGACCGGCCTGCACGATGATGCTATGCAATGTTCGCTCACGTCATGCGCGGGCAGAAGCGCGTCGCAGACGCGCGTGGAACGCGCTTATGTCCCGCGCATCCCGATTGCTGGGACACCATGGTGCCTCATGTATCGGGATGGCCGGGACAAGCCCGGCCATGACGACGTTGATTCCATTGGATCGGAACGTGCTCTAGATTCTCGCCGTGAGCGGCAACGTGATCCTGCACGACGGATCACTCGGGCAGATGAGTCGGCAATGGCTGCGGGATCGACTCGCCGCGTGCGGTCATGTCCAGCACCACGAGGCGAATGGCGTCCGCCGCCATGGCAAGCGCTTCCGCCTCATCCTTGCCGTAAGTCACGATCTCGGGCAGCGCCGGAACCCGGACGGTGAAGCCTCCTTCCTCCTCCGACTCCAGAACGACTGCGAATTTGCGCAGTTTATCGGCCACGATTTCCCTCTGCTGCATCGGTTTCCTGGCGCTCATATATCCTGCTTTCCGGCCCCTTGCACCGGGGCTGGCGCCTCGCGGCAAAATCAGGCACTACCCCTTTAGGCCCCTCTGGAAGGACTGGAGGATTCCCGATTGATGGACGCGCGCACCCCCGAAGGCGGGCTCGGACGGCGCAACCGCCCGCGCAGGACGCCCAAGGGTCGCCAGGTCGATCCCCGGGCGCTGGCCGAGGTCTGCGCGCTCCTGGGCGAGCGCCCGCGCCGGCGCGATCTCCTGATCGAGCACCTGCACCTCATCCAGGACCGCCATGGCCATCTTTCGGCGGCGCATCTCGCCGCGCTCGCGCAGGAGATGAAGCTCGCGCTCACCGAGGTCTATGAGGTCGCGACCTTCTATGCGCATTTCGACGTGGTGAAGGAGGAGGAGGCGCCGCCGCCGCCGGTCACCGTGCGGGTGTGCGACTCGCTCTCCTGCGCCATGGCCGGGTCCGGACGCCTCCTGCGGGAGCTGCCCAACCGGCTCGGGCGCGACGTGCGCATCCTGCGGGCTCCGTGCATGGGCGCCTGCGACCGCGCGCCGGTCTGCGCCGTGGGCCACGTGCAGGTGATGCACGCCACTGTCGAAAGTGCCGCGGCGGCCGCCGCAGCCGGCACCCACGCGCACTCCTACCCCACGCCGAACCATTTCGACGCCTATCTGGGCGCGGGCGGCTACGCGCTGCTCAAGGCGTGCCGCGCCGGCACGCGCACGCGCGAGGACATCATCAAGGCGGTGAGCGACGCCGCGCTGCGCGGGCTGGGCGGCGCCGGCTTTCCCACCGGGCGAAAGTGGACGCTGGTGCGCGCCGAGCCTGCGCCGCGGCTGCTCGCGATCAATGCCGACGAGGGCGAGCCCGGAACCTTCAAGGACCGCTATTACCTCGAGCGGGATCCGCACCGCTTCATCGAAGGGATGCTCATCGCCGCCTGGGTGGTGGAAGCGACCGAGGCCTACATCTACATCCGCGACGAATATCCCGAGGTCCGGCTGATGCTCGCCGACGAGATCGCGAAGCTCGAGCGCGCCGGCCTGGCGAGCCCCGTCAGGCTGCATTTGCGGCGCGGCGCCGGCGCCTATATCTGCGGCGAGGAATCGGCGATGATCGAGTCGATCGAAGGCAAGCGCGGGTTGCCGAGGCATCGCCCGCCCTATGTCGCCCAGGTCGGCCTGTTCGGCCGCCCCACGCTGGAGCAGAACGTGGAAACACTCTACTGGGTGCGCGACATCGTCGAGAAGGGCGCCGACTGGTTCACCTCGCACGGCCGCCGCGGCCGCAAGGGGCTGCGCAGCTTCTCGGTCTCCGGCCGGGTCAGGCGGCCGGGCGTGGTGCTGGCTCCTGCCGGAGTGAGCGCTCGCGAGCTGATCGAGGAATACTGCGGCGGCATGGCCGAGGGCCACCGCTTCAAGGCCTATCTGCCGGGCGGCGCTTCCGGCGGCATCCTGCCGGCATCGATGGCGGACGAGCCGCTCGATTTCGGCACCCTCGAGCAGTACGGCTGCTTCGTCGGGTCGCACGCGGTTGTGGTGCTTTCCGACAAGGACGATATCAAGGCGGTGGCGCTCAACCTGATGCGCTTCTTCGAGGACGAGAGCTGCGGCCAGTGCACGCCGTGCCGGGCGGGAACCGAGAAGGCGGTGAAGCTGATGGCGTCGGGCCCCTGGGACCGCGAGCTCTTGATCGAGCTTTCCGACACGATGCGCGACGCCTCGATCTGCGGCCTCGGCCAGGCGGCGCCCAATCCGCTGCTCAGCGTGTTCAGGTATTTTCCCGAGGAACTGGGCAAGCCGCTGCAGGATTGGTCATGATGGATGAGTGATCCCATGCCGAGCGACCCCAAGCCCACGACCTTTCTCATCGACGACCGCGAGGTCGACATTCGCGCCGGCGAGACGATCTTCCGGGCCGCGCACCGGCTGGGAATCAAGCTGCCGCACCTGTGCTACCTGCCCCAGCCGGGCTATCGCCCCGACGGCAATTGCCGGGTCTGCATGGTGGAGATCGAGGGCGAGCGCGTGCTGGCGGCAAGCTGCATCCGCACGCCCGCGCCCGGCATGCGGGTGAGGACGCAGACGCAGCGCGCGCGGACCGCCCGGCGGATGGTGCTGGAGCTTCTGGTCGCCGACCAGCCCCCCCGGGGCGCAGCGCGGGATCCACTATCCGAGCTCTGGAAGACGGCGGAGCGGCAGGACGTCGGCACGAGCCGGTTTCCGCGCCGCGCCGTGCCGCTCCCCGACCGCAGCCATCCGGCGATGGCGGTCAATCTCGACGCCTGCATCCAGTGCAATCTGTGCGTCCGCGCCTGCCGCGAGGTGCAGGTCAACGACGTGATCGGCATGGCCGGCCGCGGCCACACCGAGAAGATCGTCTTCGACTTCGACGATCCGATGGGGAAATCCACCTGCGTCGGCTGCGGCGAATGCGTGCAGGCCTGTCCGACCGGCGCCCTCATGCCGGCAAATCTCCTCGACGACGCCAATGTGCGCGTCAACTTCCCCGACCGCGAGGTGGCGAGCGTCTGCCCCTATTGCGGGGTCGGCTGCCAGATCACCTATCAGGTCAAGAACGACAAGCTCCTCTACGTCAGTGGCCGCAACGGGCCGGCCAACGAGAACCGGCTGTGCGTCAAGGGCCGTTTCGGCTTCGATTATGTCAGCCATCCGCACCGGCTCATGCAGCCGCTCATCCGCAAGGATGGGGTCGCCAAGCGCGCCGGCGATGTGGTCGATCCCGCCAATCCGTGGACTCATTTCCGGCCCGCGAGCTGGGACGAGGCGCTCGACCGCGCCGCGACCGGGCTGCGGACGATCCGCGATCGCGACGGCGCCAAGGCGCTCGCCGGCTTCGGCTCGGCCAAGGCCTCCAACGAGGAGGCCTACCTGTTCCAGAAGCTCGTCCGCGCCGGTTTCGGCACCAACAATGTCGATCACTGCACCCGGCTGTGTCACGCCTCCTCGGTCGCGGCGCTGCTCGAGACGATTGGCTCGGCGGCGGTGACCGCGACCTTCAACGAGTGCCGCAATTCCGACGTCATCGTCGTGATCGGCGCCAACCCGACCGAGAACCATCCGGTGGCCGCGACCTTCTTCAAGCAGGCGGCCAAGCGCGGGGCGCAGCTGATCGTGATGGATCCGCGCGGGCAGGCGCTCAAGCGCCACGCCGCGCACATGCTGCAGTTCAAGCCCGGCACCGATGTTGCGATGCTCAACGCCATTCTCAACACGATCGTGACGGAAGGGCTCTACGACCGGCAATATGTCGAGGCGCAGACCGCGAACTTCAAAGCCTTTGCCGAGCACATCAGGGACTTCACTCCGGAGGAGATGGCCCCGATCTGCGGCATCCCCGCCGAGACGCTGCGCGCGGTGGCACGCAGCTATGCGCGGGCGAGGTCGGCGATCATCTTCTGGGGCATGGGCGTGTCGCAGCACGTCCACGGCACCGACAATGCCCGCTGCCTGATCGCGCTCGCGCTCATCTGCGGGCAGATCGGGCGGCCGGGCACCGGTCTGCATCCGCTGCGCGGCCAGAACAACGTGCAGGGCGCCTCCGACGCGGGGCTCATCCCGATGTTCTTCCCCGACTATCGGGCGGTCGACGATCCCGACTTCCGCTCCCAGGTCGAGGCGGCCTGGGGCGCCAAGCTCGATCCCAAGCGCGGGCTGACCGTGGTCGAGATCATGAAGGCGGTGCACGCGGGCGAGATCAAGGGCATGTACGTCATGGGCGAGAACCCGGCGATGTCCGACCCCGATCTCAACCACGCGCGGGCGGCGCTCGCGCATCTCGAGCACCTCGTGGTGCAGGATCTCTTCCTCACCGAGACTGCCGCCTTCGCCGACGTGATCCTGCCGGCATCCGCCTGGCCGGAGAAGGACGGCACCGTCACCAACACCAATCGCCAGGTGCAGATGGGACGCGCAGCGCTGCCGTTGCCGGGTGAGGCGAGGGTGGACTGGTGGATCACCCAGGAGATCGCCCGCCGGATCGGGCTCGACTGGAACTACCGGCATCCCAGCGAGATCTACACCGAGATGGCGTCGCTGATGCCCGCGCTCGCCAACATCTCCTGGGAGCGGGTCGAGCGGGAGAGCGCGGTGACCTATCCTACGGACGCGCCCGACGCGCCCGGCCACGACGTCGTGTTCGGCGACCGCTTCCCGACCCAGGACGGGCGCGGCAAGCTCGTGCCGGCGCGGATCGTCCCGCCCGACGAGAGACCGGATGCGGAGTATCCGTTCGTGCTCTCGACCGGGCGCCAGCTCGAGCATTGGCACACCGGCGCCATGAGCCGGCGCGCGGCGATGCTGGATGCGCTCGAGCCGGGGGCGGTGGCGAGCCTGTCGCGCGCGGACATCGCCCGGCTCGGCATCGAGGCGGGCGACATGATCCGCGTGACCACCCGCCGCGGCGCGGTCGAGCTCGCCGTCCGCCAGGACGATGCAATCCCCGACGGGGTGGTGTTCATTCCCTTCGCCTTCGTCGAGGCGGCGGCCAACCTGCTCACCAATCCGGCGCTCGATCCGTTCGGCAAGATTCCCGAGTTCAAGTACTGCGCGGCCAAGGTCGAGCGGGTGGAGCAGGCCGCCCGCGTGGCTGCGGAGTAGGGCGCAGGTCACGCACGACTTCGTAGGATGGGTGGAGGCCCCCGTAGGGGGCGATACCCATCACATCGCCGAGCAGAAGGCGATGGGTATCGCGCGCGGCGCGCGCTCCACCCATCCTACCGAGGTGGCGGCCAGCCTGCCCGCAGGGGGCGATACCCATCACATCGCCGAGCAGAAGGCGATGGGTATCGCGCGCGGCGCGCGCTCCACCCATCCTACCGAAAATCCTCCGGCCGGAGCTCGATCGGGATGCCGTGCGGGGTGCGCCCGGCGGCATGGTCCCACGCGTCGCGGTAGCGGGCGAGCGTCGGCGCGTCGGTGGCGCCTTTCTCGGCAACGATGCGCTCGAGCGCGTTGAGCCAATGCCGGTAATAGGTCTCCCCGGTGTCGGGATCACCCAGCGCCTGCGCGCGCTTGATCTCCTCGGCGAGCGTGGCCGCCCATTCCGGCCAGGTGAACAGGCCGCGCTCATGCAGCGCGAGCACGATGGCAAAGGCCTGCGCCTCCCACGGCTCGCGGAAGACCGGCCCCTCGCGATCGCGCGGGATGCCGGGAACGGCTTGCGTCGCCTGCTTGGCGGCGGCGGGGTCGATCGAGGTCACGTCACGATTCATGCCGGATCGAGATAGGGCTCGAACGCGTCGATCGACACTTTCGTGGTCGGATCGGCGTCCGCTCCCCACAGCTCGGCGGCGTCGAAGACCACGGTGTACAGCCATTGCGGATCGTCGCCCTTGTCGATGGCGACCGTGTCGGGAAAAGCGTGGCAGCCGTGGATGAGCTCGACCGTGCCGACGCGCCCGCGCGCGTAACGCGGCAGGCGGGTGTGGGTCGCAGGATGAATGTTGCGGGTGCGCACCCGGTCGCCGACCTTGAAGCGGGCAGGCGCCCGCGCCTGCCGATAGAACGAGCCGCGGGTCATCCCATCCTTGGCGACGTCGGGGGTGAGCTTGCGCTCGAGCGTCTTGCCGGGCCGCAGCGCATGCCCCGCCACGAGCTCGTCAGCCCCGGCGAAGCCGCGCTCGACCACGTTCTTCTCCATGCCGAGCGCCCAGCGCTGGTAATAGGAAGCGGTGAGATAGGCGGCGGGTGCCAGCCGCTCCTGCGCGAACCGCGCCGCATCGATCGGCCAGGCGCCGGCATAGGCCAGCGCGCGCTGCATGCCCAGCACCCGCCCCTCCCACGGCGCGTGAAAGACAGGCTCGTCGGCCTCGACCTCGACCTCGCCGAAGCCGTCCATGCCGCCCATGTCGTGCACGCCGTCCATCAGGCAATCTCCTTTGCCTGCCTGGGCAGGCCGGTGCCGATCATGCTGTTGCGGGTGACGAGCTGCGCCAGCCGCTCCTCGCTCCAGCCCTCGGTGCCCTCCGGGCGCATCGGCAGGACCAGGAAGCGGGTTTCCGCGGTCGAGTCCCAGACCCTGATCCGGGTCTCCCTGGGCAGCTTGACCCCGAACTCGGCGAGAACCCCGCGCGGGTCCTTGACCGCGCGCGAGCGATAGGGCGCCGACTTGTACCAGACCGGCGGCAGCCCGAGGATCTCCCACGGATAGCAGGAGCACAGCGTGCAGACGACCATGTTGTGCAGCGCGGGCGTGTTCTCGACCGCGACCAGGTGGTCGCCGACCCGGCTCTCGTGCCCGAGCGCGCTCACCGCTCGCGACGCATCGTCGAGGAGCGCGCGCCTGAAGGCCGGATTGCTCCAGGCCTTGGCCACGACCCGCGCCCCGTTGTGCGGCCCCACCCTGGTCTCGTAGGCCTCGATGATGACGTCGAGCGCCGCCGGATCGATGTAGCCCTTCTCGGTCAGCACGGTCTCGAGCGCGCGCACCCGCAGCTGCGTCTCGCTCAGCTCCGAGCCGTGGTGATCATGAAGTTGCTCCTGCACGGCCATGGGGACCTCGCATTGATTGCCGATTGTCGCCCCGCGAAAGCGGATGATCGAGTATCCTCCGCGCCGGAACCGGAGTCGAGGGCGGTTGCAGGAATGACAGGCACATGGGGGCAGCGGAACTATTCGACCTGACGGGCTCCGTCGCGCTGGTCACCGGCGCCTCGAGCGGGCTCGGCGTGCGCTTTGCCGAGGTGCTGGCGCAGCAGGGAGCGGCGGCGGTGCTGATCGCGCGCCGCGCCGACCGGCTCGCCTCTCTCGCGCAGCGGATCGAGAAGGCGGGCGGCCGCGCGCTCGCGGTGGAGGCCGACGTGCTCGACCGCGGCGCGATGACGCGCGCCTTCGACGCTGCCGAGCGCGCGTTCGGCACCGTCACGATCCTCGTGAACAATGCCGGGGTGGCCCATGCCGGCCGCGCCGTCGAGCTGCCGGAGGAGGAATGGCGGCGCGTTCTCGGCACCAATCTCGATGCGGTGTTCTTCTGGGCGCAGGAGGCGGCGCGCCGCATGCTCGCCGCCGGCGAGACGGGCGCCATCGTCAACATCGCCTCGGTGCTCGGATTCGGGGTCGCGAAGGGCACGGTCGCCTATGCGGTGGCCAAGGCCGGCATCGTCCAGCTCACGCGGGCGCTCGCCCTCGAGCTCGCCTTCAAGGGCGTGCGCGTCAACGCCATCGCCCCGGGCTGGATCGTCACCGAGATGAACCGCGATTATCTACTCGGCGAGCACGGGGCGGCGATCAAGCGGGAGATCCCGGTCGGGCGCTTCGGCGAGGAGCGCGATCTCGACGGCACGCTGCTGCTGCTGGTCTCCGACGCCGGGCGGTTCATCGCCGGCGCCACGATCGTGGTCGACGGCGGCCAGATGGTGGCGCTGCGCGGGTGATGAATTTTCGTAGCGCGGGCAACCGCGCCTGACGGGTGGCTCGAGTGGACGTTCCACATTGAGCGCGTTTGCCCACTGCCTCTGTGGCGGACTCGGGTGGGCAAAATCGCTCGGGCGCTTTACCATCATCGCAACGTCGCGCCAGGCGATTTTGCCCACCCGAGGAACCAAAGAACCTGTCCATGGACTTCACCCTCCCGCCCGCGATCGAGGACGTGTGCCTGCGCACCCGCCGCTTCGTCGAGGAGCACGTGCTGCCGCTCGAAGCCGAGCCCGGAAGCTACGACGACCACGAGAATCTCCGCCTCGATCTGCTGCGCGGCCTGCAGGCCAAGGCGAAAGCCGAAGGGTTGTGGGCGCCGCAGGCGCCGAAGGAGTACGGCGGCATGGCGCTGCCGATCGTGGGCTGGGCGGCGATGTACGAGGAGGCCAACCGCTCGATCTTCGGTCCGCTCGCCTTCAACTGCCAGGCGCCCGATGACGGCAACATGAATCTTCTGGCGCGCGCCGGCACGCCGGCGCAGAAGGACAGGTGGCTCAGGCCCATCGTCGAGGGGGCAGTGCGCTCCTCCTTCGCGATGACGGAGCCGGCGCCGGGCGGCGGCTCCGATCCCGGCATGATCCGCACCCGGGCGCGCAAGCAGCCGGGCGGCTGGATCATCGACGGCCACAAGTGGTTCATCACCGGCGCCGGCGGCGCCGATCATTTCATCCTGATCGCGCGCACCTCGGACGACCCGCGCCACGGGCTCACCGCCTTCCTGTTTCACCGCGACCAGCCGGGCTGGCGCATCCTGCGGCGCATCCCGATCATGGGGCCGCAGGAGCATGGCGGCCACTGCGAGCTTCTCTTCGAAGGGCTCGAGGTGCCGGACGAGAACGTGCTGATGAAGGTCGGCGACGGGCTGCGCGCGACCCAGATCCGGCTCGGGCCGGCGCGCCTCACCCATTGCATGCGCTGGCTCGGGCTCGCCAAGCGCTGCCTCGAGATCGCCCAGGCCTATGTGGCGGAACGCCAGGGGTTCGGGGTGCGCCTCGCCGATCGCGAGAGCGTGCAGATCAAGCTCGGCGAGGTGGCGCATCGGATTCAGATCGGACGGCTCCTGGTGATGCACGCCGCCTGGAAGCTCGACCAGGGCGACCGCGCCCGCAAGGAAGTGTCGATGGCCAAGGTGCACGTCGCCGACACGCTGCATCAGGCCGCCGACGTCGGCATCCAGCTCAACGGCGCGCGCGGATATTCGAAGGACACCATCCTCGAATGGATCTATCGCTACGCCCGCGCCGCCCGCCTGGTCGACGGCGCCTCGGAGGTGCACAACATGGTGCTGGCGCGCTTCCTGCGCGAGGAAGGTCGCGACTTCTGGAGCTGGAGCGCCGGCAACCGCGTGTAAGGCGCCCTGCCCCTCTCCTCTTTACAAAACTTTACACGAGCGAGAAGCGCGGGAAACGGGCCGGCGCCAGGATGCCGGTCATCCCCGTGTGCCGCTGCGGCCTTTCGGCAGCCGCCGCGAATAGTTGCGCGGTGTGGCATCCCCGCCGCAGGCGACCATGGACAGAGTGGAATAGGATCGCGAGCTCGAACTGCCCGGCGCGACATGAGGCTCGCATGCGTCCCGCCTGCTGGTTGCGCCGCTCCGCCGCCGCTCGGTGGCCGGGACAACGGGAAAGGCCCGGTCATGCTGGGCTTTATGCCGGCCTGACAGCAACAGGATTGGCGCTGCTCGCCGCGCTGGGCCCACCCGCTCAGCTGCGGGCCGAGCCGCGCGCGGGCGAGACGAGGGCGGAGCTCGATACCGAGCACATGTTCGGCTTCGTCACCGGCACCGATGTCGGCGAGGGCGGCGAGAAGGAGATCGAGAGCGAGAGCACCGGCCGTCTGGGCAAGCGCAGCGGCGCGTATGCCGCGCGCTCGCATGTGCTGGGGATGGAATATACGCCGGTGGACAATCTTCGTTTCGAGCTGGGCGCGAGCGAGAGCTATCACGACATATCCGGCGTGCCCGAGCTCGACGATCTCCGGCGGGGGGCTTTCGCCGGGCTCTCGCTGGACATGCGCTATCGGCTGCTGGACCGGGCACGTGCCGGGCCGGGCCTCACCCTTCTCGCGGAGCCGCATTGGGCCCGCGTCGACGAGACGAGCGGTCAGCCGGTCACCCGGCACGGGGCCGCGCTGGCAATCCTGATGGACAGGGAGCTCGTTCCCGGGCGCCTGGTCGCCGCGTTCAATCTTCTCTACGAGCCCGAAGCGGTGCGCTCGGAGGTCACCGGGGAGCGCTGGCGCGAGGCGACGTTCGGGCTCGGAGCGGCGATCATGCAGCAGGTCGGGCCCGGGCTGTTTGTCGGGCTCGAGGCGCGCTATCTGCGGCAGCACGAGAGCCTCGGCTTCGATGCCTTCGCGGGTCACGCATTCTTCCTTGGGCCGAACGTGTTCTTCACGCCGTCCGAGCATTGGCGGATCACCGCGACCTGGAGCATGCAGGTCGCCGGCAGAGCGGCGGAGGACCCGGCAGCTCTCGACCTCACCAACTTCGAGCGGCACCAGGTGAGGCTGAGCATCGGCTATCGATTCTAGAGCATGCTCACTTCAGGCTGAAGCGGATCGGCACCGTCAGGCTCATGTGCTCGGGGCCGCCGTCGCGCGCCGGCCAGGGCGGGAAGGGCTGCGCGCGGGCGAGGAGCGCCAGCGCCTCCCGGTCGAGGTCGTCCGCGCCCGACGAGCGCACGACGCGGCTCTCGGTCACTCGGCCCTGCCGGTCGAGGGTGAAGGAGACCTGGGCGACGCCCTGCTCGCGGCGCGCCAGTGCCGCCGCGGGGTAGCGTTTCTTTCGCTCGATCGCCGCCGAAATCTTCCCGATCCACGTCTGCATCGCCTTCACGTCCGCGAGGCTCGACTTCGGCCCTTCGACCGGGCCGGCCGGCAACGCCGCGACCTTGGGCGGCTCGGCCGGCGCCGGGGTGGTGACCGGCACCGCCTCCCGCGGCAGCTGCTCGACCGGTTGCGGCTCGAGCTTCTGCTCGACCTTCTCCTCGTCGGCCGTGGCGGCCTTCTCCTCCTGCTCCTTCTCAACCTTCTCGATCTTCTTCTCCGGCACGGCCTCGGATTGCACCTGCTCGGGCGCGGCGATGAATTCCGGGGCGAGCTCGACCACGATCGCGCCCACGACTTCGACCGGCTCGACCGGCTCGCGCCACTGCAGCAGCGCCGCCGCCAGCGCCCCATGCGCCAGCACGACGACGGTGCCGGCGACGAGCCAGCGCGGCAGATCGGACGAGGGCTCGGCGGCGACCGCGGTCACGGCGCAACCTTCTCCAATCCGACCAGCGCGAGCGTGGAATAGCCGGCGCGGCGCAGGAGGTTCATCACCTCCATGACCTCGCCATAGGCCACGCTCCTGTCCGCGCGCAGGTAGATGCGGGCGTTGCGGTCGCCGTCGGTCGCCTCCTCGAGCGCCGACGACAGGAGCTCGCGGCTGACCGGATCGTTGCCGAGCACCAGCGAAAGGTCGGCCTTCACCGTCAGATAAAGCGGCTTGTCCGGCCGCGGCTGCGGCTGCGCGCTCGCCCCCGGCAGGTTGACCGGTATGTCGACGGTCGCCAGCGGCGCCGCCACCATGAAGATGATGAGCAGCACCAGCATCACGTCGATGAACGGCGTGACGTTGATCTCGTGCATCTCGTCGGGCGAGTCCTCGCCGTGGTCGAGGCGGACGCTCATGGCTTCACTCGGCGACCGACAAGGTGCGGCGCATGGGCGCCGGTGGGGCGGCGGCCTGCCGGTCGAGCTCGCGGCTGACCAGGCGCAGCACCTCCGCCGAGGCGTCGCCGAGCAGCGCCCGGTAGCCGGCGATCGAGCGCGCGAACACATTGTAGATGACGACCGCCGGAATCGCCGCGGCGAGCCCGAAGGCGGTGGCCAGCAAGGCCTCGGCGATGCCGGGGGCGACCACGGCCAGGTTGGTGGTGTGCGACTTCGAGATGCCGATGAAGCTGTTCATGATCCCCCACACCGTGCCGAACAGGCCGATGAAGGGAGCCGTGGC